>CAYUFQ010000092.1:0-3419 GCA_964444045.1 uncultured Bacteroides sp.
GCCAAATATCTGCCCGACTATGCCAACCTGCAGGAGCTGAAAGACCATTACACCCGCGGCGGACTTGGCGACGGCACGGTGAAGAAGCTGCTTTACAACATTCTGGAAGAAGAGCTTGTGCCCATACGCGAGCGCAGGCAATATTTCGAGCAGCATATTCCCGAGGTGTATGAAATTCTGCGTGAGGGTTCGGAAAAGGCCCGCGAAACGGCCGCCCGCACCCTCGACGAAGTGCGTGCCGCCATGCGAATAAATTATTTTTCCGACAAAGAACTTATTGCCGGGCAGGCAAAGAAATACGGCAAATAATTTGTGACGGTGAAAAAATAATCGTAACTTAGACGCGATGTTACAACAACTGCTCAACGAATATCGGTCGGTGTCGCTTGAAGAAATGGGCAAGGTGAAGCTCATGAACCGCGTCGACACTAAGTTCGTCACCACTATTGACCGTCTTGAGCGCCTGCTCCGGCTGGCGGTTGACCGCTATGCCATTCAGGAAATCGAAGGCAGGCAGATGATGCCTTACACCACCCTCTATTACGACACTGACGATTGCGACATGTTCGGTCAGCACCAGCGTGGGAAAAAGAACCGCCAGAAAGTCAGAGTGCGCCGATATGAGAGTTCGGGCATCGCATTCCTTGAAGTGAAGCGCAAGAACAACAAGGGGCGCACCGACAAGAAGCGCATGCAGGTGCAGGAGCGCGTGCCCGACCTGAATCTCTATGTATATCGGTCGTTTCTGCTTCAGAAGTCGCGCTACGGAGCCGCCAACCTCACTCCGCATCTGAGCAATGCCTTTCGCCGCATCACGTTGGTCAACAACGCTATGACCGAGCGCCTCACTATTGATTTCGACCTGAAATTCCATAACGAGAAGACCGGCCTCGACCACGACATGGGTCCGCTGGTAATCATCGAGGTGAAGCGCGACGGGCAGACCTTCTCGCCGGTGCTCGACCTGCTGAAGCAGCTCCGCATCCATCAGAGCGGATTCAGCAAATATTGCATAGGCATGGCGCTGACCGATCCCTCGCTCAAGCGCAACCGCTTCAACGAGCGCCTGCGCTACGTGGCCAAACTTATCAGCAACGCTAATTCTTAATATTGATAATTCATAATTGATAAACTTCTTAAATCATGCCAAAAATGCTTGCAGACGAACAGCTACTCGACGCCGCCGGCTCTGACGTGGCTACTCATCCCTCGCTCTGGGATCTTGTCAACCCCGAAGGCTTCAGCACCACCGACCTTTGGGAATTGCTCATACGCTTTGCGTTCAACGCTCTGATAGTTACCTGCATAATTCACCTGCTCTATTATCCGAAGAGCAAGCGCAAGGACTATTATTTCACCTTCTCGCTCATATCGGTGAGCATTTTCTTCCTGATTTACCTGCTTGGAGGAGTGAAGCTCAAGGTCGGGTTCGCCCTGGGCCTGTTTGCAATCTTCGGCATAATACGCTACAGGACGGAGTCGATGCCCGTGCGCGAAATGACCTATCTTTTCGTGATTATCGCCATTTCAGTAATCAATGCCCTGGCATCGCACCTGATGCAGGCCCTGGTGGCCAACGTGCTCTTTGTGGGCTGGATATGGATTTGCGAAAGCTCGAACTGGATTAAACACGTGGCCTGCAAGCTCGTGCTCTACGATCGCCCCGAGCTTACCGCTCCCGCCAAATACGACGAGATGCTGGCCGACCTTGAAAAGCGCACCGGCCTCAACATTCAGCGCATCGAGGTGGGCCACATCGACTTCCTGCGCGACACCGCCATGCTCAAAATCTACTACGTGCCCACGGTTGAAGGCCAGAACACGGTCGACAACGTGGTGAAGTTCCCCAAGGAAGGCCAGTAATCCTATATGCACATCATCGTAAAGCGCATCCTGCCGATCGGCGTATTTGCCGCCCTGGGGCTTGGCGCCCGGGCGCAGTCGCTGCTCGGCGGAGCCGAGTTCTCGGCCAAACTGCCGCATCGGTTCACTGTCAGTGCCGGAGTGGAATACCGCACAACCGACTGGTTTGACCATTCGTCGCAGTGGAGCGTGGAGGCCGGAGCTGCCTATAAGCCCGTCAAACCGCTGAAAATCGCCGTGGCCTATTCGTTCATCCAGGCCAATACTCTTGCCGGATTGAACTCCAAAGGCTACTATATGCCCGATTATTGGGTGAACAAACATCGCGTGGGCGTTAGCGTGACCGGGCAGTGGAAGCCATCGAAAAAGTTTACCTTGAGTCTGCGCGAGCGCTATCAGTACACCTACCGTCCGTCGCTGCTCGTGCCCCAGTTCGACGAAGGCAAGCCCTACGGCAACAAAACCATCAACGAAAAGAGCAAACACATGTTGCGCAGCCGCCTGGAGGTGGAATACAAACCCTATAAGAAATGCCGCTGGGAGCCGTATGCGCAGTTCGAGCTCTATTCGCTGCTGAGCGACGTGAACCACACCAAGCATCGCACCGAAGGCGGCAAGTTCTGCGATAAATATCGCGTTACCGTGGGGTGTGAATACAGCATCAACAAGAATAACGACGTGAGCCTGTTTTACCGCTATGCCGACACCACCGACCCCGACGAGATGGAGACGCATCATACCATAGGCCTCGTCTACTCCTTTTCGCTCTGACATAATCAGGAGCTAAAACAGAATATGACCGCAAAGAAAGAAACTCCCGTTTTGCTGCTCACGGGCTATCTGGGCAGCGGAAAGACCACCCTGCTCAACGAAATCCTTGCCAACCGCCGCGGCATCAGGTTTGCCGTGATAGTTAACGATATAGGTGAGGTAAATATCGATGCCGACCTGATTCAGAAGGGGGGCATAGTTGGCAAGAGCGACGACTCGGGCGACCTGATTGCCTTGCAGAGCGGTTGCATATGCTGCTCGTTGCAGACCGACCTGATGAAGCAGCTGGCCGACATTATCGCCACCGGCAAGTTCGACTACATAGTAATCGAGGCCAGCGGAATATGCGAGCCTGCTCCGATTGCCCAGACCATATGCGCCATGGCCGCTCCGGGCAGCGAGTATGCCTCTGAGGCGGGCGTGCCCCGGCTTGACTGCATCTGCACGGTGGTCGATGCCCTGCGCATGGCCTCGGAGTTTGGCTGCGGCGAAGGATTCGATAAGGCCGACCGCGACGACGAAGACGATATAGAGAATCTCGTGATAAGTCAGGTTGAATTCTGTAATATAGTGATTCTTAATAAAATATCGGAAGTTAGCGCCGAAGAGGCCGGTAGGGTGCGCGCCGTTATCCGCGCCCTGCAGCCAAAGGCCCGAATCATCGAAACCGACTATGCCCGGATTGACCTTGACGAAATCGTCAACACCGGCATGTTTGAATTCGACAAGGTTGCCACCTCGGCCACCTGGGTGCGCGAGATAGAGGGGCATGATGATGATGACGA
>CAYUFQ010000092.1:3519-7083 GCA_964444045.1 uncultured Bacteroides sp.
TTGCCACCTCGGCCACCTGGGTGCGCGAGATAGAGGGGCATGATGATGATGACGATGACGACGATGACGACGAACATGAACACGGGCATCATCACTATGACCACGACCACGACCACGAGCACCACCATCATGACCACCATCACCACCATGAGCATGGCGAGCACTGCCACTGCCATGAGTGTGAGGAGCATCACGCTCACCTGCACTACGGAATCGAAACTTTCCTGTACTACACGCGCAAGCCGTTAGACCTGAATAAGTTTGACTACTTCGTGGGCAAACACTGGCCCGAGGGTGTGATTCGCTGCAAAGGGCTCTGCTATTTTTCAAACAACCGGGATATGTGTTATCTCTTCGAGCAGGCCGGAGTGCAGAAGAATCTCAAGCCTGCCGGCTATTGGTTTGCCACGGCGCCGGCCGAGGAACTCGAGGTGATGATGGCGCGCGACGCGCAGCTGCGCCGCGACTGGGATGCCGAATATGGCGACCGCATGGTCAAGCTCGTATTCATCGGCCAGCATCTCGATAAGGAGGCAATCATCCGGAGTCTTGATTCCTGCCTGGCCGACTGATGATTACCCCTCCGCTGCTCACCCCGGGAGATACGGTGGCGCTGGCGTCGCCGGCATCGGCCATTGACCCCGCTCTGATTCAAGGCGCGTGCGATGCCTTGAGGGCAGAGGGCTTCACTCCGTTGGTGATGCCCCATGCGGCCGGACGCAGCGGCTCTTTTTCCGGCACTGCCGCTCAGCGGCTTGCCGATATGCAGTCGGCGATTGACGATGCGGCGGTGAAGGCCGTGTTGTGTACCCGCGGCGGCTACGGGGCCGTGCATCTGCTCTCTGAGCTGAAAATGCACCGCCCGGTATGGATTATCGGATTCAGCGACATTTCGGCCCTGCATGCCGCGTGCCTCCGCAGCGGTTGGCTCTCCATTCATTCGTCGATGGCCAAGGAGCTGACTTTGCGGCGGTGTGAGGGCAATGATGCCAACCGCCGCCTGTTTGCCATACTCCGCACCGGCCATATGCCCGCAATCGGGTTCGCTCCGCACCCGCTCAACCACCCGGGCCAGGCGTGCGGCACTCTTGTAGGCGGCAATCTGGCTGTGATCAACGGGCTGGCCTCCACGCCTTTCGACGTGATGAACACGCCTGACCCCATTCTGGTGCTTGAAGACGTTGCCGAGCCGATTTACAAGGTGGAGCGCGTGTTGTGGCGCCTGCGCCTGAGCGGTGCGCTCGCCCGGTTGCGCGGACTGGTAATAGGCCAGTTTACAGATTATCGGCCGTCGGCCGACCATACGGATATGTATTCCATGATTGCCTCGGCGCTGGATGGCCTGCGGATACCGGTGGCATTCAATGCGCCGATAGGTCATATCGACGGCAATCTGCCGTTTGTGAGCGGTCTGCGCGTTCGCCTCACCGTAAGTTCCAACTCCTCAACAATAGAAGAAATCATATGAAGACCTCAATTTTCTGCTGCCTTGCCGGCCTGGCCCTCGTGCTGACAGCCTGCTCCGACGATTCCGAACCCGTAGTGCCCGAAAAGGCTCCCGTGGCTCTGCCGCTGTCAATCACCGCATCAGGCGACTACACCGAAACCTATGCCTACGACCGCAACGGCCGCGTGCGCCAGTGGCACGTAACCGACGGTCCGGACGAGGTATTGTGTACCTACGAATATCCGGCGGCCAACAGCATCAACGTCACAACCGCATACAAGACATACAATGTGGGCATCAGCGGCGAGCGCCGGTATACCGACAACATTCTGCTCGACGCCAACGGCCGCGCACTTTCATGCGACGGCGTGATGCGAATCTACAGCGGCAGCGAACTCGACGGCGAGTTTATCTATACCTATCGCTTCATCTACAATATAGCCGGTCAGCTCGTCAACATAGAGCGTGCCCAATGGCGCAGAAATGACGATACGCCCATGCGCTGGACTGACGAAATCGAGTGGCACGACGGCAACCCGACCCGATATGTCGACTACGCCGGCCATGCCACTCCCTACTACACCACCTCATATACCTATTTCCCCGACAGCGAGAGCGAAACCTACAAGCCGGTGATGATTCCCAAGCTCGGCCAGTTTGCGCCGCTGCAGCGCTGCGGAGTGTTCGGCAAGTTACCGAAAGACCTGCTGATGAAGGCCGAAACCGAGAATCACGTCAACCATACCACTACGACCGAGCGCTATTCCTATAATTTCGCTCTGACGGACGAGGGGAGCCGCATCAGCTCATATACGCTCACTTCCTCGCCCACCCGCGCCGTCACCTACTCGCTGACCTGGGATATCTGAGCCGGCTCCGGCGGCGGAGTGGAGCGGGGTGGAGCCGGGTGGACGGCTATCTGAGCTTGTCGGATAGATTTGCCGCGCCGTCAGCGATTGAGTCGAGCACGTTGGCAGTTCCGTTCTTCACCTTGTCAATCAGCGGTTCGGCTTTGCCTTTCAGTACGTTGAATTTGTCTTTGATGCTTTCTTTGCCGGCGGCTACTTCTTCTTTTTCAGCCACTTTTGCGGCCTGAACGCTGACTTTTGCGGCCTGTTCCGCCACATTCTGATGTAAGTTTTTCATAGTTATTGAGTTTTTAAAAGTGTTGTTTCTGCTGAAATAACACCTGCCGGGTCACGTAGGTTGCTTCGGGTGGCTTAAAATTTGTTGGGAATTGCAAAAATAATTTGTATATTTGCACGGTATAATGGAAAATAACCAAATCAATATCATATATGGCAGAAAATAAAGAAAAACTGTTTGACATGTTCCCCCCGGTTACTGCCGAGGAATGGCGTGCCAAGGTCGACGTTGACCTCAAGGGCGTGCCGTTCGAAAAGAAGCTGGTGTGGAGAACCAACGAGGGATTCAGCGTTAATCCCATGTATCGCAGAGAGGATATCGAAGGCCTTTCCACCATCGGCTCCCTGCCCGGCGAGTTCCCCTATGTGCGCGGCACCCGTGCCGACAACGACTGGCGCATACGCCAGGAAATCCTTGCCGACAATGCGGCCGATGCCAACGCCAAGGCTCTGGATGCGCTTCAGAGGGGCGCCGACTCGATCGGCTGGCACATGCCTGAGGTGACGGCCGAAGCTCTTGCCACGTTCCTCAACGGCATCGACCTGGCAAAGACCGAGGTGAACCTGAGCTGCTGCATGCGCAAGGCCGGCGAGCTGACGCGCCTGCTGGTTGACTACGTGGTGAGCGCCAACGCGCAAGACCTCTTCTGCGGCAGCGTGAAGTTCAATCCCTTCAAGCGTGAGCTCAAGCATGGCTCGAAGGCTCCGGTCGACCCCGTTGCCACCGCAAAGGCCCTGATTGAAACCGCCGCTCCCGTCAAGGGGCTGCGGGTGCTCAGCGTCGATTCGGCCATGTTCACCAACGGCGGCGCATATATCTATCAGGAGCTCGGCTACGCCCTGAGCTGGGGCGCGCAGTGGCTCACCTCGCTCACCGACGCCGGCCTCGACGTCGACACCGTGGCCTCGCGCATCAAGTTCGACATGGGTATCTCCACCAACTATTTCATGGAGCTGGCCAAATTCCGTGCC
>CAYUFQ010000093.1:0-7043 GCA_964444045.1 uncultured Bacteroides sp.
TTCTTCATATTCAAGAACCCCCAGAAACAAAAAATCAACAATAGCGAATTAAAGACTCTTGAAGGCGACAATCTTGAAGGCGCCGCAGGCAATACCTACGTATGATTCAATTTTTCGCACCCGACATAGCCGTCAACCCGATTCTTCCCGAAGTTGAGTCGGCCCACTGCGTTAAAGTGCTCCGCACCCCCGCGGGCTCGGAAATCGAGGTGGTCGACGGCCGGGGCTGCACCTACACCTGCCGCCTGGTCGAAGCCCATGCCAGGCATGCCATGGTGGAAATTATCAGCCGCAAGGAGAGCCCGCTGCCATGGCCCTACAGCCTCACCGTAGCAGTGGCTCCGACCAAACACATGGACCGTATGGAGTGGCTCACCGAAAAGCTGACCGAAACAGGCATCAACCGCCTGATTCCGGCCCTGACCGACCGCTCCGAGCGCCGCGAAATCAAGCATGAACGCCTTGAAAAAACAGCCGTATCGGCCATGAAGCAATCGCTCAAGGCCTTCATGCCGCAAATCGAGCAGATGACTCCGCTGCGCCGCATCATCGAAAACGCCACCGAGCCCAACCGCTTCATATGCTATTGCGATGACTCGGTTGAGCGCCGCCTCCTGGCCCGCGAAGTCATGCCCGGAGCCGACACCATCATACTCATAGGCCCCGAGGGCGACTTCAGCCCGGCGGAAGTAGAGCTGGCGCTCAAATGCGGATTCCGGCCCGTGAGCCTGGGCCGAAACCGCCTGCGCACCGAAACGGCCGCCCTGTTTGCCGCCTCAACCGTTCACATAGTAAACCAAATCACATCTATCGAAAACTAACCCTCATGACCACTCTCGAATATCTCCAGTCATCGCCCACAGGCAACTTCTTTCTGCTGGCCGGCCCCTGCGTAATCGAAGGCGAACAGATGGCTCTCGACATAGCCGGCGCCATAGCTCCGGTGTGTCGCGACCTCAACATACCCTATGCCTTCAAGGGCAGCTACCGCAAGGCCAACCGTTCGCGTCTTGACTCGTTTACCGGCATCGGCGACCTGCGCGCCCTGGAAATTCTGCGCAAGGTGGCCGTGGAGTTCAACGTGCCGGTGGTGACCGATATCCACACTCCCGAAGAGGCCGAGATGGCCGCACCGTTCGTCGACATTCTGCAGATTCCGGCCTTCCTATGCCGCCAGACCGACCTGCTGCTCGCAGCTGCCCGCACCGGCAAGATGGTCAACATTAAAAAAGGGCAGTTTCTCGCCCCCGAGTCGATGCAATTCGCAGTGCAGAAGGTAGTAGAGGCCGGCAATCAGCAGGTGACCCTCACCGAACGTGGCACCACCTTCGGCTATCAGGACCTGATGGTCGACTTCCGCGGAGTGCCTGCGATGCACTGCTTCGCCCCGGTGATTCTCGACTGCACCCACTCGCTGCAGCAACCCAACCAGACGGCCGGAGTGACCGGCGGACGGCCCGACCTGATTGAAACAATAGCCCGCTGCGGCATCGCAGCCGGAGCCGACGGCCTTTTCATGGAAACCCACCCCACCCCCCACACCGCCAAGAGCGACGGCGCCAACATGCTGCAGCTGAATCTGCTGCCCGACATGCTCAAGCGGCTGAGCCGCCTGCGCGAAACCATTAACGAAATAAACCGCTGATTATGAAAAAGATATTCATCACCTCACTCCTTTCGCTGGGTATAGCCGCCGGCGGCAATGCCCAGGCACCCACGCAAGCCGACTTTAACCGCGCAGTGATGCAGGCCTATGCCGATATGCTCCGCGAGAATTATAAAGACTACGAAACACTTTTTCGCCGCGCCAACACATACTATAACGACGGCGACTACCTCAAGGCGCTCGACGACCTCGACTCAGCCGTGAAATACGCCCCCGAAACCGACACCGAGACCCTCTACGCCATCTACGCCCTGCGCACCGAATGCTACTATCAGCTCAAACGCTACTCGCAGGCGCTGACCGAGGCCAACGAGGCGCTGAGGCTCGACCCCACATCGTCGCCCATGCTCGAACTGCGCGCCAAGATTGAATATGACCTCGGCCTCTACACCGAGGCCAAGGCCGACTACACCAAGCTGCTCCGCATCAATTCGCGCTCGCAGGAGGCCTACTTCGGCCTGGCACTCGTGGCCGCCAAAGAAAACAACATCGGTCTGGCATCGGACTATCTGCAGAAAGCTACCGAACTGATGCCGGGCAAAAGCTCCACCTACGTGCGCAGCGCCGAGGTGAAAGTGCAGATAGGCGACTATAACGCCGCCGTCGACGACCTGCTGCTGGCCATCGCCACCGATGCCAACGACCCCGATGCCCTGCCTGCGCTCGTGCAGCTGGCCAACGGCAACTACTCGGCCGTGATGTCGGGCCTTTCGGGCGCCATACGTCAGGCGCCGCGTCAGCCGCTGTTCTATTATCTCAGGGGCTCCATAGCCGCCGCCCACTATCACTATCCGGCCGCCATCGACGACTTCAAGTATATCCTCGCCGAAGGCCTGTATGACTATTCAGGCATATATTGCGCCCTGGCCGAATGTTACTACGCCCTCGGCCAGTATCAGACCGCGCTCGACAACTCCGACGCCGCCATCGCCTCAAGCGAGGGCAACGACGACGTGTGTCACTACTACACCGTCAGGGCCATGATTCAACGCGCCATGGGCAACTCCGACAAGGCGCTCAACTCAATCGACCGCGCCCTCGACTTCATGCCCGACGACGTTGACGCCACGGTGGAGAAAGCCCTGATTCTCGCCAGGAAGGAAACGGCCAAAGAGGCGTCGGCGCTGCTCGGCGAAGTTGTGATGAGCCAGCCCTATGAGCCGATGAACTACATGACCCGCGCATGGGTGCTCAACGACTTCCTCAACCAGCCCAAGGCCGCCAAGGGACTCTATGCCCGCGTTATCGACCTTGAGCTCGACCACCCCGAGCGCGTCACTTCGCTGCTTGGCTTCGCCCAGCTCTTCGACGGCAAGACGGCACCGGCCATAGCCTGGATGGACGCCATCCTTGCCGAACCCGACTACGACGGCCGCAACCACTATCTCGGCGCCTGCTTCTATGCATGGGCCGGACGCACCGAAAAGGCCATTGAATGCACCGAAGCCGCCCTCAAGGCCGGCTATGCCAACTATCATGACTGGATGAACAACGACGACTCGCGCATCAACGTAGGTCCGCTGCGCAATAGCGATGCCTTCAAGTCTCTCCTGCTCAAGTATAAATCCATCTTTGCCATCTGATGATTCGATTCAGGCTCGCGATTATGGCTCTGCTGCTGGCCATGCCGGCGGCATGGGGCGGCGCACCTAAGCGCGACTTTCGCGGAGCCTGGATTCAAACCATATTCCAGGGCTACGAAAAGCGCACCACCGACCAGAACCGGGCCTATCTCACCAACTTGCTCGACCGGCTGCAGCAAACCGGCATCAACGCGGTGATTTTTCAGGTAAGGCCGCGGGCCGATGCCTTCTATGAGTCTGACATAGAGCCCTGGAGCGGATTCCTTACGGGAGCGGTGGGCAAAGCGCCGTCGCCAATGTGGGACCCTCTGCAATTCATGGTCGAGGAGGCCCATAAACGCGGCATGGAGCTGCACGCATGGCTCAACCCCTACAGGGCCCCCACAGTGGCCGAGGCCCCGGGGCTGCCGGCCAGCCATATGCTGAAACAACAGCCCGAGCGCTTTGTCAGATATGGCAAAGGCTATTACTTCGACCCGTCGCGACAAGACAACCGCGACCTGATATGCGACATAGTGGCCGATATAATCACCCGCTACGAGGTTGACGGCATCCATTTCGACGATTATTTCTATCCCTACCCGTCGGGCAAGCTCAAGTTTCCCGACTCAGAAGCCTATGCCGAGGCTAAAACCGCAATGAGCATTGACGACTGGCGCCGCCACAACGTAGACCTGCTCATCGAACAGGTGGCCCGCACGATTGCCGAACGAAAGCCTTGGGTGAGGTTCGGCATAAGCCCGTTCGGCATATGGCGCAACGCATCGACCGACCCCTCGGGGAGCAACACCAGCGGCCTTCAGAACTACGACGACCTCTATGCCGACGTGCCTCTATGGGCCGAAAAAGGCTGGATTGACTACCAGATTCCGCAACTCTACTGGGAGATAAACCACCGCCGCGCCCCCTATGGCGAACTGGCGCCCTGGTGGATCAGCAACTCCCGCGGCCGCCACGTCTACATAGGCCAGGATGCCGTGAAAACACATGAGTTTCAAGAACTGGACTCAAAATTAGCCCTTGCGGCCAATGCCGACGGCCACTGCTGGTGGTATGCGGCATCTCTGCCCGACATAGCCGGCCAGCTGCGCTCGAAGGCCTACTCCACCCCGGCGCTCGTGCCCGAATATATGTGGAAGCCAGCCGAACCGGCCCAAAAACCTACCGGGCTGACATTCGACGGAACCACCCTGTCGTGGGCTCCCGAACAGGCGGCAGGCAAATGGGTGGTATATGGCTTCGCCTCCGAAAAAGAGATTGATATCGAAAACCCCGCGGCCATCCGAGCCGTTACGTATTCACCCACCTACACCCCAACCGAACCCGGAGTGTATGTGATTACCGCGCTCGACCGCACCAACTGCGAGTCGGCACCCTCAACAGCAATTAAAGTCATCCTATGAAAAGACTACTTATATCAGCCGCTGCGGCCGCCCTGGCCCTGAGCGGCATCCGGGCTGCCATTCCGGGCAACAAAAAGGAAATTTCGCAAAGCCTTGAGATTTTCAACACCCTGTTCAAGGAGGTGCAGTTCAACTATGTTGACTCTCTCGATGCCAAAAAAGCCATCAACACGGCCATAGTCTACATGCTCGATGAAATCGACCCCTACACCGAATATTATTCGGCCGACGACACCGAGGCGCTTCAGCAGCTGTCGACCGGCGAATATGGCGGCGTAGGCTCCGTTATCAACCGCGCCCGCAACGGCAGCATCCGCTTCTCCGAACCCTATGAGAACACCCCGTCGTGGAAGGCCGGAGTCAGAGCCGGCGACGTGATTCTGCAAATCGACACCACGGAGATAACCAAGGGCTTCACGGTGGCGCAGGTGAGCGAACGCCTGCGCGGCACTGCCGGCACCACCCTGCAGGTCAAGGTGAACCGGCCGTATGCTGCCGACTCCATCCTCACCTTCACCATCGAGCGTGAAAAGATTCACAACCCCGAAGTGCCCTACTACGGCACCACAGGCCCCGACAACAAAGTGGGCTATATCTATCTCAACTCGTTTACCGAAAAAGCGCCTCAGGCCGTCAGCGATGCCCTGCAGGAGCTGCTCGGCCAGGGCATCACGTCGCTGGTGCTCGACCTTCAGAGCAATCCGGGCGGACTGCTTGAAAGCGCCGTTGAGATTGCCGGGCTCTTCGTCGACAAAGGCACTGAGATAGTGCGTACCCGCGGGCGCGATTCCCGCAGCGAACGCGTCTATAAAACCGGACGCAAACCTATTGCCAAAGACCTTCCGCTGGCCATCCTCATCAACGGCAGCAGCGCCTCGAGCGCCGAGATAGTGGCCGGAGCGCTGCAGGACCTCGACCGCGCCGTCATCGTCGGTGAACGCTCTTTCGGCAAAGGGCTGGTGCAGTCAAGCCGTCCGCTCCCCTACGACGGCGCAGTGAAAATCACCGTGGCGAAATACTATATCCCCTCAGGGCGCCTCATTCAGGCCATCGACTACAGCCGCCGCAATCCCGACGGCTCGGTGGCCCGCACACCCGACAGCCTCACCACCGTATATCACACCAGGCTCGGACGCGAGGTGCGCGACGGCGGCGGAATAACCCCCGACCGCAAGGTCGAGTCAATCAAAAACAACAGCATCCTCTACACCATATCGTCAGAAGGCTGGGATATCGACTTCGCCAATAAGTTCCAGTCGGAAAATCCGTCGATAGGCAATCCCGAAGAGTTCACGGTGACCGACGAAGTGTTCAATCAGTTCAAAGAGTTCCTGATTCCGTCGGATTTCAACTACGACAAAGGCTACACCGAATTGCTGAAAGCCCTTCGCGAAGGTCTGAAGCAAGAAAACTACATGACCGACAGCGTTGAAACCCGCATCAAGGAGCTCGAGAGCGCCCTGCACCGCGACCTTGGCGACGACCTCGACATAAATCGCGAGCTTATCAGCTACCTGCTCACCGACGCCATAGTGCCCCGCTATGGCTTCCGCCGGGCTGCCCTCGGAGCCGAACTGCGCTTTAACCGGCCGCTGCAGCAGGCAATTGAAATCATCACCGATCCGGCGGAATATAAAACCATCCTCAATCTGAAATAAACAACCGGTGGAACTGCCTCAGGACAAAGCCCGCACCAAAGCACTGCGTGCGGCACTCTCCGACTCGCGTCTGGTAAGCGTCTACGGTCTGGCAGGCTCGGCTCCGGCCGTCATGCTGTCGGAAACCGGGCGCAAACGCCCCATGGTGGTCATTGCCGACTCGGCCGACGATGCCGGCTATCTCTATCACGACCTGTGCCGCCTGTGCGGCGACGAGGCCGTGACGTTTCTCCCCTCGGGCTATAAGCGCCACATAAAATACGGCCAGCCCGACGCCCCTTCGCAGATTTTGCGCAACGAAGCCACCGCGCGGCTCTATGCCCCGGCCACGTCGCTCCGCTTTCTGGTCACCTACCCCGAGGCGCTGGCCGAGAAAGTAGGCTCTCCCGAGGCTGTCACCGACCATACCCTGGCCATAGCCACTGGCTCCAAAGTGAACCTCACTGAGATAGAAAAATGGCTGCGCACCAACGGATTCACGCAGGAAGACTACGTATATGAGCCGGGCCACTTCGCGGTGCGCGGCTCGATACTCGACATCTACGGCTATTCGGGCGAACTGCCGGTGCGCATCGACCTGTTCGGCAGCGACGTCGACTCCATCCGCCTGTTCAACGTGGAGACCCAGCTATCCGAGAAAAAAATCGACCGGGTTGACATATCGGCCAACGTAACCTCGCAATCCTCAGGCGGCATACTCACCGATTTTCTCGACCCTGCAACGGTAATCGCC
>CAYUFQ010000094.1:0-6981 GCA_964444045.1 uncultured Bacteroides sp.
TTGTACCCTTACGGGTACCCAGGGTTCGAATCCCTGTCTTTCCGCCAATGAGAGCAACCGGCCCCCGGTTGCTCTCATTGCGTAATGCCCCTGTAATGTTTGACCCCTATGACGGAGGAGACGCTGAAATTCACAAATATTCTGACCCGGCTTGAGGCCGTTTGCCCAGGCATGTCGCAGCAGTCGGTCGAAGAGCTGCTGTGCTGCCTCGCGCCTGTCAGGTTCCGCAAAGGGGAGGCCATAGTCAGACTCGGCGAGCTTTGCGGCCACGCCTATTTCATCGAAAAAGGGCTGACCCGCTCCTACTGGATAGTCGACGGAGAGGAAATCACCACTTCGTTTTCAACCGCCGGCAATATCGTTTTCAGCATGGACGAGGTTTACTCCGGCCAACGGAGCGAGGAATGCGTCGAGGCCCTGGAGGCGGTCGAAGCATACGGCATTCCGCTGAGCAAGCTGCGCCACCTGATACGCAACAACCTCGAATGGGCCGTCTGGTGGGGCAAGATTCATGAAATCGAATACCGCAGAATCCACCGCACCCACAAGGAGCGCCTGTCGCTGCCGGCCGCCGAGCGATACAGAATGTTCTACCAACAGTTTCCCGACGTGTGCAAACGCGTCAAGCGCAGCTACATCGCCTCCTATCTGGGCATATCGCTCTCAACCCTGAGCCGAATCGGCCGAATTTGATTTATGTCAAAAATTTATGTTCCGGAAATGCCTAACTTTGCAGGCAGATACTGAACACAATTTCGACATCCATGAACAATTCTATCACGAATAAGCCGCGATATGAGCTTCTTGACGGCCTGCGCGGCGTGGCGGCCCTGATGGTGATTTTCTACCACATTGGCGAGGCGTTTGCCACATCGCCCGTTGACCAGTGCGTCAACCACGGCTACCTGGCCGTCGACTTCTTTTTCGTCCTGTCGGGCTTCGTTATCGGCTACGCCTACGATGGCCGCTGGGCAAAAGGGATGACCACGGGCAATTTCCTTCTGCGGCGCATAATCCGGTTGCAACCGATGGTGCTCGTCGGGGTTTTGTTCGGCGTGATTTCGTTCGTGGCGCAGGGGTGCGAAAAATGGGACGGTTCGGCCGTATCCGTCACCGCCATAGTGCTGTCGCTGCTGCTCGGCCTGCTGATGATTCCGGCCCTGCCCCACACCCTGCCCGAAGTGAGAGGCAACGGAGAGATGTTTCCGCTCAACGGCCCCTCGTGGTCGCTCTTTTTCGAATATATAGGCAGCGTTTTCTATGCCCTGTTCCTCCACAGATTATCAACGCGCTGGCTGATAATATTCACCGGCCTGGCCGGCGCATGCCTTGCCTATGTGTCAATCGGCAACGTTTCCGGCTACTATAACATCGGGTTCGGCTGGACGGCTGCCGACTATGGCTTCTGGATCGGACTTGCGCGAATGACGTTTTCGTTCTCCATCGGCCTGCTGATGTCGCGCAACTTCCGCCCCATCCGCATCAGAGGCGCCTTCTGGATATGCACAGCATTGATTGTGGGGCTGCTGTCGGTGCCCTATGTGGGCGCCCCGGGGCCAAGCGTTGCAAACGGCATCTACGACATTCTGTGCACCCTGGTATTCTTCCCACTGATTGTCTATCTCGGAGCGTCGGGCCACACTTCCGACCGCAACAGCGGACAGATATGCGAATTTCTGGGCAACATTTCCTATCCGGTCTACATAATCCACTATCCGTTCATGTATTATTTTTACGCCTGGATATGGAACACCAACCCACCGGCCTCTCAGATTTGGCCGGCCGCCATCGCAATGGTCATTGCCGTGATTGTAATTGCCTGGCTCGCGCTCAGATTCTACGACGAGCCCCTGCGCCGGAAACTCACCGCAAGATTCCTGAGCAGAAAAAAAGCCTGACGGCCCGCTATATCGAACTCACATCAGATCAGGTCGGAGAGCTTTCGTTTCCCGACCTGATCGTTCATCATATGAGCCAGAACGGCAAGCGGCGCACGCAGCAACATTCTCGGGCCGGAATAACGCATCACGGCCCGAATCTTCGCTTTCATCTCCGGCCTGTAGCAGTGTATGCTGCACTTCCGGCAACTCGGCTTGGCATTGCCATGAGGGCAGCAGGTCAATCTTTGATGAGCATACGCCAGCAAAGCCTCACACTCGCCGCACAGGCGCTCATTGCCCTCCTTGCCCCGGCAGTATATGGCCACCATCCGGGCAACTACCCGCTTCTCCCGCTCAATCCGCGTCATCTTGCCGTTGCCGCAGCGCAATTTCATATTCTCACTTTTATGGCATTGCCATTTTTCCGCACTATATACACCCCGGCGGGGAGCCTTGCCGGCTCAGTTCCGGCAAGAGCCCCGCTGAGGCTATATATCTCCATCCCGTCCGCCGGGGCCGGAGCAATATCCACGCGCGATATACCCGATTGCAGATTAGAGTAATCAATATCCTTGAGCCATTGCTCTATCAGCCCGCGGCAGCCCGACGTCTGCGAGGAGCGAATCCACAGATTCGGCTCAAGGAACTTACCGTCAGGTATCAGCCTTTTTGCATCGGCCACAACGCCGCTGATTCCGCTGCTGGCGCTCGACACTATCAGGCCTATATTCTTGCCGGCCATCTTCGCTCCGTTGTGAAACAGATATGCCTGCAACGGAGCGGCCATCTGACTCCACCACAATGGCGCCCCGATTATCACCGTGTCATACTCATCGGGATTCACATCCACGGGGTCAATGGCGGGATACGACGACGCGTCGGCCGGATTATTCCGTATAGCCGCTATCTGCGCGCTGCCTATGGCATAATTGCCGGCGGCATAGTCAAGCCCCTTCTCCGCCGGCTCGATTTCCACCACATCACAGTCGGTCTGCGCCGTGAGTTCGCCTACAATCCGCTCCACATTGTTCGTGTAGCTATAGTAGACCACCAGAGTCTTTGCGCTCATGGTCGCCGACATGGCCACCAAGGCCAGCAACGCTAAAATTTGCTTTTTCATATCATTCCGGTTGCTTTAATTTGCCGTATTCCTCATCAGTCACGGGCTCAAGCCATTCGTTGGAGGTGTTTTCGCCGTCAATCTCAAATGCCAGGTGGGAGAACCATCCGTCGGCAGCCGCGCCATGCCAGTGCTTCACGTTGGCCGGAATGTGGATTACGGTGCCGGGCAGTATCTCAACGGCAGGTTTGCCCTCTTCCTGATACCATCCGCGGCCGGCCACTCCCACCAGCATCTGGCCGCCACCCTTCGAGGCCCGGTGGATATGCCAGTTGTTGCGGCAACCCGGCTCAAAAGTCACGTTGAAGCACTTTACCTGCTCCATTGAAACCGGCGCCAGATAGCTGTTGCCGGTAAAATACCGGGCATACGCCGTATTCGGCTCACCTATGGGGAATATCAGCTCCTGCTCAAACTTCTGCCTGGCATCGGTGGCATCCGTGCACTCTTTCCACACCTCTACCGCCTGGCGGAAGGCTCCCCATGCCTTAGGCCATCCGGCATAGAAGGCCACCTGGGTGAGCACCTCGCAGATTTCAGTTTTAGTCACTCCGTTTTTCTTTGCCTCCTGCAGATGAAAGCCGAGCGACTGGTCAATGATGCCGCCGGAAACGAGAGCCGTCACCGTGACGATGCTTCGGTCGCGTTTCGACAGCTTATCAGTGCGGCTCCACACCTGGCCGAAAAGAACATCATCGTTCAGCTCGGCAAACTTGGGAGCGAACTCGCCGAGCTGGGCGCGTCCGGCGGTTTGGTCAGGGTTGACTTCCGTTGCAGTCAGTTTCGTGGGGTTCTGTGTATATGCCATAATGCAACAACCAATTAAGAATATTGACAAAACATTTTTTCTCATAGTCAAAAAAAGAACGATGGCAGTTAATGAATTTTAGCCGCTACAAAGTTAGCACATATCCTCCATACAACAATAACCCGAAACACCTGATATCCTACCCTGATTACAGATATCCCATAACTTTCCGGCCCCTTCATACGTTATTTAATAAAAATCGAACTATTATGAATACCGAAGAATTACGTGAGTATTGCCTCTCACTGCCCGATGCGGCAGAGGCCCAGCCGTGGACCGAACCCCAGTACCGGATGCTCGTCACTTTCAAAGTAGGCGGCAAATGGTTTTGTCTGTTCAACCCTGACGAAAAGTTCATTGACGTGAAGTGCGCGCCCGATGTCATCGAGGATATGCAGTCAAGATATCAGGCTGCATTTCCGGCCTGGCACATGAACAAGCAGCATTGGCTTGGAATCAAACTCGACTCCGACATGCCCGATGCCCAGATCAAGGATTTAATCCGCAGCGGCTATCAGCTGATTGTCGATAATCTCAGCGGCAAAAAGCATCACCTCCATGAGTAAAATATGAGTAAAAGAACTATCTACAGCCGCTTCCGGGAGATAGCCGGCAAATATCCCGATAACCCCGCGATAATCGAAGACCACCGCACAATCACTTACCGCGAGCTTGACACCATGGTCAATTCCATTCTGGCCAGGTTCTACGACCGGAAAGAGAAATTCATCGGCATAGTCATGCATCATGGCGCGGAGCAGATTGCCGCGATGCTCGCCGTGCTTAAGAGCGGGGCTGCCTACGTTCCTGCCGAGCCTTTCCTGCCCAAGGACCGCATAGATTACATGATGAAGACAGCCGGTGTGAAGCTGGTGATAACCGATGACTACTGCGAGGACCTCGTTCAGGCCAAAGAGGCTTTTGAAGACCGGTCAACTCCCGATGGCATAGCATATATACTCTACACGTCGGGCACCACCGGCAAGCCAAAGGGGGTGATTCAGGAGAATCACTCCGTGGTGAACTATTGCGAGGCGTTCGAGGCCGAGATGCACACAGGCCCGGGCGACGTGATGCTGCAGTATTCGGTATGCTCGTTCGACATCTTCGTGGAGGAGGTGTTCACTACCCTGCTCAATGGCGCAGCGCTGGCAATCCCGACCATCGGGGTGCATAACGGTCCGCTCAGCGGGTTGACGGACTTCTGCTCGCGTCATGGCGTGACCATCATCGACGGCTTCCCATATCTGATTGCCGACCTTAACAAGAAACCCGATTTGCTCCCGAAGTCGGTAAACCTGATTATCAGCGGCGGCGACGTGATCCGCGCAAGCTACATCACCAACCTGCGCAACAAGGGCATAAGGATTTACAACACCTACGGCCCATCGGAGACCTGCGTGTGCTCCAACTATTTCCGCGTTGATAATGCCACACCGCTTGAAGACGGCACTTTCTCAATCGGCAAGGCCATCAAGGGGGTTGAAGTCAAGATACTGGATAAGAACCTCAAGGAAGTTCCGAAAGGTGAGGTCGGTGAAATCTGTATTTTCGGCGAGGGGGTAAATCAAGGCTATCTCGGCAATCCCCCCGAGCAGGCAAACTTCGTTACGCTCCCCGACGGCACGCGCCTTTACCGCAGCGGCGACATGGGCTACGTGCTCCCCGACGGCAACATGGCGTTCCTCCACCGCCGCGACGAGCAGGTGATGATACTTGGCAAACGCGTCGAACCGGAGGAGGTGGAGAATGTGCTCAATGAATACCCCGAAGTGGAGCGCGGCATAGTCAGGGCCTTCCTCGATGAAGGCGGCCTGCACTATCTTGTGGCATACGTCATACCCCGCAAGGGATTCTCACTTCACGATGTGCGCGAATATCTGAAGTCGAAGCTCACCGATTTCATGGTGCCGGAGTTTTTCGTGGAGGTCAACGAACTGCCTCTTACCCACCGCGGCAAAATCGACATGAAGTCACTTCCCAAAGTGCTGAAAGAAGGGAATTACAAATAGTCTGCCGATGGTTTCACTTAAAGCTACTACCGACATATCCGCATTGATGCGCTGGCGCAGGGAGGTCATAGAGCACGTTTTCGGCCAGAAGCCCGATGAACGGTTGCTCATGGCCAACCGCACGTATTACGCGGAACATATTGCCGACGGGTCTCACTTCGCGCTTGTGGCCGAATACGACGGAACGGAATGCGGGTGCGGGGCAGTGTGCTTTACCGACGAGCTGCCATCGCCCGACAATCCGTCCGGGCGATGCGCATATCTGATGAATATATATGTGAGGGAGCCTTTCCGCAATCGTGGCATAGCCCGTAAAATAGTGGAGCATCTGGTCGGAAAGGCCGGATGCGCCGGATGCGGAAAGATATATCTCGAAACCACCCACGAGGGCAAGCCCGTGTATTCCTCATTGGGCTTTAAGGATATGCCCGATATGATGAAATATTATGATACATGAATTTGAAATCTCAGGCCTGCGATGCATATGCGCCGGGGCGGAAGGCTCCAATAAGATAGCGTATATACTTTATCCTGTAGACATGCCCGGCGACTGGATTGAGCCGGCCAGTGAGAGATACGGTGTGACTATAGTTGCCGTTACGGGCATGGACTGGCAGAATGTGTTCAGCCCATGGCCGGCAAAAGGAGTGCCGGCGGGCACCGATGATTTTAAGGGTGAAGCCAGTGAGTTCCTCAAGCTTTTACAGCAGGAGCTGATACCGGCAGCCGAAACGGCTCTTGGCTTCGGCCCTGACATTGAACGGACCTTGGTCGGGGTGTCAATGTCGGGATTATTTACGCTATGGCAGTGGATGATATGCGCCACATTTCAAAACATAGCATCCCTGTCAGGCTCATTCTGGTACGAGGGATTCATCGACTGGATGCGCAGTCGCTCCATTCCGCCTAAAAGCGGGGCGGCTTTCTTCCTGCTTGGAGATAAAGAGTCGAAATCAAAGATAAAGGAGTTTGACGCAGTTGGTCCGAACACCCGGGAAATCATATCATTACTTCGGGGCGCCGGAATTCACGCCGAGTTCGAGAGCGTTCCCGGCAATCACTACGCCGACCCGATTCCTCGGCTCGACAAGGCATTCTCTGCCCTCTATCTCCATAGCCGCCAGGCGTGAGTCACATCTACGTGAGAGCGCTGCCGATTCA
>CAYUFQ010000095.1:0-6945 GCA_964444045.1 uncultured Bacteroides sp.
GCTCACCGCCGCGGAGGTCACCGACGAGACCGTCGTAGCCTACGAGCGGGAGGCCACCCGGGTCATCAGGGTGGATACGGGCACCGACTATATGACCATCCCCGTCACCCTGACCGTACCCTCCACCGGCTACACCCTGGTCTATAAGCTCAAGTACCATGTGCCCTCCAACGACGCCACCCTGAAGCCCGACGGCAAGGGCGGCCTGGAGATGGGCATTGTGGAGCGGGAGCCCGATGACATCATCATCGCCGGTCTGGAGACCGAGTTCATGGAGTACCAGGCGGCCTACATGTACGAGGTACCCAACTCCATGATCCAGGCCACCATCTTCGCCCACGTGAACCACGACCACGAGGACCACGGCACCACCATCACCCTGTACCAGGTGGTCAAGGGCAAGCTGGTCATGGTGGGCAACACCGTGCCCGACCTGCTGCAGCCGGTAGAGCTGGAGGTGGGTATCAACGACTTTGTGATCCGGGTCACCGCCGAGCAGGGCAACAGCCTGGATTACCTCATCCGGATCGACCGGAAGGCGGCGGATCTGTCCCTGGCCTGGGTGCAGGTCAACGGCATCAACGCCATCCTGAATAAGCTGGATGACTACTATTACGGCTATGTGGCCCACAAGAGCAAGCCCACCGTTACCGCCCAGGCCAAGCAGAGCCTTGAAAACGTGAAGGCACTGCTCGCCGCAGCCGGCCTGACCATGGACAACGTGGTAAAGACCACCGTATTCCTTGCCGACATGAGCCTCTTCGCCCCCATGAACGAGGTGTATGCCCAGGCCTTCACCGCCCCCTACCCGGCCCGTTCGGCCGTGGCCGTCAAAGAGCTTCCCAAGCAGGTGCTCCTCGAAGTGGAAGTTATCGCCGTAAAGAACTAAACTGGCGGCTCAGACGTTATATCAACAGCGTAAAACCAACATTTAACCAAAATCAATAAAAAAACTACCGTTATGAAAAAGAAATTTATCTGCACCGTGTGCGGTTATATTCACGAAGGCGACGAAGCTCCCGAAAAGTGCCCCCTTTGCGGCGCCCCCAAGTCTAAATTCGAAGAGGTGAAGGAAGACGAAGCCCTCAACTTCGTTACCGAACACGTTGTCGGCGTTGCCAAGGAAGGCGCTGACGAAGAGATGATCAAAGACCTCAACAACCACTTCCTGGGCGAATGCACCGAAGTGGGCATGTATCTGGCCATGAGCCGTCAGGCCGACCGCGAGGGCTACAGCGAAATCGCCGAAGCCTTCAAGCGCTATGCCTTCGAAGAGGCCGAACACGCCGCCAAGTTCGCCGAACTGCTCGGCGACGTCGTGTGGGATACCAAGACCAACCTTGAGAAGCGCATGCACGCCGAAGCCGGCGCCAACGCCGACAAGATGCGCATTGCAGCCAACGCCAAGAAGATGAACCTCGACGCCATTCACGACACCGTTCACGAAATGGCAAAAGACGAGGCTCGCCACGGCCGCGGCTTCCATGGCCTCTACCAGCGCTATTTCGGCAACAAGAAATAATGAAAATCGTAATCATGGGAGCGAGTTCGGGTCTTGGAGCCGAACTCGCTCTTCTTTACTCGGCAAAGGGGCACGAAGTGGGCTGCGCCGCGCGCCGCGTCGACAAGATTCCGCCATGTGCCGCCAAATCGGCCATCGACGTTAATTCCCCGCAAGCACCCGCTCTGCTCAGAGAGCTGATAGAGCGGCTCGGAGGGATGGACCTGTATATCCACGTGGCCGGCATCGGATTCGATAACCCCGACCTCGACCCCGCACGCGAGGCATCGATTGCCGCCACCAACTGCGCAGGATTCGCCAGCATGGTCAGCACAGCATTCGACTGGCTGGCGGCCAACAACCCCACGGGGCAGATTGCCGCCATCACCTCAGTGGCCGGCACCAAAGGCATTGCCGGAATGGAAGCCTACTGCGCGTCGAAACGCTTTGACTGGACCTACCTGCAAGGCCTCGACCAGCGCGCCGCCCAGGCCGGACTCAGGATTGCCATAACCGACATACGCCCCGGATGGACGCGCACTCCGCTGCTACATCCCGGCCGGAAGTATCCGATGCTGATGGAGCCCGAGAGCGTTTGCCGGCAGATTATCCGCGCCATAGGCATGCGCAGGCGCCGCGCAGTAATCAACAGGCGCTGGGCCCTGGTGCAACGGCTGTGGTCGCTGCTGCCGCCGGCACTGTGGCGCCACATGCGCATCTGACCGCCCCCGCAGTCAGGGGCGCCGGCGCAGCCGGCCAAGCAAACGCTGCCACACGCTCAACGGGCGCAGATGAACGCTGATTGCATGCGTTTCCTTATGAAAAAAAATAATGCTGGAATTAAGTACTATGGCAATCAGACGGCCGATATCGGCAACGCCATTGATATTTTCAAGCAGAATCTCGCGAAAAGGCGACGCAGGCCCGGCGCCGGTAAAGACCAGGCAGTCGTCTTCGAGCATAATGCCGCGCTCATCGACTATATAGTCGGCGAGCAGGCGCAGGTTGCGCTCGTCGAGCGAGGCGGGCCGACGGTTGAATCGCTTATAGAGGCTGTTGATAAGCTGCTTGTCAGTTGTCATATCCGCTTAATAAACGGCCGCCGCCTTGCATCTATTGCTCCAAGCATGAAAATTTTGTAACTTTGCATTTCAAACCGCAAGTATATAGCATATGGAACTGATTAAAGATAAAGAGTTTGGTGGCGAAAGGCCGCTTTTCGCATCGCACGGCCTGAGATTGGAGAACGTGACGGTTCATGCCGGCGAGTCGGCGCTGAAAGAGTGTTCGGATATCGAAGCCGACGGCTGCCGCTTTGAAGGGAAATATCCGTTCTGGCACGTCAACGGATTCACAATCCGCAACTGCCTCTTCACCGAAGGCGCCCGCGCCGCCCTGTGGTACTCGCGCAACCTGCTGATGACCGACACCCTGGTTGAGGCGCCTAAAATGTTTCGTGAGATGCAAGGCATCAGGCTGCGCAACGTGCGCATTCCCAACGCAGCCGAAACCCTTTGGGACTGCTCGGACGTTGACATTGAAAACGTGGAGGTGAGCCATGCCGACTATATTTTCATGCACGGCCGCGACATCAGAATCAACAACTACCGCCAGCAGGGCAACTATTCGTTTCAGAAATGCCGCAACGTGGTGATACGCAATGCCATGCTCGACACCAAAGACGCCTTCTGGGAGACCGAGGACGTGACGGTGTATGACTCCACGATCGACGGCGAATACATAGGCTGGCACTCGAAGCGGCTTCACCTGGTGCGATGCCACATAAAAGGCACCCAGCCCCTTTGCTATGCCGAAGATGCGGTGCTTGAAGACTGCACGATGGATGCCGGCTGCGACCTTGCCTTTGAATATTCAACAGTGAAAGCGAGCATCAAGGGGCACATAACCAGCGTGAAGAATCCCCGCAGCGGCGAAATTACGGCCGACAGCATCGGCGAGGTGATAATCGACGAAAACACAAAGGCTCCGGCCGATTGCAAAATAACTATCAGACAAAACTAACCCTAAAATCAACTGAATCCATGAAAAAACTCTTATTGGCACTGGCCCTGATTTTCGGCATGAGCATCGGCGCTCAGGCCCGTTCGGAATACGAGCACGGAGACTCCTCCCTGCCCGAAGCCGCAAAACTGACCATCAAGAAACACTTCAAGGCCAAGGTGAGCCTCGTTAAAGTGGAGAAACGCTTCGGCAACGTGCATGAATATGAAGTGATTCTGACCGACGGCACCGAAATCGACTTTGACCGCAAAGGCAACTGGGATAAGGTGGAAACTCCGGCCGATAAACCCGTGCCGGCATCGCTCGTGCCCGAGGCCATAAGCAAATACGTCAAGGATAACTACAAGAAGTATAAAATAGTGTCGCTCGACAAAGAGCGCTTCGGCTACTCCGTTGAGCTCAATAACGGAGTAGACATGGACTTCGACCATCAGGGCAACTTCCTCCGCTTCGACTGACGCGCGGCTGCGGCGCGTAGGGCGGGATTTGCATAAGTGAGGAAAAAGGTGTACATTTGCGGTTGACAGTAATAATCATTAACCAAATTCAAAATGACATCACCGGTACTCATATCCATAATAAACGATATAAAATCACCCTCCAAACCCGCCCTGCACCGGCTCACCGACCCCCAGAAGGGAACGTGGGAGCCTGAAACCTACGGCGAATTCCGCGAACACGTGCTGTCAGTCGCAGCCGCTCTGGTTGACCTCGGACTCGAAGCGCAGAAACCGGTAGGAATCCTTTCGGAAAACCGGCCGGAGCTGATTGAAACGAGTTTTGCCGCATGGCAGGCCCGTGCCCTGACAGTGGGCATCTACGCCACCGCGAGCGCCGACCAGGTGAAATACATAGTCGACGATGCCGGCATAGAGATTCTGCTCGTCGGCTCGCAGAAGCACTACGACATTGCCCGGGCCATAGGCCTGAAGCAAATAATCGCCGTTGACCCTGCGATAAAGTTCGACGAATCAGACTCCACCTCGCTGCGCTACGCGCAGGCCCTCGAGCGCGGCCGCCGGGCCCCGGAGGCCGTCAGGGCCGAGCTGGCCAGACGAACCGCCGAAACCTGCGCCGACGACCTTGCCACCCTGCTCTACACATCGGGCACCACCGGCCGGCCCAAAGGCGCCATGCTTATCCACAACTGCTTCAACACGGTGATGGATATCCACCGCCGCAGGCTGACGCTGCTGTCGGAGGCCGACACGTCGCTCTGCTTCCTGCCGCTGACCCACGTGTTTGAACTTGCATGGACCTGCTTCTGCCTGTACATGGGCATGGAGATTTACGTCAACGAAAATCCGAAGCGCGTGCAGCAGTCGCTGCGCGAGACGTGTCCGACCTGCATGTGTTCCGTACCCCACTTCTGGGAGAAGGTCTACACGGTTGTGCAACAAAAGCTGGCCGACATGGGCTTTATCAGCAAGACTCTGATGACCAGGGCGCTCAACGTGGGGCGCAGACGCAATCTCGACTACGTGCGCCGCGGGCTCCCAGTGCCGATGCTGCTTGAAAAGGAATATCAGACCTACAACGGCCGCATATTCCGCAAGGTGCGCGGCGTAATCGGGCTCAACAACGGCCGCCTGTTTCCGACGGCCGGCGCCCCCGTATCGGCCGAAATCGTGGAGTTCTGCCGCAGCATCGGCATAAACCTCGTGGTGGGATACGGCCTGAGCGAAACCACCGCCACAGTGACCTGCTTCCCCGACAAAGACTTCGTTGTAGGCTCCGTGGGCACCATCATGCCCGAACTGCGCATGCGCATAGGCGAGAACGACGAAGTGCAGGTTAAGGGCGCCACCGTGATGACCGGCTACTACAACCTGCCTGAGGCCACGGCCGAGGCCTTTACGCCCGACGGCTGGTTCCGCACGGGCGATGCCGGACGCATTGACCACGACGGAAATCTGTATCTCACCGACCGCATCAAAGACCTGTTCAAGACGTCGAACGGCAAATACATTGCCCCGCAGGCGCTTGAGATGCGCCTGAGCCGCGACCCGATTTTCGAGCAAGTGGCCATCATCGGCGACCGCCGCAAATACGTAACCGCCCTGATAGTGCCTAACTACGAACTGCTGCTTGCCTTTGCCCGGAAGCACAAGCTCGGCCACCTGAGCAACGCCGAGCTGGCCGTGAATCCGAGGGTTATCGCCCACGTGCAGGAGCGAATCGAAAAGCAGACGGCCGACCTTGCCCCCTATGAGCAGATAAAGCGCTTTGCCCTGCTTACCGAACCCTTCACGATGGAGAACGGCGAACTGACCAACACCCTGAAAATAAGGCGCCGGGTAGTGGCCGACCGCTACGCCCGCCTCATCGACTCACTATATCCGACAACCTGATGCCCAAACGAATCGCCATGAAAACCAAAGAGACCAAGCGCAAACCGCGCCTGAAACTGATTAAGAACGACCCCTGGCTCGAACCGTTCACCGACGCAATCGAGGGGCGTCATGCCGATGCCATACGCAAGGAGGCCGAACTGACCGCGGCCGCCGGCTCGCTATCGGAGTTTGCCAACGCCCACAACTACTTCGGGCTTCACCGCACGGAGTCGGGATGGACATTTCGCGAATGGGCGCCGAATGCCACCGCAATCACCCTCATAGGCGACTTCAACGGCTGGAAGCCATCGGAAAAATACGCATTGAAGCGCCTGCCCGGAGGCAACGGAGTGTGGGAGGTAAACCTGCCGGCCGACGCCATGCGCCACGGCAACTACTACAAGATGCTGGTTGAATGGCCCGGAGGCGGCGGCGAACGGATTCCGGCATATGCCACCCGAGTGGTGCAGGCCGAGAACTCGCCGATATTTTCCGCTCAGGTGTGGGCGCCTGAGCAACCCTTCAGGTGGAAGAAAAAACGCTTCATCCCCAACACCGACCCACTGCTCATCTACGAATGTCATATCGGCATGGCGCAGGAAAAAGAGGGCATCGGCTCATACGAGGAGTTTCGCACCAACGTGTTGCCGCGCATTGAGAAAGACGGCTACAACTGCATACAGATCATGGCCATACAGGAGCACCCGTATTACGGCTCGTTCGGCTATCACGTCAGCAGCTTCTTCGCCGCATCGAGCAAATTCGGCACTCCCGAAGAGCTGAAAGCGCTGATCGACGATGCCCACAGCCGCAAAATCGCCGTAATCATGGATATAGTGCACTCTCACGCCGTTAAAAACGAAGCCGAGGGGCTCGGACGCCTCGACGGCTCGCCCAACCTATACTTCTACGGCGACGGACGCCGCGAACACCCGGCATGGGACTCCCTCTGCTTCGACTACGGCAAGAACGAAGTGCTCCACTTCCTGCTGAGCAACTGCAAGTTCTGGCTCGATGAATATCATTTCGACGGCTTCCGCTTCGACGGCGTCACCTCGATGCTCTACTACAACCACGGCCTCGGGCAGG
>CAYUFQ010000096.1:0-6905 GCA_964444045.1 uncultured Bacteroides sp.
TCACGCCCAGGTCGAAGTCGATCAGGTTATACTTCTTGGCCAGATCCCAGTGGGGCAGGGCGTCGTCGCCCAGCTCGGGCATGGGGCCTCCGGTGGCTTCAACCACGTTGTCGGCCGCCGTCTTGCCTTCGGGCACTCCGCTGTAGGGCAGGTTGGGCACGCTCAGCAAAATGTTGCGTATCTCGGCCTCGCATGCGGCCAGTGAGGCGGCTATGCCTTTCTGCTCCTCCTTTATGGTGGCCACCCGCGTCTTGGTTTCCTCGGCTTCTTCCTTCTTGCCCTGCTTCATCAGGGCGCCGATTGATGCCGCCAGCTTGTTGAGCTCGGCGGCGAGATTGTCGTTCTGCAGTTGCAGGCGGCGGCGTTCGTCGTCGGCAGCCAGTACGTTCTTTATGGGTTCGGCGCCGTCAAAGCCCTTTATCGCAAGGCGACGCACACATTCTTCGGGGTTTTCTTTGATTTGCTGTATGGTAAGCATTTTGGAGTAATTATCAATTATGAATTATCAATTATCAATTGAGGAGTTCGCGCACTTTCGCGCTGATTGCCTTGCCGTCGGCGCGCCCGGCCAGGGCTTTTGATGCCACGCCCATCACCCGGCCCATCTCCTTGGCGGAGGTGGCGCCGGTTTCGGCGATGATTTTCCGCAGTTCGGCGGTGAGCTCCTCTTCGCTGAGGGCTTTGGGCAGATAGGTTTCGATAACGGCGGCCTCGGCCAGCTCGTTCTCGGCCAGCTCGGGGCGGCTCTGCGATGCGTAGAGCTCGGCGGTTTCCTTGCGCTGCTTCACCATCTTGGCCAGGATTTTCATTGCGGCGTCGTCGGCCAGCTCGCCGTTGGAGCCTTTGGCCGTCTTTGCTTCGAGAAACTCTTTCTTGACGCCGCGGAGCGCTTCGAGGCGCACTTTGTCCTTGGCGAGCATGGCGCTTTTGATGTCAGCGCTGATTTGATCAAACAGGTTCATATTTCGGTTCAGTATAATATAATCGCTTTAAGCACCGCAAAGATACGCAAAAATCCCCTATTATTTATAATAAATAGCTTTTTTCTCGTCATATACTTTCATTTTGGATTTGAAATTTGATTTTTGGATTCAAAATGATGCAAAAATGGAGAATTTTGAAGCATTTTGTGTTAAAAGTTCGCGAAAAAGTTGTATGGTAATGAAAAAATGCGTAAATTTGCACTTCCAATAGGTATGATGTAGGGCGTTTCGTGCCATCTACACAAGTTTTTTTGTATAATCATTATTACATTTTAGAGACAATATGGGTAAACATTGCGCTATGTTTCTGCTTATGCTCTTTTCGGCATTGAGTGCGGTTGCGGATATCACCGTGACCGGCACCGTTATCGAAAAAGACACGCAGGAACCAATTATCGGAGCCACCGTGAGGGTGAAGGGCGGCAAGGGCCACATGGCCACGTCGACCGACATTGACGGCAATTTCTCGCTGAATGTCCCCTCCGAAAATTCCACCCTCGAAATCACTTTCGTGGGTATGAACCCTGTGGAAACAAAGGCATCAACCAAGCCTCTCCACATTGTTATGCAAACATCTTCAACCATGCTCAACGAGGTCGTTGCCATTGGTGTGGGCACCACTGACAAGCGACTCTTCACCGGCGCCACCACCAAGATTGACGCCGAGAAGAGCCTTCTGGCCGGTGTGGGCGATATATCGCGCTCGCTGAGCGGCCGTGCCGCCGGCGTGAGCGTGCAGAACGTGAGCGGCACCTTCGGCACCGCTCCTAAAATCCGCGTGCGCGGCGCAACGTCGATTTACGGTTCGTCGAAGCCTCTGTGGGTTGTCGACGGCGTGATTCTCGAGGATAACGTTGAAATCGATGCCGACGCACTGTCGTCGGGCGACCCCAACACGATGATCGCCTCCGCAATCGCCGGCCTCAATGCCGACGATATCGCCGACTTCCAGATTCTGAAAGACGGCTCGGCCACCTCTATTTATGGCGCGCGCGCGATGGCCGGCGTTATCGTCGTGACCACCAAGCAGGGCACCTCGGGCCGCACCTCAATCAGCTATCAGGGCGAACTCACCTACCGCATGAAGCCTTCTTACCGCAACTACAACATATCCAACTCGCAGGAGCAGATGGGTATATATAAGGAGATGGAAGCCAAGGGCTGGCTGAGTTTCGCTTCGCTGAGCAACGCCTCTTCGAGCGGCGTTTACGGCACCATGTACAAACTCATCAATACCTATGATCCCACCACCGGTCAGTATGCGCTGGCCAACACCACCCAGGCCCGCAACGCCTATCTGCGCGAGGCCGAGATGCGTAATACCGACTGGTTCGACCTTCTCTTCACCAACTCCCTGATGCAAAGCCATTCGGTGAGCATCGGCGGCGGTTCTGACAAGGGCACGTATTATTCGTCGTTCTCGTATATGAACGACCCCGGCTGGACCAAATCGAGCTCGGTTGACCGCTACGTGTTCCGCGCCAACGCCAACTACAACCTCTCCAAGCAGCTGAAGCTCTATATGAGCACCAACGACAGCTATCGCTCGCAGAAGGCCCCCGGCACCCTGAGCCAGGACGTCGACGTGGTTAGCGGCAACGTGAGCCGTTCGTTCGACATCAACCCGTTCAGCTATGCCCTGAACACCTCGCGCACCACCGACCCCAAATCGATTCTGACGCGTAACTATGCCGACTTCAACATTTTCGATGAGTTAGACAATAACTACATCACCAACGAGATGGTCGACGTTAAGTTCCAGGGCGAACTCGAGTACAAGCCTCTGAGCTGCCTCACCCTGCGTGCTCTCGGTGCGTTCCGTTACAGCTCCACCCAGCAGGAACACTACGTTACCGACAGCTCTAACCAGGCCATGGCCTATCGCGCCGGTATCTCACCCGAGAACTCGACCATCCGCGACGCCAACCCCTATCTCTATCGCGATCCCGACGATCCCAACTCGCTGCCTCAGACCGTGCTGCCCAACGGCGGTATCCTCTACCACACCATGTACTCGCTGAAGCAGCTCGACTTCCGTGCCACTGCAAACTTCCAGAAGGAATTCGCAGGCAAGTATCTCGTGACGGCTCTGGCCGGCTTCGAAGCCGCGAAAATCGACCGCCACAGCGAGGCCTTCCAGGGTTGGGGCATATGCTACGACAACGGTAACCTTCCCTTCTTCGACTGGAAGCTCTTCAAGCAGATGAACGAGGAGAACGGCAACTACTACTCCGACAACTGGACGCGCGGCCGCTCGATGGCTTACTACATCAACCCCACGTTCATGTATGACAACCGCTATATCATCAACGGCACCTTCCGCTACGAAGGCTCCAACAAGCTCGGACGCGCCAAGAAGAGCCGCTGGCTCCCCACCTGGAACGTGTCGGGCGCATGGAACGCCGATGCCGAGTCATGGTTCGCCAATCCCGTGCTGGCCACTGCCAAGCTGCGTGTGGGCTACTCGCTGACCGCCGATGCCGGTCCGGCCAACGTGTCGAACGCCCTGGCAATCTACTATCCCGACCGCCCCTGGCGTCAGGATACCAACGCCTACGAGCAGGCTCTCATACTCAGCTCGCTGGGTAACTCCGAGCTCACCTATGAGAAGAAGCATGAGCTCAACGTAGGTGCCGACCTCGGTTTCCTCAACAACCGCATCAACCTGGTGTTCGACTGGTATCAGCGCCGTAACTTCGACCTTATCGGTTATATCTACACCGAGGGCGTCGGCGGCGAGATAGGCAAGTGGGCCAACGTGGCCACCATGAAGAGCCACGGCGTTGAGTTCACCCTGAGCACTCAGAACATACTCACCCGCGACTGGACCTGGACCACTGACTTCACCTTCAGCTACGTCAACAACAAGATTACCGACCTGAAGTCGCGCTCGCGCGTAATCGACCTGGTGCAGAACTCCGGTTTTGCAAAAGAGGGCTACCCCCACCGCGCAATCTTCTCTATCCCGTTCGTAGGCCTGACCGAAGACGGTCTGCCCATCATCATCAACGAAAACGGCGAGGAGACCACGCACGACATCAACTTCCAGGAGTGGGAAAAGACCGACTTCCTGAAGTATGAAGGCCCGGTTGATCCGCCCTATACCGGCGGCTTCGGCAACAACTTGCGCTGGAAGAACTTCAACCTCAATATCTTCTTCACCTACGCATTCGGTTCGAAGGTGCGCCTCGACCCCGTGTTTGCCGCAAGCTACAGCGACCTGAGCGCCATGCCCCGCGAGTTTATGGACCGCTGGGTGCAGGCCGGCGATGAAAAGACCACCAACGTGCCTGCAATCGCTTCGCGTCGTCAATACTATAACAACCAGGATATACGTTATGGATATAACGCCTACAATTACTCGACGGAACGAGTGGCGAAAGGCGACTTTATCCGACTGAAAGAGGTGTCGCTCACCTATGAGTTCCCCACCTCGTGGACCCAGGCCCTGCGCATCAACAACGCATCGCTGAAACTGGCCGCCACCGATATCTGGCTCTGCTACTCCGACAAGAAGCTTCATGGCCAGGACCCCGAGTTCGTCAACTCCGGCGGTGTGGCAACGCCTAACCCCAAGCAGTTCACATTCACTCTCCGCTTCGGCCTTTAAAAAATACTGAACTATGAATATCAACAAAATCCTATATACTCTCGCAGGAGTCGCAGCAATGGGTCTGACCTCATGCTCCGACTTCCTCGACACCCCGACCGACACCCGAGTTGACATCGTCAACACCGAGCAGGTGCGCATGCTCATGAACTCGGCCTATCCGAGCGTGAACTACGCCTGGCCCCTCGAGCTGATGAGCGACAATATGGAAGACAACAACTCTCCCGAGGGTCAGGGCAACGAAGGCGTTCACTACAACCTGTCGGCCTACGACCGCGGCGACGACGAAATGTTCCGCTGGGAGCAGTGTCTGAGCTCCACCGATTCCGACACCCCTTCGGGCATCTGGGAGGGCTACTATAACTCCATCGCCGTCTGCAATGCCGTTATCGACATTCTCGACAAATGGGCCAAGGAGGGCGAACTCGACTCCACCCAGAAGGCTGTGCGTGCGGAGGCTCTGATGCTCCGTGCATATAATCACTTCATTCTGGCCCAGGTGTTCTGCGAACCTTATCGCGGCTCGCTCAACAAGAACTATCCCGGCATACCCTACATAACCGAGCCCGAAGTGAAAGTGAAGCCTCACTATGAGCGCGGCACCCTCGACCAGACCTATGCCAAGATCGAGGCCGACATGACCGAGGCCTTCAAAGACCTCAGCAACGGCATCTACACCGTGCCCAAATATCACTTCAACACCACTGCGGCTCATGCGTTCGCTGCCCGCTACTATCTGTTCACCCGTCAGTATGAGAAGTGTCTCGATCATGCCAACCAGGTGTTTGGCGGCGAGGGTATGGACCCCACCCCCTACATGAGCACCATATGGACGCAGCTCGGCAACCTCTACTACATCTCGGATATGGGCCTGTATCAGAACGGCATCGACAAGAGCAGCAACTTCCTGCTCTATCCCACCTATTGCCGCCTGCTGCGCAAGCTCGCCTCGGGTTGCCGCTACGGAGTTATCCGCGATGCGCTCAACGCCACCATCTACGGCTCATCTCCCGCCTGGTCGCGCTTCAGCTGGAAGAAGACCAACGGCAAGGGCGGCACGTTCGTGATGCATCCCTGCTTCAACGGCATCTGTCTGAGCAACGGTCAGAGCGAGTATGGCACGGTGATGTGCGGTAACGTCGACGAGCAGTTCGAATATACCGACAAAATCTCCGGCATCGGCTATTGCCGTCAGACCCGCCGCGAATTCTACGGCGAGGAAACCCTGCTCTGCCGCGCCGAAGCCCGCCTGTTCCTTGGCGATACGGAGGGTGCGCTGGCCGATATCGACGTGTGGGAGAAAGCCCGCCGCAACTGCCCCTCGGCTGCCGGTTATGAAAAAGAGTTTGCCGACTTTACCCTCGAAAACATAACCGCCTTCTATGGCGGCGATCCCGGCTACGGCATCTGCAAGGAGATCAACATTGACCGCATCTGCCCCGACACCGACGCAAAGGTCAGCGCCGAAAGCGTGATGCCCATGCTCCAGTGCATCCAGCACCTGCGCCGCATCGAAACCATCCACAAAGGTTTCCGTTTCTTCGACATCAAGCGCTTCGGCCTTGAGTTCGACCGCAAGATAGGCAACAACATCGCACCGAACTACCACACCATGGACCATCTGTCGGTCGAAGACCCCCGCAAGGCAGTGCAGATTCCCGCCGAAGTAGTGGCCGCAGGCATGCAGCCCAACTATCGCCTGGGCGACGTGCCGGAGTCGGTTGACTCTCCTTCGGAGCTCGTGCGTGTTCAAAACTGATTCTCTCCACCTTTTAGCAACTGAAACCAATTATGAAAATCAACAAATATATCCTCACGATAGCATGCGGCCTTGCGTTGGCCTCATGTTCCGAAGAGAAACTCGGGCCGTCGATTTTCCCCACCGAGCCTGAGCCCGTCGACCCCAACGGCTATACATATAAGTTCGACAAGTGGGTGGAGCAGAACTTCCTTACCCCCTACAACCTCGACTTCAAGTATCGCATGGAAGACGTGGAGAGCGACATGAAGTACAACCTGGTGCCTGCCACCTTCGACAACGCCCGCGACCTCTGCCTGCTGACCCGCTACCTCTGGTTCGACACCTATAAGGAGCACTGCGGCGAGGACTTCCTGAAGTCTTACGGCCCCCGCATACTTCACCTCATCGGTTCGCCGGCCTACAACCCCACGCAGGGCACTGAGATTCTCGGTCTGGCCGAGGGTGGTCTGAAGGTGACCCTTTTCAAGGTGAACGAGCTCGACCTCGACAACGTGAATATGCTCAACGAGTATTATTTCCGCACCATGCACCATGAGTTCGGCCACATCCT
>CAYUFQ010000097.1:0-6870 GCA_964444045.1 uncultured Bacteroides sp.
CTGATAGAGGTAGGTCTTGTTGGCCGAGCCGCCTCCCTTGGCAACGAAAAGGAATTCATATTCATCGCCCTCGCCGGCGTGAATGTCGATTTGTGCGGGCAGGTTGCAGCCGGTGTTCACTTCGTCATACATGTTGAGCGGAGCATTCTGCGAGTAGCGCAGATTATCCTCGGTGTAGGTCTTGTAGACGCCGTGGCTCAGTTTCTCTTCGTCGTTGCAACCAGTCCATACCTGCTGGCCCTTGGTGGCGTGGATAATGGCGGTGCCGGTGTCCTGGCAGAAGGGAAGCTGACCCTTGGCGGCAACTTCGGCATTGCGGAGCATGGTCAGCGCCACGTATTTGTCGTTGGCCGACGCTTCGGGGTCGCTGAGAATCTTGGCCACCATCTCGTTGTGCTCGCGGCGCAGCATGAAGGCGTTGTCGTGGGTGGCTTGGCGGGCAAGCACCGTGAGGGCTTCGGGGTCGACCACGAGCATTTCGTGGCCGTTCCAGTTCTCTACTTTTACGTAGTCTGACGTAAGCAGGTAGTATTCCGTCGTGTCGGGGCCGAGCGGAAACATTTCCTGATAGTGAAAGGGTTTTGTTGCCATGTGTGAATCAGTTGTCTGTGTGTTATATTCGGTGTTCGTTTTAGAAGTCGTAGCCTATGACGAATTGCCATTGGTGCGATTGGGCGTCGGAAAGCAGCTGGCGGTTGCGGGCCAGATTGCGTGCGCCGATGAGATAATGCGCGCCTACGTAGTAGTGGTCGAGCACTTTTATGCCCGCTCCGAGCTTGAATCCCCAGTCAATGCGGAAGTATTGGCCGTCGGGCTTGCCGAAGCTCGGACGGCTGATTTCGGGCGACTCCATGGCCGCCTCGCCGTCGATGAACTCCTGGAGCGAGTAGGTGTCGTTGCCCTCGAGGCCATATGACAGATACGGGCCGAAATCGGCCTGCACCTCGAGCGCGTCAAAGAGCCCTACGCGGTAGGAAACCAGCATGGGAATGTGAAACCAGTTGGTGGTCACGTGGCCTTCGGCAAACGTGGCTACCGGAATCTCCTCGCCTCCCGCCTCTTGCTTTGAGGCTGATGCGGTGGCATATTCGTTGGTGCGGTGATTGAAGAAGAAACCGGGCTGGAGGTAGAATTTGTGGGTCATAGGAATATCCACAACCGCTCCAACCAGAAAACCGCACTTCCAGTTTGACCTGAGTGCGGTTGACAGTCCGTCGCTGACGCGGGTTTCAGATATGTTAGAGGTGTTCAGGCCTGCGCGCACGCCGATTTTTACGGGTGCTTCGGCGGTGGCGGCCAGAGCCGCCCCGCCTATGCAAAGGGCCATGATGAGTCGTTTAATCATAGTTGCAAGTTTTTTTTGAACACTGCAAAAATAATCAAATTTTCCTCATCAAGCAAATTAAATCTATTCTTGCGCTGCCATATTGATTTTTCCGGCGATATGAACCAGAATGAAATCGGATTCGTCCGACGTTACAACTACGAGGTCGGTATATCCGGCATCTTTGCCGGCGGGCGATGGAATGGCATAGATTGCAACTGAATCTTCGCCGTCGGTGGTCTCTGTAATCAATGTCAGTTTCAGCTTCTTCAGGATTTTGCCGAACTTGGATTTTACTTTTTCGGTTACTTCGTCGTCGGTGGAAATGATAGTCTCTACCATCGATACCTCTTCAACTATGCCTGAGGTTATATCGCCGAAGTCCATGTTGCCGAGCAGCTGCTTGTTCATTCCCTGGCTCATGTCTTCAGTCCCTATGCAGGTTGATTGCACGCCCGGAATCGCCGCCAGCTCGCTGAAAATCTTCTGAGCATTGCAGTTCATGGAGAAGATGAGGCATAAGATTGCCGGCAGAGCGGCGGAAAGGAGCTTTTTCATAACAGTATTTATATGATGTTTTGTGGTTCAGTTTTTGGGCATCTTGATTTTCCCGGTGATATGCTTGATTTTCCCGGCGATATGAATCAGGTTGAAGTCGCTGTTGTCGTAGTTTACAAGGATGATGTCGGTATATCCGGCGTCTTTGCCTTTGGCCGAGGGGATTCCGTAGATTATCGTCGCATCTTCGTCGTCGGTGGTTTCCATCATTATCTCTGCTTTGAGCTGCTCCAGAATATGCCTTGCCGTGGTCTTAACAGTATCCAGCGGTTTCTTTTTGCCGTTGTCGGCGGTGATTATCTCAATGGCCTTGATTTCTTCAATCATCCCTTGGGGAAGCAGGCCGAGGTCGCCGTTGCCTACAATGCTCCGGGCCATGTCGGAGCCTGTCATCGCCGGCCCGACGTAGGTGGATTCCACGCCCGGAATCGCCGCCAGTTCGTTGAAGAGTTTCTGAGCCTTGCAGCTCGTTGAGAAGATGAGGCATAAGATTGCCGCAATGGAGTAGGAAAGGATTTTTTTCATAACATGGTGATTTTTTGGAGTTTATTGTTTATTTTATTTATCGATTCGTTGAGCTGCTCTACCGCCATATAGGCAATGGCGCGGGCCTCTTCGGGGTCGTTGACCTCATGGGTATAGGCTATCGTGGGGTGCGGCATCTCGGCCTGAATGGCCGGCGGCGTGGACTTCCAGCCTATAGCTATTATGAGTGCGAACGAGGCGGCGATTCCTATTGCCGAGGCGGCCAGCTTCAGGGTGAAGCGCCGTCGGCCGGTTGTGGCTCTGATGATGCGTTGCTCCAGATCGGCCGGCACGGTATGCGTGGCCGACATGGCCCGGAATATGTCGGCATCGGCCCGCAGGTCGTCGGGCAGGTCGGTAGTGGAGGCGAAATAATCGCGCAGCGCCTGCTCCTGCTCTTCGGTTGAGGTGCCGTCGTAGAAATTATTGAGCAGCGTTCTTACTTGCGTGATGTTCATAGAATATCGTATTTGAGGTAAATTTCTTTGATTTTGCGGCGGCTGCGACTCAGAATCTGACGCACGTTGTCGGCCGAGAGGCCAAGCGCAGCTGCGATTTCATCGGCCGGCACTCCGCCGAAAGCATTGAGATTTATGACCTCCTGCCAGCGAGGAGGAAGAGTTGCGATGATGCGGCGCAGAAATTGCTCGGTGTCGGGTTCGGCGGCAGCGCCGTCGGCCGGGTCGGTGGTGAGCTGGCCGGTTTGCCTGACGGCGCGGCGGCGCAGCTGGTCGGTGGCAACCGAGCGCAGAGTGCATATTGCGAAGGCCAGCGGCGACTTCACCTGGGCAAGCCCCTTGCGCGAGGCCCATATCTTTGTCATCGCGTCCTGCACGGCATCGGCGGCATCTTCCTCATTGCCCACTATGGCCAGGGCCACTGAATAGAGCCTGCCATAGAGCGGTTGATACCGGTGGATGAATATCTCTTCTGCTTCGTTCATACCCTAATGACGCAGAAGTGGGGCGAAGTGTGACAAAATAAAATTAAAATTTCTCCACCCTCCACCCTCCACTCTCCACTCTCCACTTCAACTCACCGGCTGCGCAACACCAGCGACGCCAGAGTCATGCCCCAGATGGCGGTGATGTGCACCAGCGAGCCGTTGGGCCCGTCGGGGCGCCCGTTGGGCAGCACCTCGTCAGAAAACACGGCCTTGAACTTACGCGCCGGAAACAGGCCGCTCCGCTTGAAGCGGTTGCGCAGGGCCGCCGCGAGCGGACACCCCTTCACCTGCCAGAACTCCTTGACCTGAATGCGGCTCGGGTCGATTTTGCGCGCCGCCCCCATTGAACTGACCAGAGTGAGGTTGCGGCAGGCCGTGGCCCGCAATATCAGCAGGGCCTTGTCGGCAACGGAATCGATGGCATCGACCGCAAAGTCGAAGCGTTCGAAGTCGAACTCGTCGGCATTATCGGCGCAATAGCGCGTTTGCAGTGCGGTGATGTCGGCATCGGGGTTGATGTCGAGCAGATGGCGACGCATAGCCTCCACCTTGGGCTGGCCTATGGTGGCGCACGTGGCCGGAAGCTGGCGGTTGACGTTGCTCGGGGCCACCAGGTCGGGGTCGACCAGCGTGAGCGAGCCCACTCCGGTGCGAATCAGTGCCTCCGCACACCAGCTGCCCACTCCTCCTACTCCAAACAGAATCACACGCGTGCGTGCAAGGCGTTCCATGGCCTCGCGCCCCAGCAGCAGCTCGGCGCGGTCAAATATCTCGCGGTTCATATTCAGCGGCGGCCTTTGCGTCGGCCGCAATGGCGTTTTTGAGTTCATCAAGCGAATCGAATTTGCGCTCTGAGCGCAGGCGGTGCAGGAATTCGAGCCTCAGCCGCCGCCCGTAAAGGTCGCCGCTGAAGCCGATGGCGTGGGCCTCGATCGATAGCGCCGCGTCGGCGCCGCTCCCCTCCACCGTGGGCCGTCGCCCCACGTTCACCACCGCCTTATGGCCGAGCAGGCGGCCTACGTACACTCCCTCGGCCGGAATGGCGCGGCCGGCGTCGGGTGCAATGTTGGCCGTGGGGAAGCCTATGGTGCGGCCGAGTGCGCGCCCGTGTTCAACCGTGCCCTCTATGTCATACGGATGGCCCAGCATCTGCGCGGCAGCCTCCATGTTGCCGGCGGCCAGGGCGCGGCGGATGGCCGACGAACTGACTCCAGGCTCGGGATGCTCCGTGGCCGCCAGCACCTCCACTCCGGCCCGGCGGCTCACTTCGCCCAGCTCGGGCGAGTCGGCGCCGAGCCTGTCGGAGCCTATGCGGTTGTTGAAGCCGAGCAGAAACAGGCTCACGCCATAGCGCTCGCGCAGCAGGGTCAGAAACTCGAGCGCCGTCATCTGCCGCAGCCGCAGGTCAAACGGCAGCGTGTCGGCTTCCACTCCCGCGGCGCGCAGCAGGTGTTCGCGCTCGGCGGCCGACGATAGCATGGCCGGCGTGTGGGCGGGGTCGATGAGCGAGAGTGGATGGCGGTCAAAAGTCAGCGCCAGCGGTTTCAGCCCTCGCGCGGCGGCTTCGTGTCTGAGCCGTTCGAGCAGATGGCAATGGCCGCGATGCACTCCGTCAAAGGTGCCCACTGCCGCCGCAACTCCTTTGTCAGTGTTCATAGGCCGGCGGTCAGTTTCATGAGGGTGCGCTCCGGGGTGACGTGCTCGCCCTTGAGGCCGAGCGCAATGGCGGCATCTACGTTGGCCGCGCTGTCGTCGAAGAATGTGGTGCTGCCGGGGTGCAGCCCCAGATGGTCGATGGCGTAGCGATATATGCGCGGGTCGGGCTTGCAGCAGCCCACGGTGAACGACGTCACGACGCCGTCGAAATAGTCGGAAATGTCGCCGCCCAGTTTGCGGAACTCGGGCAGAATGAAGCCCTGCCACATGATGGGATTGGTGTTGCTGAGCATGTACACCCCGTGGCCGGCGCGGCGCAGGGCGGCCAGGCGGTGCAGCCGCTCGTCGGGTATGCCGATGAGAAACCTAAACAGCCCTTCGTCTATCTCCTTGTCGGTGACCGGCCGCGAAAAGAGCGGCCTGACTCCGGCGCGAAACTCCTCGGGCGAAATCACACCCTCCTCGAGCTCGCCGAAGAGGCCTCGCTGGCAATAGGGGTCAAAGAACCGGTCGGCATCGGCCATGCCGAGCTCTTTATATGCGGCCACGGCGCGGTTGCGGTCAATATCCATGATTACTCCGCCGAGGTCAAATAGCAGGTTTTCTGTCATAGCTGTGAATTTTTGTTTGCAAAGTTACGCAAAACAAAGGAAAAATTTCTTATTTTTGCATGGTTATTATGAGAAAGGCAATCACTCTACTCGTGGCATCGATTGGCTCGGCCGCCGCGGCCCTGGCCGATGCATATGCCCCCTCCTGTCGCCCCGCAGTGGCCGACCGGCTATTCGGCTCGGAAGCAATCGAGCTTGAAATTCAGCGGATAAAGCCGCTGCTCACCAACCCGAAGCTCGCATGGATGTTTGAGAACTGTTTCCCCAACACTCTCGACACTACCGTGCATTTCCGCACCGATGCCGACGGCCGGCCCGACACGTTTGTCTACACCGGCGATATCCATGCCATGCGGCTGCGCGACTCGGGCGCGCAGGTATGGCCCTACGTGCAGTATGCCAAGGCCGACCCTGAGCTCAGGGCTATGCTCGAGGGGGTGATTCGCCGCCAGTTCAAGAGCATTGTCCACGACCCGTATGCCAACGCTTTCAACGACGGCCCCACCGGCGAGGGCTGGATGTCGGACCAGACCGACATGACCCCCGAGGTCTATGAGCGCAAGTGGGAAATCGACTCGCTGTGCTATCCGGTCCGCCTTGCATATGAATATTGGCTCGCCACGGGCGATGCCTCCGTATTCGACTCCACCTGGATTGAGGCGATTACCCGGATTCTGGCCGTGTTCAGGGAGCAGCAGCGCTTCGACGGCCCGGGCAGCTACAGCTTTCTGCGCGTCACCGACCGTGCGCTCGACACCCTCAACAACCGCGGCCTCGGCGCCCCCGTGAAGCCCTGCGGACTGATAGCGTCGGCTTTCCGCCCGTCCGACGACTCCACAACCCTCCAGTTCCTGATTCCGTCAAACTTCTTTGCCGTGTCGTCGCTGCGCAAGGCGGCCGTGATTCTCGATAGCGTCAACGGCAACTCCGCCCTTGCCGGCGAGTGCCTGCGGCTGGCCGACGAGGTCGAATCCGCCATTCGCCGTTATGCCGTGTGCAGCCATCCGGAGTTCGGCGATATTTACGCCTACGAGGTCGACGGTTTCGGCAATCAGCTGCTTATGGACGATGCGAACGTGCCTAGCCTGCTGTCGCTGCCCTATCTGTGCGGTGACGTGGTCGACGTGAGCGACCCCGTGTATCAGAACACCCGCCGGTTCGTGTGGAGCGACTCGAATCCCTACTTCTTCAGCGGCACGGCCGGCGAGGGTATCGGCGGCCCTCACGTGGGCTACGACATGGTATGGCCC
>CAYUFQ010000098.1:0-6861 GCA_964444045.1 uncultured Bacteroides sp.
TAGCCGGTGCATTTGGCGGCATAGCGCTTGCGGCGCGTGGCCGACGAGCCGTAGCGGCCGCTCCATTCGCCCAGGCGCTGCCCCAGGTAGTAGCCATCCCAGAATCCGCGGTTGAATATGCGGCCGAGCCGTTCGTTCCAACGGCCAACGGCGGCGGCATCGTATGTGCCGGCACAAATCGCCTCGAGCGCCTCGGAATAGCAGCCTACGGCCTCGGCAACGTATTCAGCTCCGCGTGCGCGCCCTTCGATTTTCAGCACCCTCACTCCGGCCTCGACCATGCGGTCAAGGAAATGAATGGTCTTGAGGTCTTTGGGCGACATGATGTATTGGTCTTCAATGTCGAGTTCAGAGCCGGTTTCGCGGTCGCGCACCGTGTATGAGCGGCGGCATATCTGACCGCAGCCGCCGCGGTTGGCCGACGAATTGCGCTCATGCAGGCTGAGATAACACTTGCCTGAAACCGCCATGCAGAGCGCCCCGTGGCAAAACATCTCGATTTTCACCGGGCGGCCCGACGGCCCGAGAATCGGCCCGGACTGAATGGCATTGTAAATCTCGCTGACCTGCCCGAGGTTAAGCTCGCGCGCCAGCACAATGGTGTCGGCCCACTGGGCGTAGAATCGTGCAGCCTCGGTGTTTGAAATGTTGGCCTGGGTGGATATATGCACCTCCACCCCCCGCGAGCGGGCATAGAGAATGGCGGCTATGTCGGATGCGATTATGGCGCTGATGCCGGCGGCCTTGGCGGCGTCGACAATCGAGCGCATCTTCTCCATGTCGCCGTCGTAGAGTATGGTGTTGACGGTGAGGTAGGTCTTGACTCCGGCGGCGGCGCACTCGGCGGCGATTGCCGGCAGGTCGTCGATAGTGAAGTTAACGGCCGCGCGCGAGCGCATGTTCAGCCCCTGTATGCCGAAGTAAACGGCATCGGCGCCGGCATTGATTGCCGCGCGCAGCGACTCGGGCGAGCCCACCGGCGCCATTATCTCGAAATCACTCCGTTGCATTTCCGGATGAAGTTGTGGTGTTACGCTTGAATCCAATTATGTTGATGTCGCCGGCCAGCTTGTAGTTCTTGCCATCGGTGCCTTTGGCGCGAATCACGTAGTAATACACCCCCGCGGGCACCACTTTGCCCCCGCGGCGGCCGTTCCACCCCTGCGAGGGGTCGGTGAGGTGCGCCAGGCGGCGCCCCTGATTGTCGAATATCTGGCAGTCGAACTCAATGATTGACTTATAGCTGACCTTCCATTCGTCGTTCACCCCCTCTGATGCTCCGGGCGAGAACGCGTTGGGACACTGCAGCGACGACTGGCCCACGAACACCTCGTAGGTTTCGCCCACGAACTCGCAGGCGCCTACGTCGTTGGCGGCGACAAGGCGCACATACGTGGTGCCCTGCTCGCGGAATGTGTGTTGAAACTCCAGATCGGAATAGCGGAGAAAGGTCTGATTGAATTCCGAATCGCGCGCCAGCTCCCACTCGTGATATAGTGCGGCATCGGTCACTGCGGCCGAGAAGGTGATTTCCACCGGGCCGGAGCCGCCGAGGTTTGCCTCCTCGCGCACCTCGTTGTCGGCCTCGCGCGGGGTCTGCACGGCGGCTGTGGTGGCATCGACGGCCACGGGGTCGTAGACGGGCGACGTCACCGACTGCTCCTCGCCCCACTCACGCGCAAACCGGTCGCCGCTCAGCGTGAATTCGGTCTGACACAGCGGCGCGGAGCAGTGAATCTCTGCAGCCAGCTCAGGGAGCGACTCGGAATGTTCTACCTGCACGTAGGCAAACGAGCCGGAATCGAATTCAAGGGTGTTGTAGGTCAGCGAGAAGCCGCGGTCGATATGACAAGGCACTCCCGTGATGCCATAGCAGGTCATGGGGCCGCCCGAACCGTCGACGCTGAGCCACGCCGTGGAGCAATCGCTCTCGCCCGACAGGGCTATGCCGTTGAGTTCCACCGGATGAGCCGAATGGTCGATTACCCAGAAGAACGAAGACTTCGAGCCGTCGGTGACGATATAACCCATGTCGGGCTCAAGCCTGCTGAGCGTGCTGACGCTGCCCGACTGGGTGGAGGCCACCTCCTGGGCATAGCCGCCGCCGAGGCTGCTGAAGCGTTGCCAGCTGACGCGGGCACCCGATGCCGACTCATATTGCGCCGTGACCCCCTGCGTGTAGGCAAGCACATAGACGGCATCAAGGCCCGACGATGCCGGCACGTAGGCCGTCAGGGCCGGAAGCGAGCAACCGCTGAAAGTCAGCCCCTCGCCATAAGCGGCAACGGGCATCAGAGCCAACAGACCGGCACAAATACGTTTAAGGATTACCGACGGCATACCCAGGCGTCGGGATAGCGTGAGGAGAAGCCATTGATGGCGGTGGCTGCGGCAGCCTGAGCCTCTTCGGCAGTGGCGCCCGCGGCGGCATAAACCCGGAATTTATCGCCGCTCTCCAGGATTTGAAGCGAGGCAATGCCCTGATGGGCCACATATTCGCGCGCCTTGTCGATAGAAGGGAGCGAGGCTATGACCACCACGTAGGGAAGAATGGGTGCCGGAGCCGCCTGCGGCTGAAGCGGAGAGCAGGCAACTGGCCTGGGGGCCTTGGCTATGTTGATGGCCAGGCCGCTGACGGGCTGAGGCATAGGGAACTCAGGGGCCTCGGGCGCCGTGAAGGTCGGAGCGGCAAGCGAGGCATGCTGCGCCTGCTCGATGTCGATAGGAGTGGAAAGGGTGAAGCCGAGGGTGGCCAGCACCACTGCGGCCACAGCCGCGCGAACCCAGCGCAGGCGCAGCGGCACGCGCACCACGGCGACGGCCTTGTCGGCAGGGGCCTCAGCCTCGGCGGCAGGGCGCACCACCTCAAACGCCGGCGCAGCCTTGGCGGCGGCAACGGCAGGGAGGGCGAGGGTCCAGGCCCGGCCCGGAATGAATTCCAGCCGGCCATCGGATGCCCTTTGCAATTCGCCCACACGGGGCAGGCCGACGCACCCCTCGGCATTGAGGCGACGCTGAATCAGAGCCGACTCCGCGGCCACCCGCTGGCGGGCATGCTCGAACGGGATTTTCATGCGGCGGCTCACCGACGATGCCAGCAGGCCGTCGTCGTGAGTCATGGCAGGATTGAAGCTGACCCGACGCACCGGCGGAGTCATCACGGCGGCAGCCGGCCCGGCCGACTCCCACGTGGCGACAAACGCGCCAAGGCTCGGCACGATAACGCAATCGTGTCGGCGTAACAATGTGGCTATATGTTGACTAATCGAGTCTGACATCTGATTTCACGGAGTCTTTCAGCTGCAAAGGTACGCAAAATTCCAGGAACGGCAAAATAACCGGTACGTTAAATTTTTGAAAATTGAAGCGGAGATTGGATTTTTTGCTTACCTTTGCATCGTATGAAAGTAACCAAAATTATATTAGCGCTTGCCGTTGCGGCCCTGGCGGCCTGCTCGGGACGGAAAGCGGCCGACACCACCGCCGCGGCCGCCGATGACACCCTGGTGATTATCCACACCAACGACACCCACAGCAACATCGACCCCATAGCCGACTCCGGCATGGGCGGAGTGTTGCGCCGGCAGGTGCTGATTGACTCCATACGCAAGGCCAACCCGAACGTATTGCTGGTCGATGCCGGCGACATAGTGCAGGGAACGCTGTATTTCCATCTCTACAAGGGCAAGGTGGAGCAGGAGGTGCTCAACCGGCTCGGCTACGACATTCAGATTCTCGGCAACCATGAGTTCGACAACGGCATGGATGCCCTGCACGATATGCTGGCCAACGCCAACCCCACCCTGCTGAGCACCAACTACGACCTGAGCGAGTCTGCCCTCGACGGCATGTTCGAACCCTGGACGGTGAAGCAGTACGGCAACCGCAAGGTGGGCATCCTCGCCCTCAACCTCGACCCCAAAGGAATGGTGGCCGAGGGCAACTACGACGGAGTGAAATACATGCCCTGGAAGGAGGCCACGGAGCGCACCGTCGACCTGCTGCGCAATCAGGAGGGGTGTGACTACGTAATCGCCGTGACCCACATAGGTGTGAGCGCCTCAGAAGAGAGGCCCGACCTGTTTGGCGACGTTCAGGTGGCCGCGCAGACCTCGGGCATCGACCTGATTATCGGCGGCCATAGCCACACCCGACTCGACCCGCTGATGAGAGTGGCCAACGCCGCCGGCGACTCGGTGACCATTGTGCAGACCGGCAAATATGGCCAATATCTCGGCGAAACCACCGTGAATCTATCCACGGGAGCCATTTCCGGAAAGCTCATTGCCGTTGATTCGCGCCTTGACTCGCTCCGCGACCCCGGGCTGATGGCCGCGCTCGAGCCCTATCGGGCCGGAATCGACTCATTATATAATAGGGAGGTGGCGCTGCTGAGGAGCGACGCACCGCTCACCGGCCGCACCATTGCCATGCAGAACTTTGCCGCCGACTTCGTCAGGGAGCGCGGCCTGGAGCTGGCCGGAAGAATTGACGGCTCGATTTCAAACAAAGGGGGCCTGCGCACAACGTGGCATCCCGGAGCCATCAGCGAGGGGGCGGTGATTGACATGATGCCGTTTGCCAACAAAGTAAGGGTAATCGACCTGAAAGGGAGCGACCTGCTCGAGGCCCTCGAAGTGATGAAGGCCCGTCAGGACTATGCGGTGAGCCTGCCCGAACGGATAGACGCCAACCGCATCTACCGAATCGCCACCATCGATTATCTGGCCAACGGAGGCGACTACATGACCGCGCTGACCCGGGGCAAGACGGTGGCCGAGAGCCGCTCGATGGCCTACGCCGACCTGCTCGACTACCTGCACAGGCATCCCATCGTGGTGCCCGACACGGTGCAGCGCCTATTTTAACCGATCAAAATTCAATAACCCATATTTTTCCCAAAAAAAATGTTAAGCCAAAAGATTCAAGACGCTCTCAACGAGCAAATCAACGCCGAACTCTGGTCGGCATATCTCTATCTCTCAATGGGCATGTATTGCGAAGACAAAGGGCTGCCCGGAGTGGCCAACTGGTTCCGCATTCAGTTTAAGGAAGAGCAGGCCCACGCCGAAATCTTCATGAACTACATCAACCGCCGCGGCGGCCGCGTGATACTCAAGCCCATAGCAGCAGTGCCCACCGAAGGCTGGGCCACTCCGGCCGACATTTTCCGCGCCACTCTCGAACACGAACAGAAGGTCACCGCCATGATCAACGCCATCTACGCCCTGGCCGAGGCTGAGCACGACTATGCCACACGCGACCAGCTCACCTGGTTCGTCAACGAGCAGGTGGAGGAAGAAGAAAACGCCCAGACCCTCATCAACAAATTCAACCTGATAGGCACCGACGGCCCCGGACTCTACACCCTCGACCGCGAACTGGCCACCCGGGTTTACAACGTTCCCGCCCCTCTTGCCACCGCAGCAGAATAAACCATGTCGACCAACACAGTAGACAACAAGCGCAAGGTCACCACCGTGCGCTTGCAGCAAATGAAGGGCGCAGGCGAAAAAATAGCAATGATTACCGCCTACGACTTCACCATGGCGTCGCTCGTTGACGAAGCCGGCATCGACGCCATTCTCATAGGCGACTCGGCCGCCAACGTCATGGCCGGATATTCGTCGACGCTGCCCATCACCGTCGACGAGATGATTCAATATGCCGCCTCGGTGGCGCGCGGCGCCAAGCGGGCCCTGATTGTATGCGACATGCCTTTCGGTTCCTACCAGGGCAACTCAGAGCTGGCCCTGGCCAACGCAGTGCGCATGGTCAAGGAAACCGGCGCCGAAGCCCTGAAGCTCGAAGGGGGCGCCGAGGTGCGCGACAGCATCAAGCGCATAATCGACGCCGGCATTCCGGTGATGGGCCATCTGGGGCTCACTCCGCAAAGCATCAACGTGTTCGGCTCTTACAACGTGCGCGCAAAATCAGAGGCTGAAGCAAAAAAACTGATCGACGACGCCCTGATGCTGCAGGAGATAGGCTGCTTTGCGCTCGTTCTCGAAAAGATTCCCGCCGCCCTGGCCAAGGAAGTGTCGGAGCGCCTCGACATCCCCACCATCGGCATCGGCGCCGGCCACCACACTGACGGCCAGGTGCTTGTGCTCCAGGACATGCTCGGCCTCAACCGCGGCTTCTCGCCCAAGTTCCTGCGCCGCTACGCCGACCTGGGCAACACCGTTGTGGAAGCCGTGGGCCACTATGTGGCCGACGTGAAAGCCGTAGAGTTTCCCAACGAGTCGGAACAATATTGATTTTTCGGAAAAAATCCGTATCTTAGCGCTCAATTTAACCCCGAAAACTGTAACCCTTAACCCCACACAAACAAAAATTGGCAAAAGTCATAATCATCGGTGCCGGAGGAGTCGGCACGGTGTGTGCCCACAAATGCGCGCAACATCCCGAGGTATTCGGGCCCGAAATCGTAATCGCCTCACGCACCAAAAGCAAGTGTGACGCAGTGGCCGAGGCCATACGCAAGTCAGTGCCCGGCGCTCCGGCAATCACCACCGACCGAGTCGACGCCGATTCGGTAGAGGAAGTGGTTGAACTGCTCCGCCGCCACAAGCCGCAACTCGTCATCAACCTCGCCCTGCCCTACCAGGACCTCACCATCATGGAGGCCTGCCTGCAATGCGGCGTGAACTACCTCGACACGGCCAACTACGAACCCAAAGACGTGGCCCACTTCGAGTATTCCTGGCAATGGGCCTACCGCGAACGCTTCGAGCAGGCCGGACTCACCGCCATACTCGGCTGCGGATTCGACCCCGGAGTGAGCGGCGTGTTCACCTCATATGCCGCCAAGCACTACTTCTCGGAGATGGAATATCTCGACATAGTAGACTGCAACGC
>CAYUFQ010000099.1:0-6819 GCA_964444045.1 uncultured Bacteroides sp.
TCTTTCAAGAATGAAAATCTTGCGTCCTAACCGATAGACGAATGGGCCATTGCCGCTAAAAGCGAGTGCAAAGGTACGACAGTTTTTTCAACTGTGCAAATTTTTTGCAAATTTTTTGTTTTTGCCTTTATTTTGTGGCGCCTTTGTGGCTTTTTGTATTGTCTTGTCTGAGAAAAATCGCTATATTTGCGAAAAATTTTAATCAATCATTAACCCCCTTCCTTAAATCTTCAAGCTAAATGATGAAGAAGTTTACTCTTTGCGCTTTCCTGGCTTCGGCTATCGGCGCGGCTGCCGCTCCGGTGGTGCCCACGACCATAACCGACGGAAAGTTCGCTGCCGGTACCAAGTGGTACACGATGCAAATCGCGGCTGTCGGTTATTATCTGGCCGACAACGGTTCTGCCAACTATATAGCACTTGACCGCACTACCTCCAACCTCGAAGACTCCGACCTGTGGTGCTTCGTCGGCAATGACAAGGACGGCTATGCCATATATAACTATGCCACCGGCACGTCAAAGTCGCTCGCAGCGCCCTCGAGCCCTGCCGGAAGCGATAACGGCGGCTCGGCCTATCCCACTCTCAAGGCGCCCGGCGTGGCCAATCAGACCTACCTTTGGGATTTCTCTTCGTCGTCGAACCTGTCGGTGCCCTCATTCTACATCAACGAACATGGCGCCACCGCCAATAAGCTCAACAACCGCAACAACAAGCTCGCATTCTGGACCGCGGGAGCCGATGCCGGCTCGTCGATTCAGCTGATGGGCGTTGTTGAGGCAAGTTTCGGCGCGGTGAGCGGCAACGGTGTGGCTCTCAATGCCGACCCCGCAGTGGGCATCGAGGGCCCCTCCGCTCCCGTTGTGAATGCCGACGGCTCGCTCACTCTTGGCGAGGGCACATGGACCTTCACCACTCCCGAAGGCCAGACCGTAAAGAGCTTTTTCGCCACCACCACTGCCGGCTCAATCAGCGGTTGCGGCAACGGTTACGGCAACGATGAGGTGACAATAACCGGCCCGGTGACCATCACCGGCCTGCGCTTCGCCCTGACCGACACCAAGGAGCGTCCGCTGGGCACTGTGATATTCCGCTACGACGGCACTCCGGGCTATAACATCTGCTACCGCATCCCCACCATCGTCAAGGTCAATGCCGGCCCCCACAAGGGACGCCTCATCGCCATCAACGACTACCGCTATAGCGGCGTCGACATAGGCGGCGGCCGCATTGACCTCTATATGAGCACGTCGGAAGACAATGGCGCAACCTGGTCAACCCCCGACCATATGCGCAATGCCGCCGGCACCCCGGTGGCGCAGGGCACAGGCGCCGCCACTCCCGCCGGCACCAAGGCCTGCGAGAGCAACCTCGACTGCGGCTACGGCGACCCCGCATCGGTGTCTGACCGCGAAACCGGCGAGATTCTCGTAGTGGCCTGCTGCGGCCGCACCGGCTTCTGGGCCGGCCGCCGCGAGGACCCGCAGCCCTCGGCCCGCTGGTGGAGCAACGACGGCGGCCAGACCTGGACCGAGCCCGACTACGGCCAGTGGGAGCAGATCTATGCCCTCTTCGACGACACCTGCCCCAACGGCTACATCGACAGCCAGTTTGTAGGCTCGGGCCGCATGCTGCAGAGCTCGCGCATCAAGGTGGGCAGCCACTATCGCGTTTATTGCGTGATGAGCGGCTATCATGCCGCAACCGGCATAGTGAGCAACTGGGTGCTCTATTCCGACGATTTCGGCCATAACTGGCACGTGCTCGGCGACCCCATGAATCCGGCCGTGGCCAGCGGCGCCGATGAGCCCAAGTGCGAGGAGCTGCCCGACGGCTCGGTGCTTCTCGCAGCCCGCGGCAATGGCGGCAACCGCAACTTCAACATATTCCGCTACACCGACTATGCCAAGGCTGAAGGCCGCTGGGGCAACCACATCAACACCAACCTCGGCAACCCCAACGCCATCAATGCCTGCAACGGCGAAATCATGATTATCCCCGTTAAGAACGTTGCCGACGGCACTCAGGCCTTCATGGCCCTGCAGAGCTTCCCCGCCGGTCCGGGCCGTTCGAATGTGACGATTGCCTGGAAGGTGCTGGCCTCTCCCGCCGACTACGATGAGCCCGCTGATTTCGCTTCGTGGAACGGCTTCTTCCAGGTGTCGAAGCTCGGCTCGGCTTACTCGACCATGACCCTGACTGAAGACAACGCCATCGGCTTCCTCTACGAAGAGGAGACCTTCGGCAAGGCCTATTGCGAGGTGTATCGCCACCTCACCGTCGAGGAGCTCACCGACGGAGTATGGCAATACTCCGCCGAGGGCGCCGCTGAACTTGGCGTGGAGCACACCAGGGAGATGGTCAGTAATCGCCTCGCCGAACTCAACAACACCAACGGCCGCATAGTGGGCAAAATCACCCCCGAAGGCATCAAGAGCGTTGAAGACGCCGCAAATGCCTATCTGGCCAACCCTTCCGACGATGCATATGCCGCTTTCAACGCCGCCATTCTCTACAACGACAACGTGGTGATGCCCGTGGCCGGAGAGCGCTACACCTTTCGCAGCATGCATGGCGGCCTGAGCGGCTATCCCACCAAAGACCGCTGGCTCACCGCCACCACCTCAAGCCTTGCCACCGGCACGAAGAAAACGAGCGAATCGGTCCCTTTTCAGATTGTCGCCGATGAAAACGGCGGCGAAGGATTCCTGATTTACAACCCCAACCGCAAGAAGTACGTGGCCACTACCCCCGCTGCGGCCGAAACCGCCATACCCATGACGGCCAATGCCGCCGATGCCGCCCTTTATACGTTCGACATTGCCGACGGCACCGTGGCCATTGTCTGCACCACCCCCGGCGAGGCTTCGCGCCCGGCCGTCCACATGAAGGGTGCGGGCACCATCGTGACGTGGACCCCCTCGGCTCCGGCATCGCGCTGGGAGATGGAGCTGGTGGTCGACGAAGAGGACTCGATTTCCGATATCATCGCCTCCGGCTCAGAGGGTGCCGTCAGGTACTACGACCTGCAGGGCCGCCCCGTGGCCGCTCCCCGTCGCGGTCAGCTGCTCATCAGCTCCGACCGTCGCAAGGTCATTTTCTAACCCGACATCATTATCAATCGGTAAAAGGGGCCGCTTCGCTTCCGGCAAGGCGGCCCCTTTTGCATAACACTGTGTATGAATAATAATTCTGCTGCAATGGCCCGCGAACACTATGCGTGGGTTGATTTGCTCCGTATCCTCGCATGCTTCATGGTGGTTATGTCGCATGCCGCCGATGCTTTCGTGGGTCAGTTCGACACCGACCGCGGTGCGTTCCTTTCGGGAGTGGCCGTAGGCAGCCTTATGCGCGCGTGCGTTCCCCTCTTCGTGATGATGAGCGCGGTGGTGGTCATGCCCCTGCGTCGCCCGGTGTCGGCCGGCGCGTTTTATCGCCGGCGCATCGGGCGCCTGGTTGTGCCGCTGATTTTCTGGTCGCTCGCGCTTCCGGTGATGATGTGGGCCTACTATAATTGCGTCAGCCCCGCCACTGCCAACCCCCTCCTCGCTGCCGAGGGCTACACCGCCCTGGCCCTGCTGACCAAACTGACCACCTGGATTGTCAACTTCAACTACGACACCACCCCGCTCTGGTACCTCTACATGCTCGTGGGCCTATACCTCGTTATGCCGGTTATCGACGGCTGGCTGTCGGTTGCCTCGCGCCGCGACATAAAGCTTGTGCTGACAATATGGGTCATGGCCATGCTTCTGCCCTGGATAAGAATGGCGGCTCCCCTGCTCGGCTATGAGGGCAACTACGGCCACATGGGCATATGGGGCGAGTGTGACTGGAATCCCTTCGGCACCTTCTACTATATGTCGGGATTTGCGGGCTATGTGGTGCTGGCCTGCTATCTCAAGCGGTGGCCCCTGACGTGGAGCGGCCGCAAGATGGCGGCCGTGCTCATTCCGATGTTTCTTGCCGGCTATGCCGTGACGTTTTTCGGATTCATCGTGATTCAGACATATTATCCGGGCGACTATTCCTATCTGGAGATGATATGGTATTTCTGCGGAGTCAACGTGTGGATGATGACGTTCCCCCTGTTTGCCGCGGCGCAACGGCTCAAAGAGGCCTCAAGGCCGTGGGCGGTGCGTCTTGCCGCCCTTACTTTCGGCATTTACCTGTGTCATTTCCCATTCGAGTACGTAACCTACGACTGGTTTGACATTCCGGCCCTTCACCCCGCCATCCGCATCATTCTCGGCGGCACCGTCACCTTTGCCCTGGCGGCCCTCCTCAGCCGCCTCCTCGCCCTCTTCCCCCTCACCCGCCGCCTCATTGCCTGACCTCATTTTGGCAGAGTGGTTATTCATGCCTATTGAACCGCCAGGAATTGTTGTCCGATGGCATGAAGCCCGTTTACGATGCGTTCGCGCTGAGCTTCACGAGGAATCTTGACGGAGTTTGCGTAGTGGCTGAGAAGTTTCTGGTTGATGCCGGTAAAGCGGCTGATCACCGCTATGGTGGTGAACCGCTCTGCCTGGCGGAGGAGTGCCGACACTGCGAGCGAATAGTCAATCTTGTAATTTCCGGTAGCAAGCCATGAGGGCACTTCTTCGCCATCGGCCATCATGTCGGCTACCTGTGACCGGATGGCGGTTTCGAATTCGACTTTAAGATTTTCAAGACTTTTGTTGGTGCAGAGTATCGCTCCGAATCCATCGCAGCCCCAACCGCAACAGTAATTTTTATCTTCCCAAGAGATTTCAACTTTGATAGTTTCCATATGTGCGTTATTTGTTGAATATAGTATAAATAATATAGAGGAGAGTTAACGCCAACCGGCCTGTTTGAAAATGCTGTTTAATAGAAACTGACTTAGGTTATCGCTTTTGGAACCGTTGACAGTAACTCGTCCTTTTTTGGTGGGATGTTTGAACTGTCGGTGACTTCCTCTTGTCGTGGCTTCTATCCAGCCGTCAGCCTCAAGCATCTCAATTATTTCCTTTACTTTGTAGCGTTTCATTATCTGTCGTTATCGCATGACAATGCAAAGGTAGTAAATTTTCTACTTATAACAAATCTTGAGGTAGAAATATTGCTACTGTTACGGTTTTTTTCAATCGTGAGGGCTGAAAAATGGCAGGAGATAACTGCCGGTCGACCGGTAGTTATCTCCTGTTCAGTTATGTTCGGTGGGGTAGATCAGCGGTTGATGAGGACCTTGCGGGCGGTGGAGCCGCAGCGCTTTATGTAGATGCCGGGGCTGAGAGCGGCGCCGGTGTTTATGCGGCGGCCCTGAAGGTTGAAGTATTCTGCGGCAGCGTCGTCGTCACTGGCCATTATGTCGGCTATGCCCGATTCTTCAACAACCACGAATGGCAGGTCGTAGGCCACGCCGTCGGTGATGTGTTGCGAGTTGGGGTCGCAGTCGGCATAGGTGGCTGATGCGGCTTTGAGTTCGGCGTCCTTGCCTGGCACGGTCCATGCGTTGGCATAGATGATGCGGATGCGGCCGTTCGAGCCTTCTTCAAGGTCGGAGGGCACGGTGAACTCATGGGCAATGTTCATCACGTCGTCGTAGTTGCCATAAACGTTGTGGGCCGGAGGCAGGGTGCCATAGTGGGTCACGAGGGTGAACTCACCGGTGCCGTAGGGGTCGGCGAAGATGTAGGCCGCGTCGTAGCGCAAATCCTGATACACGGTGGCAGTCGAGCCTTCGCCGAGCGATTTTGCCTGAAGGTTGAGGGTGACGTTGCTGCCGGGCACTACGCTGATGGTCTGGTCAACCAGAGTGTAGACTTCGTCGGGCAGCGAGGTGTAGCTTACGTCGATGTCGGCCTTGGCACCGGTTGAGAAGATGCGTTCAACGTAGGTGTTGTCGCGGGTGTTGCCCGAGGGTTCGGTGTAGATTACCGGCACGTCGGGGTCGCGCTCGAACGAGGCTTTAACCGTAACGGCTTCGTTTTCAAGAGTGAAAGCATTGCCTTCGAGGGCCATGTCGTTGAGTGTCACTGCCGTGAGCTTATAGCCGTAGGCCGGGGTGGCCTCAACGGTGAATGCCGTGCCTTTTTCATATTTCCGGCCGGAAACGACGGGGGTTTCCGTCGAGGTTTCGTAAACGCTGAGAGTGCCGTGTTCGGGCATTTCGATCATCACGGCATAGGTGTCGGCGGCGGGAGGATTTACAGCGGCGGTTGAGCCGTCGAACACGAACAGGCTCGAGCCGGGCAGGCTGACGGTGATTGTGGCGTCGGGGTCGATGGCCGTGAAGGTGGCAAAGCCTGCGAGTTCATTCTGCACCTGGAATGCGGGCGTGAAGTAGACGGGTGCGGTCTGATAGGCGGGGATGTCGAGGGCTTCGCGCAGGGTGAAGGTAAAGGTGGCCTTCGAGGTGGAGGGGTTGCGCAGGGCAAGGGTGGCCTTCGAGCCGTTCCACGATGCCCAGCCATAGACGTTGGCCTTTGAGCCGTCCCAGGGATTTCCGCCTACCCAGTGAATGTCGGGCAATACGTCGGCGTTTTTCTCCTGCCATTTGATGCACTCGGCAATGTCGGCCCAGAGGGCGCCGCCGTTGATGTTGTTGAGCAGCTTGGAGTCGCAGTAGAGCTCGACCATGCCCGAGCCGCAGGCGAATCCGCAGCGCAGTTCGCGCACGATGCCGTCATAGTCCATGGTTTTCGACACGGCACCCTTTTCGGTGAGTATGACGCCGTGGGTCATCATGGTGTTGATGGGGCAGAGGGGCGAGTTGGTTACGAAGTTCTGATACACGAGGCGGTCGCGGTAGGTAATCCAGCGCTCGCGGTCGTCGCCCTGATTGCCTATTAC
>CAYUFQ010000100.1:0-6793 GCA_964444045.1 uncultured Bacteroides sp.
CGCGCAAGTTCTTTGCCACGCTGTTCAACACCTATAACTTCTTTGCCCGCTACGCCAACCTCGATGGCTTCGACCCCGAAGCTCCCCAGGTGCCCGTGAGCGAGCGTCCGGAAATCGACCGCTGGGCCATTTCGCGTCTGAACTCGCTTATAGCCACCGTTCAGGCCAACCTCGACGACTACGAACTCACCCCGGCCACCCGCGCCATAGCTGAGTTTGTTGACGACCTGAGCAACTGGTACGTGCGCCTCAACCGCTCGCGCTACTGGGGCAAGGAAATGTCGGCCGACAAGCTTTCGGCCTATCAGACCCTCTACGAGTGCCTCAGCACGGTGGCCCTGCTCATGGCCCCGATGGCTCCGTTCTATGCCGACCGGCTATGGCTCGACCTGCATCCCGGCAACGTCTCCGTTCACCTGCAGATGCAACCTCAGGCCAATGCGTCGCTGATTGACTCCGCCCTCGAAGAGCGCATGGGCCTGGCCCAGCAGGTATGCTCCATGGTGCTTGCGCTGCGCCGCAAGGCCAACGAAAAGGTGCGCCAGCCGCTAAGCAAGCTGCTGATGCCGCTCGTCGACGAAAGCCAGCGCAGCAAGATAGAGCCGATGATTCCGCTGATACTCAGCGAGGTCAACGTAAAGGAGATGCAGCTGCTCGATCCGTCGGAGAGTATTCTGGTCAAGCGCGTCAAGCCCGACTTCAAGAAGCTCGGACCCGTGTTTGGCAAGCAGATGAAGGCCGTGGCCGCGGCTGTGCAGGCCATGGAGCAGGCCCAGATAGCCGAGCTCGAGCGCACCGGCGCCATAGAGCTGACACTGGCCGACGGCACCACCGCCCGCGTCACGTCCGACACCGTCGACATCTTCTCGGAAGATATCCCCGGCTGGCTCGTGGCCAACGAAGGCACCGTGACAGTGGCACTCGACATAACCGTCACCGACGCACTGCGCCGCGAAGGCATGGCCCGCGAGCTGGTGAACCGCATTCAGAACATACGCAAAAGCCGCGACTATAACCTCACCGACCGAATCTACGTAGAGCTGCAGAACGTGCCCGAAGTGGCCGCCGCAGTGCAAAGCCACGGCGACTACATCGCCTCGCAGGTGCTGGCCAACGCCATAACCCTGTCTGACTCGCTGCAGCCCAACGACGACACCCTCGACATCGACGGCCTGAAGGTAAACATAGCCATAACGCTTTGACCATACCCCCACCCTGCAATCCATCCGATGAGCGAAGAAAAACTCAGATATTCCGACGAAGAGCTGCAAGAATTCAAGGAACTGATTCTTGCGAAGCTCGAGGCCGCGCAGGCTGAATTCGAAACCCTCAGGGCCAACATCGTGGGCTCTGACGGAAACGACACTGCCGACACATCGCCCACGTTCAAGACCCTCGAGGAGGGGGCCAACGTGTTGAGCAAAGAGGAGGCCGTGCGCCTGTGCGAGCGCCAGCGCAAGTTCATAACCCACCTGCAGAACGCGCTGCTCCGCATCAAGAACGGCACCTACGGCATATGCCGCCAAACGGGCAAACTCATTCCGAAAGAACGCCTGCGCGCGGTGCCCCACGCCACGCTCTGCATAGATGCGAAAAAGTGATGGCAGGCCATAAACTCACCCCTCAGGCCAAACGCACCGCATGGATTTCGCTTGCGGTGATTCTGCTCGTCATCATTCTCGACCAGTGGCTGAAGATATGGGTAAAAACCTCGTTCTATCTCGGCGAAGAGGTGGAGATAACCTCATGGTTCCGCCTGCTGTTCGTGCAGAATCCGGGCATGGCGTTCGGCTGGAGCCTCGGCAGCAAGCTGTTCCTGACGCTGTTCCGCCTGCTGGCGGTAGTGTTCGGCTCATGGTATCTATGGCGCATACTGCGCCGGCGCAAAGTGTCGGCCGGCCTGTGCATAAGCATATCGCTGATATTGGCCGGCGCCATAGGCAACCTGATAGACTGCATATTCTACGGAGTGATATTCAACAACCCCGCGCCCACCGGCGTGGCCACTCTCTTTCCGGAAGCCGGCGGATATGCCGGCGCGTTCCACGGCCAGGTGGTCGACATGCTCTACTTTCCCATCTGCTCCTGGCACTGGCCGCAATGGATGCCCTGGATAGGCGGCGACAGCTTTGAATTTTTCCACCCGATTTTCAATCTGGCAGACGCAGCAGTGTCGGTCGGTGTGGTCATGCTGATTCTGTTCTACTCCGGCAAACTGTCGCTGCGCGAGCAACAACCCGACGAAGGCGAATGAGATGAAGCTCCTGCCCTGGCTTGCCGCTTTGCTGCTTTGCGTGATGACGGCAGCGTGCAAATCGCGCCCCGACACGGTGCTCGACGAGGAGCGCATGGCGCGCCTCATGGCCGACCTTGAACTGGCCGACGCAATGTGTATCGACCAAGGGCTCGGCCAGTTTGCAAGCGACTCAATGAAAATGGCCCTGCGCAGCTCCGTACTGGCAAAACACGGCATCAACGAAGCCACGCTCGACACCTGCCTGCGCTGGTATGGAGCCAACCTGCCCGAATATCTGAAGGTGATTGACCGCGCCGACTCGATTCTGGCCGACTCGATGCGCGCGCTCGAGCGCGACGAACGCCTGAAACTCATGGCAATGGCCGGCGACTCCACCAACGTATGGCCTTTGGCGCCGTCGGCCGTATTTGCCCGCAATCAGCCCGGCGACTTCCTGGCTTTCGAGCTCGAAGCCGACTCGACATGGAAGCGCGGCGATATCTACACGCTTGACCTGGCCCTCCACAACGCCCGCTCGCCGCTGTCGGCCACCCTGGTGGTTGACTATGCCAACCGCGGACGCACGTCGGACGCCGTCGCCATGAGCCTCTATCCGGCCGACAAACGCCACCTGAACCTTAAGCTGCAGCTCGACAGCAACATCAACGCCCGGCGCATCTACGGCTACATAACCCTGCCGGCCGCACCCGGCGAACGCGCGTTTGCCGACAGCATCAAACTGATGCGCACCCGCCTGGTAAGCAACGAATACAACGAAGGGCGCCGCTACACGCGCCGAATCACGCGCAATGCCCTCTGACAGCCGCCCCGCCACCTCGCATCTGCTGCCCGGAACCATCGGCGCCGACGGCCATATCGACCCGCGCCCGGTAATAATCACCCTCTCGGCCGAAGGCAAAGTAACCTCCTGCCGCCAACTCGACGGCCACGAGCCGCCCTTCACCACTCCCCTGCCCTACCTGCTCCATCTCCCCACGCTTACCTTCCGCCCACTGTAGAAAAAAACGGACAGGACGACTCTCCGCGAGCCATCCTGCCCTATTTAACGTAATAATTCCGAGGAAAGAGTTATTTCTTCATTTCAATCGGGGCATTGCCGCGAAGGTAAGCGAAGCCAACCCAGGCGAGGCCGATCAGAATCTCAAGCCATGCCATGAAAGTACCCGACATCTTCACTTTGAAGAAACCAGCATCCTGAGTGATTCCCACAACAGCAATCAGGAAAAGAATAGCAACAGGAATGATGGTAAAGATGAAGTTACCGGCTTTTTTCATATAGCCATAGACTGCCACACCGATAATGCTGATTACAAACAGAATAGCCATTATGCCGGCAAAACCTGTTTCGATTGATTCAGTGCTGCTTTTGCCGCCCATTCCCGAGCCGGTTGCCTTTCCGGTGATAAGCTGCAGACCGCTTGATGATACCGAGCCAAAATCGCCGAGCGAGAACGAAAGCTGACCGAGGAACAGGAACATGATGAGCAGCAGGGCGGGAATACCGCAGTAAACGTAGAATGCTTTGTCGGGCGTAAGAGCCAGAACTTTCTTTTTCAATTCTTCCATTGTGATAAAATGATGATTGGTTAATAAAAATTGGATTAAATAATTATGTAGGCACACGACGAAGCGCGCCCGGGAGTAACCCGGACGGCATATTCAGATAAAATGTCGCAAATAATTACTAAACGGCCGCTGCGGCCCACGCCTTGGCGCCGGCCGTCAAGCCCTAATCTACTGGGGGGGGTATTTATCAGATAATCAACCATTTAGATTAAATCACAGCTGATTCCTTCATGATTTTCAGGTCAACTGATGTGCAAATATAAATATTTTTCGATAACTTGCAAAATATTTGCCACATAATTGCCCGAACGGCTCCTGGAGGTTCGGAAATTCAAATTTTATTCGTAACTTTGTGCGCTTATTATAGATAATCGTTATCACGCATGAATATTTCTTATAACTGGCTGCGCGACTATGTCGACGGCCTGCCTGAACCCAAGGCACTCGCGGCCGCGCTTACATCGACCGGCCTGGAATGTGACACAGTTGAGGAAGTGGAAAGCATCCGCGGCGGCCTTCGCGGCATAGTAATCGGCCGGGTGCTCACCTGCGAACCCCACCCCGACAGCGACCATCTGCACGTCACCACCGTTGACCTCGGACTGCCCGAAGGGCCGGCACAGATAGTGTGCGGCGCGCCCAACGTGGCTGCCGGCCAGGCCGTGGTGGTGGCCACAGTAGGCACCACGCTCTACGACGGCGACAAAGAATTCAAGATTAAAAAGAGCAAGATCCGCGGAGTAGAATCCCTGGGCATGATTTGCGCCGAAGATGAGATTGGAACAGGCACAAGCCACGACGGCATCATCGTGATTCCCGACGACAAAGCGCCGGCCCCCGGCACTCCCGCCGCCGATTACTTCGGCCTGCAGAGCGACTACGTGCTCGAGGTAGACCTGACCCCCAACCGCATCGACGGAGCGAGCCACTACGGAGTGGCACGCGACTGGGCCGCAAAGGCATCGCTCGAGGGAGTGAAGCCCAACCTGCATCGCCCCGAAGGGCTCGACCCGCACTCTCTGCCGCAAGGGGGCGACGCCATCAAGGTGAGGGTGGAGAATCCGGCCGACTGCCCCCGCTATGCCGGCCTGACCATACGCGGCGTGGAGGTGAAGGAAAGCCCCAAATGGCTCAAAGACCGCCTCACGGCCATAGGCCAGCGCCCTATTAACAATATTGTTGACATCACCAACTTCATTCTCCACTCGTTCTGCCAGCCGCTCCACTGCTTCGACGTGAGCAAAATCAAGGGCGGCGAGGTGATAGTAAAGACCCTGCCTGCCGGCACTAAGTTCGTTACCCTCGACGGAGTGGAGCGCACCCTGCATGAGCGCGACCTGATGATATGCAACTCCGAAGAGCCTATGTGTATGGCCGGAGTGTTCGGCGGCCTCGACTCGGGAGTGACCGAGAGCGCCACCGACATATTCCTTGAAAGCGCATGCTTCAACCCCACCACCATACGCAAGGCCGCACGGCGCCATGCGCTCAACACCGACGCCTCGTTCCGCTACGAGCGCGGAGTCGACCCCAACGGCTGCATGTATGCGCTGATGGTAGCTGCAAAAATGGTGCAGGAACTGGCCGGCGGCCGGATATGCGGCCCGGCGGTCGACATCTACCCCGCCCCGGTGGAGCGCGCCACCGTAGAGCTCTCATTCCGGCAAATCAACGCCCTCGTAGGCACCGAAATTCCCGAAGAGACAGTGCGCCGCATCCTCAATTCGCTCGAAATCGAGATTGAATCGGAACGGGAGGGCACGATGACGCTGCGCATACCTACATATCGCGTCGACGTGACCAGGCCGTGCGACGTAATCGAAGAGGTGTTACGCATATATGGCTACAACAACGTGGGCTTCACCGACCACGTGAACTCCTCGCTGAGCTACAAAACGGCCACCGACACCGCCAACGCCCTTACCCGCAAGGTGCTCGACCGCCTCGCCGCCCAGGGCTTCTACGAGATTCTCAATAACTCTCTCACCGCCACCTCCTACTATCCCGAGGCCGCCACAGGAGCCACCTATCCGATTGAAAAATGCGTGAGGCTGCTCAATCCGCTCAGCTCCGACCTTGGCGTGATGCGCCAGACCCTGCTGTTCGGAGGCCTGGAGGTGATTGCCCATAATGCCAACCGCCGCAATCCCGACCTGATGCTCGTTGAGCAGGGCAACGTCTACACCTTCAACCCCTCCGCCCAAAGCACCGCCGACCAGCCGCTGGCCCCCTACGGCGAGGCATCGCGCCTGGCCCTGTGGCTCACCGGCAACGTGCGCACCGGCTCATGGCTCGCACCGGCTGAAGAAGCCTCCATTTACCACATGCGCGCATACGTGGACGGCCTGCTGGCAGTGCTCGGACTTGATTCGCGCCAGGTGCAGATTGCACCCACGGCCACTCAGCCCGACATTTATGCAGCCGAACTGACCATATCTACCCGCTCGGGCAAGACTCTGGGCACTATGGGCATACTCAGCCACGCGCTGCTGCAGAAGTTCGACATCGAGCGCCCGGTGATGTTTGCCGAGCTCGACCGCGACGCCATAATGCGCCTGGTTGAGAAGCATAACGTGACGTTCTCGCCGGTGGCCCGCACACAGCCCGTGCGCCGCGACCTGGCCCTGCTGCTCGACAGCGCCGTCAGCTTCGCCCAGGTGCAGGACACAGTGAGCCGCAGCGAGCGCAAGCTGCTCCGCTCGGTCGAGCTCTTCGACGTTTACGAAGGGAAGAATCTGCCTGCCGGCAAAAAGAGCTACGCCATAGCCATCACCCTGCAAGACCCCGAAAAAACCCTGCAAGACAAGCAAATCGACGCCGTGATGCAGAAAATCATCACCAACCTCCGCACCACCCTCGGCGCCGAACTGCGATAAAACCGAAAATTCATAACTTATAACTTATAATTGATTCAAAATGGGAAGAGCATTTGAATACCGCAAAGCCCGCAAGCTCAAACGCTGGGGCAAC
>CAYUFQ010000101.1:0-6757 GCA_964444045.1 uncultured Bacteroides sp.
TTTTAGCCTTTGATGTTTTCAATGTAGGCGATTGCGTCACCAACGGTTTGAATCTTCTGGGAGTCTTCTTCGGGGATGGTGATGTCGAAAACTTTTTCAAGCTCCATGATGAGCTCTACGGTGTCGAGGCTGTCAGCACCGAGGTCGGTGGTGAAAGAAGCGGTGGGGGTTACTTCGTTTTCGTCAACGGCGAGCTTGTCAACGATGATAGCTTTTACGCGATCTGCAATTTCAGACATAGTTGTGTAAGTTATAAAATGAATGGTTAAAATACTTATTTTCGGGTGCAAAGTAACAAAAAATCTCCGACATTTGAAAACTTTTGGCGCAAAAACTGATTTCCGGGGTTGAAAATCGGTTGTTTTCGGGTGGGCCGGCGGTAGGTTTTCAGGAGTTTTCAACGAGATATGCGTCGGCATCGAGGGCGGCGCGGCAGCCCATTCCGGCGGCCGAGATGGCCTGGCGGTAGCGGGGGTCGGCCACGTCGCCGGCGGCGAACACTCCGGGCACGGAGGTTGCGGTGGTGCCGTTGAAGGTGCGGATGTATTTTTGCGGGTCGAGTTCGATGAATGGGGCGAATATTTCGGTTTCGGGTTTGTGGCCTATGCCGAGGAAGAAGCCGTCGATGGGCAGGTCGTATTCGCGTTGCGAGGGGGTGTCGCGGTTTTCGATGAGGTGGGCGCCTTCGAGGTACTCTTCGCCGTAGAGGCCGAGGGTGTTGGTGTTGTAGAGTATCTCGATGTTCTCTTTCTCGTTGACGCGCTGCTGCATCACGCGCGATGCGCGCAGGTAGGGCTTGCGCACTATCATGTAGACTTTCGTGGCGAGGTTGCTCAGGTAGAGGGCTTCTTCGCAGGCCGTGTCGCCGCCGCCTACGACGGCCACCGTTTTCTTGCGGTAGAAGAAGCCGTCGCATGTGGCGCAGGCGCTTACTCCCAGGCCGTTGTACTTTTCTTCGTCGGGCAGGCCGAGATACATGGCGGAGGCGCCGGTGGCTATGATGACGGTGTCGGCCGTGAGCCATTCGCCGGCATCGGTTTTTGCCGTGAAGGGGCGCACGTCGAAGTTAACTTCGGTGATGCGGCCCGGGCGCAGGTCGGCGCCGAAGCGGGCGGCTTGCTTGCGCAGGTCGTCCATGAGTTGCGGGCCGGTTACTCCGTCGGGGTAGCCGGGAAAGTTTTCTACTTCAGAGGTGGTGGTGAGCTGTCCGCCGGGGGTGTAGCCCTCGATGAGCACTGGGCTGAGGCTTGCGCGCGAGGCGTAGATTGCGGCCGTGTAGCCGGCCGGGCCGGAGCCGATTATGAGGCATTTGGTGTGAGACATTGTTGTTTCTTTTTGTTGTCGGTTGTTGTGTGTGGGGGGGAGTTGTCAGTTGTTTAGCGCAGGTCGGTGACCGTGGTGCCCGAGGGGGGGCTGAATTTAAATGCTTTTGCGGCGGGTTTTGTTCGCAGGGCGGTTATGGTTATGCCGGCCACCGATGCCTGGCCGGAGTCGATGGCGATGCGCATTTCGGAGGGCCAGCCGGTCGACGGGTTGAATTCGGCCACTATCTCCTTGATTTCGGTGGAGGGGTTGATGCGGGTGAGCCTGACAGTGTTGGGCGAGCCGCTGACTGCTGTGCCTGAGAATTCCGTTTCGAGGCGGCCGAGTATCTGCAGGGGGTTGACGAGCGCCAGCTCTTCGGGGGTGGGGGTGGTGATGTAGACTTCGTTGTCGGCCGCCGAATAGGCCCACTGGGTGGTGCCGTCGAAGTAGATTTTGTCCTGGCCGAAGTCCATGCTGAAGCATTGGCCGGCGGTTATGATGGTGCAGGGCTGGTCGTTGATGGTGCAGCTCACCTGCATTTGCGGAGCTTGCTGCGCTTGCCTGACGGCCCGGCTTACCGATGCCGGCACTTTGGCCATCAGCGCCGCCGGGAGCAGCGCTGACAGAATCAGGGTTAATGAGATGAGATGCTTTTTCATATTCCGAGCATTGAGTCGAGGGTCATGGGGTCAACGAGCACATTGCGGGGCTTGGAGCCGAAGGCCGGGCCTACGATGCCGGCGGCCTCGAGCTGGTCCATGAGGCGTCCGGCGCGGTTGTAGCCGATGTTGTAGCGCCGCTGCAGCGATGAGGTAGATGCCGTGTTGCCGGCAGTGACGATGAAGCGGGCGGCTTCTTCGAAGAGAGGGTCGCGGTCGAACGGCGAGCCGGGATTGCCTCCCATGGCCGCTCCGCCGCCGTCGCCGCCCAGGTCGGGGATGTATTCCGGCAGCTCGTAGGCGCTGGGGAAGGCCTGCTGCTCGCTGATGCACTCGCATATGGCTTCGACCTCGGGAGTGTCGACAAACGCGCACTGCACGCGCTCGATGTTGCCGTTGGTCGAGAAGAACATGTCGCCCTTGCCTATGAGCTGATGGGCGCCTGTGCGGTCGAGGATGGTCTTGGAGTCGACCATCTGGGCCACCCTGAAGGCTATGCGGCCGGGAAACTGCGCCTTGATCAGGCCGGTGATTACGTTGGTCGACGGGCGCTGGGTGGCTATGATGGCATGGATGCCCACGGCGCGCGCCTTTTGCGCTATGCGGCAAAGGGGCACCTCCACTTCCTTGCCCGCCTGCATGATAAGGTCGGCGAACTCATCGATAATCACCACTATATACGGCATGAACCGGTGGCCTTTTTCGGGGTTGAGGCGTTTGGAGATGAACTTCTGGTTGTATTCGCCTATGCCGCGGCATCCGGCCGACGAGAGGAGTTTGTAGCGGTTGTCCATCTCGACGCAGAGTGAGTTGAGGGTGGCCACCACCTTGTTGCAGTCGGTGATGACGGCCTCTTCCTCGTCGGGCAGCTTGGCCAGATAGTGGCGTTCGAGCACACGGTAGAGCGAGAATTCCACCATTTTGGGGTCGACCAGCACGAACTTCAGTTCGGCCGGATGTTTTTTGTAGAGCAGCGAGGTGATGATGGCGTTCAGACCCACAGATTTGCCCTGACCGGTGGCGCCGGCCACGAGCAGGTGGGGCATCTTGGCCAGGTCGGCTATGAACACGTCGTTGCTGATGGTGGCGCCAAGCGCCATGGGCAGCTCGTAGCGGCAGTCCTGAAACTTTTTTGACGCGATGATGGTGCGCATCGGCACTACCTGCGGGTCGCTGTTGGGCACTTCGATGCCTATGGTGCCCTTGCCCGGAATCGGCGCGATGATGCGGATGCCTTTTGCCTTCAGGGCGAGCGCCAGGTCTTCTTCAACCCGCTTTATGGCCACGATGCGCTGGCCCGGCGCCGGCACGACCTCGAACAGGGTGATGGTGGGGCCTACGGTGGCCTTTATCGAGGTGATTTCGATTCTGAATTGCGCCAGGGCGTCGATGATGCGCTGCTTGTTGGCCTCCTGTTCTTCGGTGTCGACCGTCACTCCGCTGCCCGGGTAGTCCTTGAGCAGGTCGATGGGAGGGAAGTGATAGTGTGAGAGCTCGGCAGTGGGGTCGTAGGTGTCGGTCGATACGTGGTCGACCGTTTCGATTTCGTTGGTGGTGATTTCAAACCCGTTGTCGGGCTCGTCGGGCGCCTCTGTTCCGGCCGGCGGTGCGGGCTTGTCCTCGGGCTCGTCCTCGGCCGGTTCGTCGGTGGCGTCCATGAGGCTTATCGGTTCCTCGTCGGGTTGCCCGTCTGCGGGATTCTCTTCGTCGTCGTTGTCAGTGCCGGCCGCGGCTTCTTCAGTCTGAGCTTCCTCATCCTGCTGGTCTACGGCCGAGGTTGCCATCTGCTCGTCGACCTTCCGCTTATCCGTCCTTATTTTTTCGAGGCGGGCGGCATGGGCGGCCTTCAGCGCCTTGACCTTGCGGCGGTAGGCGGCTATTGCCATGGTTATCTGCGTCATGAATATGATGGCCACGAGCGCCACGAGCGCCACGCTGACGCAAATCGCTCCGATGGGTGAGGCATATTTTATCAGTGTGTGGTTCACGTAGTATCCGTGGTCGCCTCCGAGCCGAAGCGGTGTGGCGGCCGGATAGGTTATCAGCCCCACTACGATGCTCACCGTCACCGTGAGAATCAATGCCTTGAGGGTGAAGGGCCAGAAGCGCAGCTTTATCCATCCGCCAAGGCGCAGCCCCACCGCCACGAGCCATGCAATCACCACGAGCGAGCCCAGGCCGAGGGTCGACGTTATGAGGAAGTTGCTCAGCTTGGCGCCCGCCGGGCCGCCCGAGTTGCTCACGGGGGTGCCGGTGGAAACTATCTGTCCGGTGGTGTTATACTGCACGGCTATCTGGTCGGCGCCCGGGTGCATCAGCATCGATATGACCGATATGAGCATATAGCCGGCGAGGATAATCATAGCCACTCCGATAAACATTTTGGTGCGCGTGCCTATCAGGGCGGTGTCTATCTGCGCCGTCCGGCTCTGGCTGCGGGCGGGTTTGGGGCGCCGGGGGCGCTGACGCCTGGTGGGTTCGGCAGGGTCGGCGGCCAGCTCCGCCGGCTCTTCGTCGGGCTGCCTGGGCGGCTGCACGGTGTCTTCCTCGTAAGGGTTGTAGTATACGGACATTGGTAGTGGGGGTGGTGGGGTGGGGGTGTTGTTGCGTGTGCGGGGGTGAGAAGTGAGAGAGAGAGGGATTCGTTTCCTTTATTATTTCCGGAACGCGCGGGCTATGGCGCGCTTGTCGTCGCGTTCCTTGATGCTCTGGCGTTTGTCAAATTCCTTTTTGCCTCGGCCTATGCCGATAACCAGCTTGGCCAGTCCGCGCTCCGATATGAAGAGCCTCAGGGGCACGATGGTGTTGCCCGGCTCCTTACTCTCTTTTTCGAGCTGGCGTATCTCCTTGCGGTTGAGCAGCAGTTTGCGTTCGCGCCGCTCGGTGTGGTTATTGTATGTGCCGTAGAAATACTCGGCGATATACATGTTCTTGACCCACACTTCGCCGCGGTCTACGTAGCAGAACGTATCGACCAGCGATGCCTTTCCGAGCCTTATGCTTTTGATTTCGGTGCCCGTGAGCACGATGCCGGCCGTGAAAGTGTCGGAGATGGCATAGTCGAATGTGGCGCGACGGTTTTTTATGTTGACTTCTTTGAATTTCATCGTGGTTTGTTGAGGAGTGAGTTATCCTGCGATATTCAATATGTAGTCGATGAGGTAGACCGGCAGGATTATGCTGATTATGTCGACAATCACAAAGCGGAATATCTTCTTTTCGTCAACGTCGAGATAGGTGCGGCCGATGCACATCACTATTATGTAGTAAAGCGGCAGGAACTGCAGCAGCGACAGCTCCATCGGGAGCAGGTTCTGCAGAATCCCCATCATGGCCATCAGTCCGACCGAGTAGGCGCAGAAGATTTCAACCCGCGCCCTGTCCATGAAGCCTTCGATGGCGATTGAGGGCAGTGCGGTGGTGAGCGCCGCCACGGCGATGAAGTATGCCGCCAGATACTTCACAAATGAGATGACGGCCTGGATTATGATGAGCCCCACGGAGGGCTTTATGTCGTAGAACAGCCCGCTGAAGGCGGTGATTGCCGCCAGTGCGGCAAGCGGTATCAGCCCATGGGTCAGCGTGTGCCGGGGTGAGCCGGCACTGATGGCCACGTCTTCCCATCCGCGTAGCGGCGACAAAACGAGCTGAAGCATGAGTTTGAGAAAATGCAGCATGAATTTACATTTGCAAATTTACGCAGTTTTTTTCACTCTTGCAAAAAATATTTTTGCGGGCATCGGCCGGCGGTTTGAGCCGTCGGTCAGAAAAAGAAGCAGGCTCGCCTACCGGGTTGGGTGGGGCGAGCCTGCCATATGAGTGCGGGAGCCGGATTTCAGACGTCAGAACATGTAGGCCACCTTCACGTTCCAGCCTCGGGTGCGTGAGCTGTAGTTTTCGAGCAGCTTGGTGCGCAGCGTATAGGTCACTCCCCAGGAGTAGCCGAAGCTGGCCTGCCAGTGCCTGAAAATTTCAAGGCCGAAGCCGCAGGTCAGCGCCACGTCGCCGCCGCTGAACTTGAAGGCCGATTCGCCGTTGCGCCTGTGGCTGCTGTGGCCCACCTGGAAGTTGAAGTCGGGGCCGCCGTAGACGTAGGGCGCAAGGTAGTCTTCAAATCCCTGCAGTCTGGTCCATTTGAAGCGGAGGTGCAGGGGAATCTGAAGGTTGTGAATCATCACGCGCTCATTGCCGTAGCCCTGGAGAGCCCATATGGGTTTCTCGCCGAGGTCAACTGTGGCGCCCGTGGCCGAATAGCCCAAGCCGAAGTCGATGCCGATGCCTACGTTCGTGAAAATGAATTCGCAGGCAAGCGCGGCGGCGGGATTGACGTTGCGGTCAACTCCGACTATGGTCTGCTTGAACTTCATGTCGGTTAGGTTGACACCGAGCTGCGGCCCGTAGCGAAACTGCGCGGATGCGCCGAGAGCGCCGGCGGCGGCCAGAAGCACGATGGCAATGTGGCGGAGTCTGTTCATCAGGTTCTGAAATGGCTGGTGTTTGCGATTACTTGCCGCAGCAGCAGCGTTTGGTCTTCTTGCCCCAGCCGTAGGTGGCGGCGGCGCCGAGCTCTTCTTCGATGCGGAGCAGCTGGTTGTACTTGGCCATGCGGTCAGAACGCGAAGCCGAGCCGGTTTTGATCTGGCCGGCGTTGGTTGCAACGGCGATGTCGGCGATGGTGGCGTCTTCGGTCTCGCCCGAGCGGTGAGAGATAACGGCGGTGTAGCCGTTGCGCTGAGCCAGCTCTACGGCGCGGAGGGTTTCGGTGAGCGAACCGATCTGGTTAACCTTCACGA
>CAYUFQ010000102.1:0-6738 GCA_964444045.1 uncultured Bacteroides sp.
AGGCCCGGAATTTCGGTGAGCACCTGCGCTATGATGTCGCGGCAGAAGTGCATGCCGGGCGAATGGGCCTGCACCACGGCCGTCGGGCCATAGATGTCGACCACCAGGCCGGGCAGGAAATCGCCCTCGCCATGCACCAGGCGATAGGCGTTGTTGTCGTCGCGTATGAGGCCCAGCGACCTGCGCAGGCTGAAGGCGGCCTCAAGGCGCTCGGCAAAAAATTCATGGTCGATGGGGCGGATGCGTCCGAACTCCAGCATTCTCACCACTATGCTGCCTATCTGGTAGTGGCCTATGCCCATCAGTTCGCCGCTTGAGCTGCGCACCTCGGCAACGTCGCCCTCTTCGATGCCGTCGGGCATGGATGCGACCGCGCCTGAGAACACCCAGGGGTGAAAGCGGCGCAGGGAGTCTTCCTTGCCCCGTTTGAGAGTGATTACGTGAAGTTTTTCCATTATCTGAATATTCGCATTACGTCATTGAGGTTGGCAAAGAGCAGCAGGGCCAGCAGCAGGAAGAAGCCCACGCTCTGGGCTATCTCCATGAACCGGTCGGACGGGCGGCGGCGCGTCACTATCTCGTAGAGCAGGAACAGCACATGGCCGCCGTCGAGTGCGGGTATGGGCAATATGTTCATGAAGGCGAGCGCTACCGACAGGAATGCCGTGAAGTACCAGAACTGCATCCAGTTCCACTTGTCGGGGAACATGCTGCCGAGCGTGCCGAACCCGCCGAGCTGCTTCGCCCCCTTTTTGGTGAACACTGCTCCCATCGACTTGACATATTGGCTCAGGGTCGACACTCCGAGATTCCACCCGGCCGGAATGGCGCCGAGAAGGGTGTATTCCTTGATGAATACGGGGTAAATTTCGGGTATCTGGGCGATGTTGACGCCAATCAGTCCGTCTTCGTTGGGCGTGGCCTTGATGGCAAGGGTGTCGCACTCGCGAATCACCTTCATTTCCACCGTTTTGCCGGCATATTTTTCGAGGGCCGGCTTGAATTGCGACTCAAACGAGGCGGTGGGCATATCGCCTACGGCAATAATCCGGTCGCCCGGTTTGATGCCGGCCTTGTCGGCAGGGTCGCCATTAGCTACCTGAGAGATAACTACCGGATGGATATAGGTGAAGAATCCCTCCTCTTCGTTGATTTCAAGCACGAAGTTTTTGGGCATGTCGATGTCGACGGTGTCTTTGCCGTTGCGCAACACCGTCACTACATCGGCCTGCGCCAGCGTCATCATCACGTTGGGCGTGTCGGCCTCAACCTCCGTGCCGTCGGCCATGAGCGGAATGTCGCCGTTGCGGAATCCGGCTTTGAGGGCGGCCTCCGAGAACTCCATGCCGGCCTCGGCGTCGCGGAACTTCACGCCGCGTTCGCCCCAGGTGAAGGTTATGCCTATGTAGATGATTATGGCCAGCAGGAAGTTGAAAATCACGCCTCCGCACATCACCAGCAGGCGTTGCCAGGCGGGTTTGGTGCGGAACTCCCAGGGCTGAGGCTCGGCGGCGAGTTTCGAGGCGTCTTTCGTCTCGTCGATCATGCCTGCTATGGCGCAGTAGCCGCCGAGCGGAAGCCAGCCGATGCCGTAGATGGTCTGCTTCCATGCCGGCACTTTGCGGCCGGTCTGTTCGTAGTTCTGGCCGACTTTGAACTTCAGCAGCGGATGGGGCTTGCCCTCCTTATCCATCCACGTGGCCAGTTCAAGCTGTCCGCGTTCGGGCACATAGCGCAGCAACGACAGCCTCGGGTTGAAAAACAGATAGAACTTCTCAACGCGTATGCCGAAAATCCTCGCAAAGATATAGTGGCCGAACTCATGCACTATCACCAGCAGCGACAGCGCCATGATGAGTTGCAGGGCCTTGAATAGAATTACGCTCATTTATTTCAATTATCAATTATCGATTATCAATTATCAATTTTTTTTGCTCTTCACTCTCCACTCTCCACTCTCCACTTTCCACTCTTCACTTTCCGGTTCACACCATCTCCGCCGCTATGCGCCGGGCTTCGGCGTTGGTGTCGATATAGTCATGCAGGGTGGGGGTGGCTATGTTGTCAATGCGGTCGATGGTGCTGACTATGGTGTCGAAAATCCGGTTGAAGCCGATGCGGCCGCGCCGGAAGGCTTCGTTGGCAATCTCGTTGGCGGCGTTGACTATGCAGGCCGTGGTGCCTCCGCGTTTGAGCGAATGGTGCGCAAGGGTGATGCAGGGAAACTTCCGCTCATCGGGCGCTTCGAAAGTAAGAGAGGCATAGTCGGCAAGCGATAGCCGGCGTTCGCCAGTGGGGATGCGGCGCGTTTCGCCGAGCGCGTAGCTGATGGGCAGGTGCATGTCGGGTATGCCGAGTTGTGCCTTCACTGCGCCGTCGGCAAACTCCACCATTGAGTGGACGATGCTCTGCGGATGCACCACGGCCGATATCCGGTCGGGCTCAATGTTGAAAAGCCAGCGGGCCTCGATTATCTCAAAGGCTTTGTTGAGCATGGTGGCCGAATCGATAGTGATTTTCGCACCCATTGCCCAGTTGGGATGTTTCAGGGCCTGGGCGGCCGTGACTGTGGCCAGCTTTTCGGCCTCGAGGGTGCGGAACGGACCGCCTGATGCGGTGATTATCAGCTGCCTTACTTCGGCCGGGTTTTCGCCTTGCAGGCACTGGTAGATGGCCGAGTGTTCGGAATCTACGGGAATCACCTTCACTCCCTTGCTCCTGATCAGGTCCGCAACCAGTTCGCCGGCCACCACGAGGGTTTCCTTGTTGGCCAGGGCTATGTCTTTGCCGGCCTCGATGGCGCGGATTGTGGGTATAAGCCCCGAATAGCCGACTGTGGCGGTCACCACCATGTCGGTGTCGTCGGCCGCCACGGCATCGTTTATGGCCTGCTCGCCGGCCGCCACTTCGATGCCGCTCCCTTTCAGGGCGTCGGCCAGGACGCGATATTGGCTCTCGTCGGCTATTATCACCCGCTTCGGTTTATGCTTCAGCGCTTGAGCAATCAGCGGGTCGGGCCGGCTTCCGCCTATGATGGCCGACACTTCAAACATCGAGGGGTTGCGCTCGATGATGTCGAGGGTCTGAGTGCCTATGGAGCCTGTCGAGCCCAGCACGGTGATTCGTTTTCTTGATTGGTTCATCGTCTTGTGTTCGTGGAGAGGGAATGTTAATGGTCAGTGGCGCAGCAACATGGAGGCCTTCTGCAGATAGTCGGCCGCCTTGGCGTCGGCTTCGTTGGCGCTGCGCTTCTTTTGAGCGTAGTCGGTCATGGCCCGGTCGGCCTTGCGGTAGTAGTCGTCGGCCCGCCGGGCGTCGCCCCGCCTCGTGTAGTTTGCTGCCTCGCGCTGATAGCTTTCGGCTCTTTTTAAATAAGAATCAGCCTCGCGGCGGTAGGATTCGCCGCGGCGTATGTGATATTCAGCCTCCTGTATGTTTCGTTTGGCCTGGCGCACGTCGTAGGCATCGTCGGTGGCGGCAAGTGCGGAGGTGGCGCAGATAAATGCCGCAAGGAGCAGCGAAAGAAATTTTTTCATTTTCATTCAGGTTGGTTAACTCCGGCCAGACGGCGTATGATGCCGGGTATATCCGTGTTGTCGAGCTGCCTGCCGAACTCTTCGGCGCCGACGCCGATGGCATATACCGGCACAGGGTTGCCGGTGTGGTTGCCCGAGGTGAAGCCATAGCCGGCCAGTTCGTTCTGAATGGTATAGACCACCTGGACGAATTCGGGGTAGGTGGCGTAGAGGCCGGTGGTGCTTTTGCTGTCTTTGTCTATGAATGTGCGGTCAAATGCCTCTTTGAGGCGCTGTTGCTGCTTTTCCGACAGTTTTGACTCGCTGAAGAAGCCGAGGCGGTCGGATAGGATGGCTTTCATCTCTTCCCAGTCGATAGCCGATTCCGGATTCTTGATTATCTTCCAGCATTCGTCGCTGAACTGTGCCTTCGATTTGTGCTGACGGTCAACGTACTGCGGATACTGGTTATAGCCGGTGGAGCGCTGGCCGACGCTCATGCCCCCCGTTTCGTGGTCGGCGGTGACTACGATGAGCGTCTCGTCGGGATGCTGAAGGTAGAAGTCGTAGGCCTTGCGGAGCACGTTGTCGTATTCCAGCACTTCGCGCACTATGGTGATGCCGTCGTTGTCGTGCCCGGCCCAGTCGATGTTGCCCCCTTCGACCATCACGAAGAATCTGTCGGGCGACACTCTCTGCATGTGGGCTATGGCTGCGGCGGTATATTGCGCCAGGGTGTTGCCGGGGCGGTGGTCAATGGTGTAGCCCATGTTCTGGCTCACGGTGTCGGTGTTGAGCAGCAATATGCGTTCGGCCTCGACCTGCGGCAGATTCTCCACGCCGCGCACCATCGTCATGCCGTTTTCGGCAATGCGTTCGTAGAGGCCTGTGTATTCGCCGTTTTTCATGGCTCCGCGCAGTTTCGAGCCGGCAAGGAATTTCAGTGCCGGGGCTTGAGAGGCCTGCAGGGCTATGTCATACCAGTCGGTGCGCGCGGGCACGTGGGCATAGAACGCGCCGGGAGTGGCGTCGTCGGGACACACGTTCGTCACCAGGCCGATGCCGTAGCCTGCCGTGGCCAGGTCTTCGGCCACGTTGCGCACGGCAATGGTGTCGGGATTCATCCCCAGCATGTTGTTTTTGGTCTTTTTGCCGGTGGCCAGGGCGGTGCCGGCCGCAGCCGAGTCGGTTACGGGGCTATTGGCCGAATAGGTGGTGCTGAGCGATGCCACGGGAAACTGCATCATCATCAGCGGCTCGGTGCGTTTTTCGACCATGCGCCTGTAAGTGTCGGCGGCCATCACGGCGCCGGGGCCCATACCATCGCCTATGAAGTAGAATATGTATTTCGGCGTGTTGTGGGCCTGCGAGGCGGCTGCCGCCATCATCAGGGCGCCGCATATGGTTGCTTTCAGTCTCATATGTAATTCTTGAGGGTTTCGGTGAGTGAGGTCGGGTTGGCCACCCGTTCGGCTATTGTGCCGTTGCTGATGATGAAGAGCGTGGGCAGGCTGCTGACCATGTAGCTCTGCAGGGCGTTTTTAGGCGCGGATTCGCTTTGATACACGTTGACCCATGGCAGATTGTCAGAGTGGTTGCTCCACAGGTGCACGTTGGCGTCGAAGCCCACCTCGTAGATGGCCGCTCCGGCCTCGGCGGCCTCGCCGAGAGCCATGGTCAGCGCTTTGTTTTCGGGGCGCTCGAAGTCGGCGAACGCAAGAATCACCAACGGATTGTTCTCAACGAGGTCGGAGAGCTTTTGCAGATTGTTGTTGCGGTCGGGCAGCTCAATGTCGAAGTAGCCGGTAACCGGGGCTGTGATAACGGTGGTTTCGGTGTTGCCCGATTGCTTGCGCAGCCGCATCTGAAGCTTTTCGAGCCGTTGCTGCAGGGCCTGGGTGCGTCCGGCCGCCGGCATCTCCTCTTTGTGGCGGTTGGTCACGGTGCGCAGCAGGGTAAGGCTATCGGGATAGAGTTGGGTGGCGTAATAGGCCGCGGTCGAGGTCCAGTGGCCGTTGAGCGCGCGGAGCATGGCGCGCGAGTCGCCTCCTGTCCGGGCCACTGAGTCAACGGCGTTGAAAAGGCCTGCCTCGACCGAGCCGCTGCGCAGGCCTGCGGCGTCGATTTCAATCGTTTCGGTGCTGTCGGCCGGCACGTAGCATACCGTCTGGCCTGCAGTGACGCGATAAATCGTTTGGTTGGCGCGCGGCAGTTCGAACGTGTATGAGCCCGAAGCGGGTGCCACGGAGTCGGCCACGTACCAGCTGCCGTCGGCCGCCGGGGCTTCGATATACACCATAGTGACGGAGTCTGACGCGGCTCCGCGAAGGGTCCAGCCGTCATGACCGGCACATGAGGCCAGCATGCTTATGCCGGCTGCGGCTATTATTAGGGAATGAAGGGGCTTTTTCATCAGTCCATGAGTTTGCGGTAGCGGCGACGCACGGGCTCTTTGCCGTCGGGCGTGTGGGCGCGCTTGTATTCTTCGTAATCAGAGTAGGAGCCTTCGTAGTAAACCACCTTGCCTTCGCCTTCGAAAGAGAGTATGTGGGTGCATATGCGGTCAAGGAACCAGCGGTCGTGGCTCACCACTACGGCACACCCGGCAAACGCCTCCAGGCCCTCCTCGAGGGCGCGCAGGGTGTTGACGTCGATGTCGTTGGTCGGTTCGTCGAGCAGCAACACGTTGCCCTCCTGCTTCAGGGCCATGGCCAGGTGCAGGCGGTTGCGTTCGCCGCCGCTGAGCACTCCCACTTTTTTCTCCTGGTCGGCTCCGGTAAAATTGAATTTGCTCAGATAGGCGCGGGCGTTGACGTCGCGGCCCCCATGCGGAAGCTCTCCACGCCTTGCGAAATCACTTCATATACGCTCTTTTCGGGCAGCAGGTCGCGGTGGGTCTGGTCAACGTAGGCCACTTTCACGGTCTCGCCAACGTCGAATGAGCCTGCATCGGCCTTTTCCAGGTCCATGATGAGCTTAAACAGAGTGGTCTTGCCGGCTCCGTTCGGGCCGATTACGCCTACTATGCCGTTTGGCGGCAGGGTGAAGTCAAGGTCTTTAAACAGTTGCTTCTTGCCAAACGCTTTGGCCAGGCCATGAGCCTCGATTACCTTGTTGCCCAGACGCGGACCGTTGGGAATGAAGATTTCGAGCTTCTCTTCGCGCTCTTTCTGGTCTTCGTTGAGCAGGCGGTCGTAAGAATTCAGGCGGGCTTTGCCTTTGG
>CAYUFQ010000103.1:0-6672 GCA_964444045.1 uncultured Bacteroides sp.
GAAGCGTAATTGGTCTGCAAAGTAAATACTTTTTTCGGGAAAATTCAAATTTAATCGGCTTATAATTTCATATGCCTTAGAATATTTGCCTCGTTTTATGTAAATCTGAGCCAAACTTTCGCTCAGCATCGAGTCATCGGCCGCAACGGGTTTCTGCACTTCCGACTCCGGCTGATTCGGCTCTTCGGCTTCTGCTTCGGCCCCTGCCGGAGGGAACTGGCCGCCGGCGGCCTTGCTCTTTATAATGAATGAGTTAATCAAGGCGTCGGCCGAACCGTCGGGAGCTTCGCCGGCGTCGGGCACGCTGCTCTCCTCCTCGCGGGCGAGCATCTGGGCATAGTCGGGCACCGGATTGAAAATCAGGCGTTCGAGCAGCTGCTCTTCTTCGGGATTTATAGCCCCGTAGGTCGACAGGAATTTGTCGATGGTGCCAACGGTGTCGGGCGTGACGGGACGCTCAACCGGATAGAAGCGGGCCATATCAACCGAAAGGTCGGAATCAGCGGCCATCGACATCTGCTCCAGATCCGACGCGCCCACGGCCAGGCGGGCGGCGAGCGCCGCCCGCTCCGAGTCATCGAGGTCAGCGGCATTGCGCAGGCGCATGGCGGCCGGCAGCAGCCACCAGGGCATCTCGCGCTCAAGGGCTTCAACCGTGGCGGCATCGGGGGCGGCGCCGTTGAGCCAGGCGGATATTTCTTCGTTAGTCACCATAAAAAAAACACACGCTGAAAGTTTACCAGTTGCCGAGAGTTGCGTTGAAAATCAGTTCCACCAGCTCTTGCGAAATCTCGGTACACAGCTGGTCCTGCACGTCGGTGAGCATCTCGTTCGCATCAAAATCGCGATAGGCCGAGAATGTCTGGTCAATATCCTTGCCCTCGGCCTTATTGTCGATATAGCGGACACGCACACTGATTGTCAGGCGGGTGCGCGTGGCATACGCATCGGTGCCCACCGCCTGGGGCGACAGCGCGTAGTTCGTAATCTCACCTTCGAGCTGCAGGTCGGCATTGTTGTTGCCCACCGAGGTCTGCAGGCGAGTGTTGCGCTCTATGTAGTCAACCAGAGTGTTTTCAAAGGTGGTTTGCAGGGGGGGATAAACGAGGGCGGCCCTGATGGGGAAGTTTTCAATCGATATGGTCTTGTACACGCTGTAATCGATAGCCGACCCGTTCAGCTTATAAACGGGTTTGCAGCCGCATAGGGCGCACATGGCGCCTACCAAAGCCATCACCACAGGCAGCAGCACGGGTTTCCTACTCCAGGCCATAGTCGCGGATTTTACGATAAAGGGTTCGTTCGCTGATATTGAGCTCATTGGCAGTGGCCTTGCGCCGGCCGCCGTTGCGCTCAAGGCTCTCGCGAATCATTTCGCGCTCATTTTCCTCGAGGCTCCTCGGCTCCTGACGCAGCGACGTGGGGGCAACGGGCGCCTCCTCTTCGATAAACTTAGTGAAGGGCACCTCGGCCGCGGGCTGCGGCGCGCCAATCAGCCCCGGGCGCAGGGGCATTGCGGCAGCCTCCTTGTCGTTCAGGCGGCTGCGCAGCTCGTCAACCTCCGACCGAAGACGAAAAATGAGGTTAAACAGCATATCGCGCTCGCGCTGATATGAATGGTCGCCGCCGGCAGAGGCCGGCGTGGCTACCGCCGGAGTGTACACTGCAGCCGGCAGATAGCCCTGCAGCACCTCCCGGTCGACCGGACGGGAGGCTTCAAACAGAGCCAGCTGCTCGGTGACATTCTTGAGCTGGCGCACATTGCCCGGCCAGCGGTAGGCCAGCAGGAGCGCAGTGGCATCGTCGGTGAACCGCAGTTCGGGAGTGGAATACTTCTCGGCAAAATCAGCGGCAAACCGGCGGGCCAGCAGCGTGATGTCGTTGCCGCGGTCGCGCAGCGGCGGCACGTTTATCTGCACCGTGCTGAGCCGATAATACAGGTCTTCGCGAAAACGGCCGTCGGCCACAGCCTTGGCCATGTCGACGTTAGTGGCCGCCACCACCCTGATGTTGGTTTTCTGCACCACCGACGAGCCCACCTTGATGAACTCGCCGCTCTCGAGCACCCTGAGCAGGCGCGCCTGAGTGGTGAGCGGAAGTTCGGCCACTTCGTCAAGAAATATGGTGCCGCCGTTGGCCTCTTCGAAATAGCCTTTGCGGGCGGCCACCGCGCCGGTAAACGCCCCTTTTTCGTGGCCGAACAGCTCGGAATCAATCGTGCCCTCGGGTATGGCTCCGCAGTTAACGGCGATGTAGGGCGAATGCTTACGCGCGCCGGCCGAATGGATTAACTTCGGAAAGAACTCTTTGCCGGTGCCGCTCTCGCCGATTACCAACACCGACAGGTCAATGGGGGCCACGCGCAGAGCGCGCCCCACGGCCTCGAGCAGGGCCGGCGAGGTGCCAATGATGCCAAGCCGCTGCTTGGCTGCCTGAATGTCAGCGTCAGTGATTTGATTCATACGACTGCAAAGTTACGGAAAATTTTCCGCATACCTTTCAGATGAAGGTAAAATAATGTCAGTAGAGCGGGAGGGTGAGGTCGCGCAGAAGGTCGGCATAGCGCGCGGCCACGGCGCAGGCAAAGGCGCTTCCCTTGGCGGCAGTGGCCAAGGCCGGCGAGCCGATGCCAGTGTCGACCGACACTTTGCTCCAGTCGCGCGGAATCCACGCCACCCCGTCGCGCAACGTCGGCGGCGCGAAGGTGGTGAAGTCGCCCGGACCGGCCTCGTCGAGGTTCACCAGCTCGGGGTGATAGTGCATCATCACCGATGTTTCCAGCTCGTCGGCATGGTCGCCCGGATTGTCGAAAAACTCCTTTGCCGGGCATACCTTGAACCACTCGCTCGTGGCAATGAGCATATCAGGCATGTCGACCGACAGGTCGCGAATCATGTTTTTAAAGCCGTTGCCGCCATGGCCGTTGATTATGAGCAGCCTGCGCAGCCCCTGATGACGGAGCGAGGCGGCGATGTCGGTCAGCACCGCTTTTTGCGTTTCGTAGCGGGCATGGACACAAAACTTCAGCTCCCGCTGGCCGGGATTCTGCGAGCCGAGGGTCACCGGCGGCATCACCATGGCGCGCACGCCATATTTGTCGAGCGCCATGCGGGCGGCATCAACGGCGATATCGTGGCTGAGGATGGCATCCGTGAGATAGGGCAGATGCAGATTGTGGGGTTCGGTAGCTCCCCAGGGGAGGACGGCCACATCGTAGTCAAGCCCGCGGGTGGTGCCGTAATTGCTGACGCTCAGGTCAACATCCTTGTTGATTATCATAGGTCTATTCTTACGGTTTCAGAGGTGCGTATGCGGGGTTTGAGCTCGCCGCCATAGAGCCATAGGGTGGAGCCGGCGGTAATGGCGGCGGCGCCGGCACGTGCGGCGTCGGGGTCGGTCAGGGCTATGCTCCAGGCTGATGCCACGGGGTCATAAACCATCACGTTCCGATTAAACTCATACCAATCGACCGGATGAAACAGATAGTCGGGCGCCTGATTCTGCAGGGCGGCGAGGAAGACGTCTTTATTCACGCCTCCACAGGCGGCTATGCGGCCGTCGGCCAGCGTAACGGCGCATCCGCCGCCAAGCGACACTTCGGTACCCGAGGCATCGACAGGCGCCGGCAGGGCCGTCCATTTGCCTGTGGCGGGGTCATAGCAGAGGCCGGCGGTTTCGAGCGTGGCATCCTTGCCGTCGTGCTTGCCGGCAAATCCGCCCCACAGGTATAGGCGGCCGCCGCTCGCGGCCATTACCGGCTGCACGCGCGGATTGCCCGGCATGGAGCGGAGCCGGCGCCATTTGCCGCCGTCGAGGTCAAGGCTATAGAGTTCTTTCGAGGGCTTGCCGTCGCAATTGCCGCCGCAAAGATACACAGTGCTGCCTATGGCGGCGGCACACGCATTGTCGATTGCCGCCGGCATGTCAGGCAGCTGACCGAGCGAGCCGTCGGGGCTCAACAGCCATGCGCGGCGGTCGGTGCCGAGAAACACCGGACCTCTGTCGGTCATGGCCGAGGCGCCATAGGCCATGGCGCACGGCAGCGAACCGATGCGGCGCCACTTCACGTCGGCCGTATCGGCGGCATAGATGCCGCGATAGGAGCGCTTTGCATCAGCGCCCACGGTAAGCGGCTCGTCAACGGGGAAGTTGCATCCGCCGGCAATCACGAGCCGGCCGTCGAGCAGCCCGAAGAACGGGGCGGAAACCCCGCGCTCATATCCGGGCTCGATATCAAAGTCGGCTGCATTGTCGGCCCCGGCGCGGAATGTAGATGCCGGAAGTCCGGCGCCGTTAACCACGTTTGCCCGGGTGTAGGGTTGCCATCCGTAGCGCACAAAGCGCGGATTTTTCACATTCATATTGGTCAGTATGATTTTGTTGTCGGTAATTTCAGCCTCGGCGGGATAGTAGATGCCCTCGATTTCGGCTATTTCAAAGGTGCGGGGAGCGGCGCCATCGGCGGTGGTCAGCCCTTCGGCATGGTCAAAGGTCAGAGTCATCCGCCCGCGTGAGGCCACTGCCTGACGCAGCGTGGGGCCGCTATCTTCGACGTCGAACCCATATGTGCGCCTGAGCGCCAGGCGCCCCAGACGCTCGCCCACGGGGCGCTTGTGGCGCGGATGCACGTCGGTTGAGTCGCCAAGGTCGGAGCTCACGGCCATGCCGGTGCGGGGAATCCGCTCCGACAGGCGCCGCTGACTGTCGCGGAAATGAGGCCACGAAGGGCGGTTGAGGCTGCTGAGCTGCACGAAATAGAAGGGCATGCCGTCGGCGCCGAACTCGCGGCGCCACGATTCAATCAACAGAGGGAACAGCCGCTCATGGAGCTCCGCGTTGTGGGCATTCGATTCGCCCTGATACCATATGGTGCCGGCCACCGGAAAGCCCCTGAGCGGCCTGATTGCCGCCGAGAAAAGGTAGGAGGGTTCGTAGGGGTGGCGGCCGAGACTGCGGTCGGCTATATTTTCGCCGATGCGCTGCTGACACCACTTCTGCAGATAGTCGTTGCCGCGCCAGTTTATCAGGATTTCGGGCACCTCGCGTTCAAGGGTGCTGACGTCAATCCAGGCCTCGGCGGGCGAGCCTCCGATGGCGTTCGATATGATACCCACCGGCACTTGCAGACTGTCGCGCAACTCCTTGGCAAAGAAATAGGCCACAGCCGAGAATTCACCTGCATTGGCGGGGCTCACAGGCTGCCAGGCGGCGGGCCTGAAGTGATTTAGCCGGTCGGTTGCCTCAAGAACCGAATCGGGCCAAAGCCCCGGATTGGTGCGCGCTATCGGCTTCATGTCAAACACCCTTAGCAGCGAATCGGCCGAGGCGGCAATCGCCGCAGCGCCCCCCTCGGCATCGCGCAGGGCAAACTCCATGTTGCTCTGTCCGGAGGCAATCCACACTTCGCCGGCAAGCAGGTCGGTGAGGGTTATGATGCTGTCGCCGTCGGTCACCGTCAGGGTGTATGCCTGACCGGCAACGAGCGGAGCCGTGGTCACCGACCAGTCGCCGCGATTATCGGCCACGGTGCGATACATGCGGCCGTCGAGCGTCAGGGCTATCTTCGCGCCGGCATCGGCCCGGCCGCGCACCGGCAGGGGCCTGTGGCGCTGCACCACCATGCCGCTCTGCCACACCGGTGGCAGCTGCAGGCCTCCGTAGCGGCCGGTTATGGCGCCGCAAACCGTTTCGGCCAATATGCCCGCGCCCTCTTCGTTAGGGTGAATATTATCGAAGATGAGGTTCTGGCGGTCGCGCAGGGGGGTGTCGAAGTCAATCAGTTCCGAGCCGGTGGCGAGCGCCACGTCTCTTATCGCCTCCTGAATCTGAAGCCGCCAGTCGCGGGTGCCGGTGCGGAAGCGGTGATGGCCCGCGCGGAGCGGGCTGAGCAGCGCCACTATTACCCTTACCTGCGGGTTGCGTTCCTTGAAGTCACCGATCAGACTCACGTAGTTGCCCGTGAACTCATCGCGCCAGTTGGGCCAGTTGCGCGGGTCGGTGTCGTTCACCCCCAGGTGAATCACCGCTATGTCGGGGTTGAACTCGAGCGCCGCCTTATATTCGGGCAGCGAGCGGTAGGGTTTGTGGCCGCGGTCGAGCAGCGTGGCGCCGGAGTTGCCGAAGTTACCCACCTCGTAACCCTCGCCCAGCATGCGCTGAAGCTGAAAGGGATAGGCATTGCGCTCGCGGTCGGCCAGCAGGTAGCCGTAGGTGATGCTGTTGCCCACGCAGGCCACCCTCACCTTCTCTTTTTCGGCGCGACACATGGCGGCCGCCACCAGAATCGACAGAATCAGGCAGAGGCGCTTCATTATTTCTTCAGAATCTCATCGATAATCGCAGGCGACTTGATGAGCATACGGGGGATATGGAACGGGCCCTTGAATATATTGCCCTTGGCGGGCTGAGCCACCGAGCCGTCGCGATGCAGATAGCCGAACCATTCGCCGAAGTCGGGGTCGGGCAGGTGGGCATACATCCATTCGTTGGCCTTGCGGTGCATGTCGAGATACTTCGGGTTGCCCGTGGCCTCATAGGCATAGAGCGAGGCAATCACGGCCTCGCACTGCGGCCACCAGAACTTCATATCCTGCGAATAGTCCTGCGGAGGGAAGTTCTTGCAGTCGCGGAAGTTGATAATGCCGCCGAACTCCTCGTCCCAGCCCCAGTCCC
>CAYUFQ010000104.1:0-6672 GCA_964444045.1 uncultured Bacteroides sp.
AGCATCACGTCGGCCTCTACCTCTACTCCGCGCAGGGCGGCGCCGGTGTCGGTGGTGAAGAACGGATTGCCCGTGCCGCCGCTGAGAATGGCCACGCGTCCGTTGTTCATGGCCTTGATGGCGCGCCATTTGCTGTAGTGCTTGCCGATGGGGTGCATGGCAATGGCGGTGAACACATCGGCCGGTTGGCCGATGGCTTCCAGCGCCGAGCTGAGGGCCAGCGAGTTGATTACGGTGGCCAGCATGCCCATCTGGTCGCCCTTGACGCGGTCGAATCCGCGCGATGCGCCCTGCAGGCCGCGGAAAATGTTGCCGCCGCCAATCACTATGGCCACTTCCAGGCCGCTGTCAACGGCCGTCTTTATCTGCTCGGCATATTCGCCAAGACGAACCGGGTCGATGCCCTGCTTCTGCCCGGCGGCGAGTGACTCGCCGCTGAGCTTCAGCAGTACGCGTTGAAATTTTCTTTCCATCAGAGCACTCCGGAGAGGTTAAAGCGGTTGAACTCAATGTCTTTCTGCGCTTTCGCGGCCATAGAGGGGTCGAGCTTGATGGCCTGACGCAGCGAGTTGGCAATCATCTGTTCGTTATTGGTGCGGGCGCCGAGCACTGCCATGAGGTAGTAGGTGGTGGCGTCGGGAGCGGAGATTGCTGCAAGGGTCTTCTTTGCCTTGGAGTAGTCTTTGGTCAGAATCTGGGCAAGGGCGGCATTGTTGGAAACCACGTCGCTCATAGTGCGGGCGGCGGCGATGTTATCGCCCTGCTTGAGGTAGTAAACGCCAAGAGCCTCGTTGAGTTCGGGCACTCCAGCGGCATTGCCGAAGCGGCTCTGTGCGTCGGCGTAGTCGCCGCTGTTGAGCGAGCTCAGGCCAAGGTTCATCTGCGGTTCGGCCGATGCGGGAGCCAGGCGCGATGCCTGGGCGAAGCTGGCGCGGGCTGCATCGAAGTCGCCGCTCTGATATTGCGCCATGCCGAGGTTATTATATGTGCGGTAGTCGGTGGGGTAGAGCGAGGCTGCGGTAGAGTAGATTTCAGCGCGCTTCTCGGCCGAGTCGGTCAGAGTGGCGTAGTAGAGAATCTCGTCAACATTGAGGGTCGACGGGTCGGCGTTGTAGGCCTGTGCGATTTCTTCGTCGCTCTTGCCGATCACGTTGATTTTGGCGGTGATGCGGCTATAGCGCAGCTGCGGCAGAATCTCTTCGGCGAGCTGGTCGAACACGCTGCTGAGATTGTGGATTTCGCGTTCGCGCTGCTCGGGGTCCTTATACATCGACAGTACGCTCAGAATCAGGTCTTTGTCCTGAATGTTGCTTTCGCTCACGAGGCGGCGGAAGCCTTCCCAGTCTTCGGGGGTGAAGTCTGCGGTGAGCGAGCCGAAGCTGACGCCCTTGAGCTGGCCGTCCATGTAGTTCTTGGTCACGTCTTCACGCTTCTGGGCCAGCTTGGAGTTGAATTCATATGTGCCGTCGGGCGAGGCATAGCTCTGAATGTTGATTTCTTCGATTTCCTGACGGTTGTCGGCGTTGGCGCTCTGAATGCGTTCGTTCAGGCCTATCATCTCGCCGGTGCGCAGCTGGCTGTCGCGGATGTTGGCCTGGTTGATAAGGAACAGAATGTCGGCATCGACCTTTTCGGCGATTACGCGCTGGAACTTATCGGGGGCCACTGCCGGAGTGACGCCCTCGGTGCTGGCCAGAGCGGCCGTGGTCACTACGCCGTCGGCCACTGTTACACGCGGCAACACGTAGGTCTTCTTGCCCTGCTTGGCGGTGAAGCCGAGCTCGAGCTTGCTGACGGCCATGTCGGGGTTGTAGGTGAACGATACGGGCAGGTTAACCGTGGCGCCGCGGTCGTAGCTCACTGTCTGGTGGTTGCCGCGCACCTTCTCGCCCTGCAGGGTCAGCGAGGTGGAGGCCGTCTCGCCGGTTGCATACGTCAGATAGGGAGTCACGGTCAGTTCGGCGTTCTTGACGAAATATTTGGCCGGAATGCGGGCCGATATGTTGGCCGGAATCTTTTCGCCAACCACTTCCAGGGGGTTGGGGGTTGTGGTGAACGCGTCGGCCGGGAGCTGACCCAACTTCTTGGAGCAGCCGCTGAATACCACGGCCGCACCCATGAGCAGCAATGCGCTGCGGGAACTGATTTTTGAGTTCATTTAACTGTAAGGGATTTTTTTGGTTTGAATTTCCTACGGCAAAGTTAGTGAAAATTTTACAAATCCCAATCATAATCGGCCAACGAAACTTTCAATGCAAAAAACTTTGAATTTTTGAAATTTCGGTTTTGCATATGTGGGAAAATATATTTAACTTTGCGACTTAATAAATACTAAAAGTCTATTATTCTCATGAAACAGCTTAGTGCAATCCTGGCCGAGAAATTGCTTAAGGTCAGCGCAATCAAATTGCAGCCCGACAATCCGTTCACCTGGGCCAGCGGATGGAATTCCCCTATCTATACCGATAACCGCATCACTCTCTCCTATCCCGAGGTCCGCTCGTTTATAAAGGTGGAACTGTGTCGCCTGATTCTCGAGCACTTCCCTCAGGTGGAGGCAATTGCCGGCGTGGCTACCGGAGCTATCGCTCAGGGTGCGCTCGTGGCCGATACCCTCGGCCTGCCGTATGTTTATGTGCGCTCATCGCCCAAAGACCACGGCCTGGAGAATCTGATCGAGGGCAATCTGGTGCCGGGCCAGAAAGTTGTTGTGGTGGAAGACTTGATTTCAACCGGCGGCAGCTCGCTCAAGGCCGTCGCCGCCATACGCAATGCCGGATGTGAGGTTGCAGGCATGGTGGCTATGTTCTCATATGGCTTCCCGGTGGCCAAGAAGGCTTTCAAGGATGCCGGTGTGGAGCTGGTTACGCTGAGCAATTACGAGGCTATGCTTGAGGCTGCCCTGGCCACTAATTATATCCGCGAGTCTGACTTCGCCACCCTGCAGGAATGGCGCAAGGACCCGTCGGTGTGGACTCCTAAAAAGTAAAAGATGACTTATAAAGGTAAGCCGTATACTGTTGAATTGCCCCGGGCCGACGTCTATGCCCGTCTGAGCGACCTGAGCCGTATGAGCTCGCGCATGGACGAGATTCCCGATGAGCTGCGTCAGCGCATGGGCACCGTGAACTTTCCTGATGCCGACACTTTTGCCTTCACCGCACCCGGAGTGGGGGAGATGAAGTTCCGCATAGTGGAGCGCACGCCCGATTCGCGGGTGAAGTTCCTTGCCGACACCGGCCTGATGCCTATCAACGTGGTTATCGACCTTACGGACGAGGGCGCCGGCCGCACCTCTGTCAGCGCCTCGATCGAGGCCGACATTCCGCTGATGCTGCGCCCGCTCGTTGGCGGCAAGCTGCAGCAGGCGGCCGATCAGTTTGGCGAAATGTTTGGCAAGCTGAATCAATGAGTGCCGCCCGGTTGCGCTGTTTGATTCTCACCCTGGCGGCCTTAGGGCTGGCAGGGTGTGATTCTGTGCACCTGAATTACGACCGTATTCCGCGCACGTCGGTCTACGTTCCGTTCACCACCGAGAGCGAGTGGCACGAATATGGGGTGGGGGGTGCGCTTCAGTCGCGCCGCTTTATCCGCCAGGATAGGGTGCCCGGCAATTATCCGTATCCCGACTATTCCTACACGGGCTATGGTGGCGTGTTGCTGACGTGCGACGTCATGTCGGCCATTCATGTCTTTGACCTTTCGTGTCCGGTCGAGCGCCGTCAGGATGTGCGCATAGTCATAGGCAGCGATAACTTCGCCCGGTGTCCGCAGTGCGGGTCGGTCTACGATGTGTTTCAGATTGAGCGCAATCCGGGCGACCCCGTCAGCGGCCCGGCTTTTGCCGAAGGCTACGGGCTCCGCTCGTATCGCCTGCTATATGGCGTCGACGGGCGGTATGCCTTGATTTCACTGTAGTTAATATCGCACATATGAGAGTTATCGGTTTCGACGGTAAGCGTGCCGTGATGAATTACACCGGCATAGGCAACTATTCGCGCCTGGCCATAGAGAGTCTGTTGCCGTTGCTGCCTGCCGACGACGTGGTGAGGCTCTACACTCCCAAGCTGCGGCCGAATCCGCGCATGGAGGCTCTGCTTCAGTCGCCCCGGGTTGAGTTGCGTCTGCCCGACGGCATTGCCGGACGTATGTTCGGTAGCCTCTGGCGGTCAAAGCTGCTTTCGGCGCAGTTGCGGCGTGAGGCTCCGGCACTGTATCATGGCCTGTCGAACGAGTTGCCTGCGGGCATCGAGCGCACGGGCATTCCGTCGGTAGTGACGGTTCATGATGTGATTTTCATGCGTCACCCCGAGTTCTATCATCGCGCCGACGTTGAGATATGCCGGCGCAAGTTCGAATATGCCGCGCGGGTGGCCGACCGGGTCATAGCCATTTCCGAACGCACCTCGTTTGACCTTCAGGAGCTCTTCAATATTCCGCCGGAAAAAATCCGGGTGGTTTATCAGGGGTGTGCGCCGGTATTTCACGAACCGGTGGCCGCCGGGGCCGTCGGGGCCATGAGGCGGCGGTTCGGCCGATACATAATCGGCGTGGGCACTATCGAGAGCCGCAAGAACCAGCTGCTGACGGTAAAGGCCCTGGCCCGGTTGCCCGAGGACGTGAAGCTGGTGCTCGTGGGGCGCCGCACGGCCTATGCTGCGAAAATCGACGAAGCCGTGAGCCGGCTCGGGCTCGGCGGCCGCGTCAGCATGCTTCAGGGCATGAGCATGGATGAGATTCATCAGCTGTATGCCGGAGCGGTTTTCGCTTCATATCCTTCGTATTACGAAGGCTTTGGCATACCGATGCTCGAGGCCGTGGCTTCGGGAGTGCCCGTGGTGGCCGCCACGGGGTCGTGTCTGGAAGAGGCCGGAGGGCCTGGTGCGCTGTATGTGAGTCCTGACAGCGTCGACGAGTATGTGGAGGCGGCCACCCGTCTGCTCGACGATGAGGCGCTGCGGGCGGATATGGTTGCGCGCGGGCGGCAGTATATCGCCCGGTTCGCTCCCGAAAACTTCGGCCGTGGATTGATAAACGTGTATGACGAGTTGCTGAAATGAACAGAAAGAAAACCATGACCGACCTTCACCGCGATTCGGTCGAGGAATTTCGCGCAAAAAAGAAGTTCCCGGTCGCGGTGGTGCTCGATAACGTTAGGTCGCTCAATAACATAGGCTCGATATTCAGGTCGTCGGATGCCTTTTGTGTCGACACGCTCTACCTGTGCGGCATCACGGCCACTCCCCCCTCGGTGGAGATTCACAAGACGGCTCTCGGCGCCGAAGACTCCGTTGCCTGGAAGTATTTCGAATCAACGGCCGATGCAATCGCCGAACTCAAGGCTTCGGGCTGGACCGTATGCGCCGTCGAGCAGGCCGATGATTCCGTGTCGCTCGAGGCCTTCCGCCCCGAACCCGGCCGGAAATATGCCATAGTGCTTGGCCATGAGGTCTACGGCGTGGAGCAGTCGGTGGTGAATGCGTGCGACCTGACTATTGAAATTCCGCAGTTCGGCACCAAGCACTCGCTCAACGTTGCCGTGACTGCCGGAATACTCCTTTGGCATATTGCCGAGAATTATATCTGAAAAAATAAACCAAACAAACCTGAATCATGAAAAAAATTTTCTATGCCATGGCTGCCGGCCTGATGCTGTGCGCAAGCAGCTGCAAGAGCGAAACGGCTCAGAAGGTGGTTGACCAGCAGGTCGACAACACCCCCACGGTGTTTCACATCACGGATATCACTCCCGAAAATCTCGTGAAGATTTACAAGGCGCTCGGACGCGAGGCCTCGGGCAAGGTGGCGGTGAAAATCTCCACCGGCGAGAGCGAAAAAACCGGCTATCTGCGCCCCGACTTCATCAAGCCGCTTATCGACGAGGTGAACGGCGCTATAGTTGAGTGCAACACCGCCTATGCCGGCACGCGCCGCTACACCGAAGACCACCTCAAGGCCATTGCCGAGCGCGGCTTCCCTGAAATCGCCGAGTGCGACATTCTTGATGCCGAAGGCGAGGTGAAGCTGCCTATCGAAGGGGGCGAACACCTGAAATATCATATCGTGGGCAGCCACTATCCCGACTATGACTTCACGGTGGTGCTGAGCCACTTCAAGGGTCATCAGATGGGCGGCTTCGGCGGCGCGCTGAAGAATATCTCCATAGGCCTGGGCTCATCTAACGGCAAGGCATATATCCATAGCGCCGGCGCCACTGAAAATGCCGATGAAACCTGGGGCAAGACGGCCGAGCAGGATGCCTTCCTGGAATCGATGGCCGAAGCCGCCAAGGCCATAGTTGACCATGCCGGCGACAAGATTCTCTACATCAACGTGGCCAACAAGCTGAGCGTCGACTGCGACTGCAACGGCAACCCGTCCGCTCCCGAAATGGGCGACCTGGGCATATATGCCTCGCTCGACCCCGTTGCCGTCGACCAGGCTTGCGTCGATGCCGTGTTCAACTCTGCCGACCCCGGCAAGGACGCCCTGATTGAGCGCATCAACTCGCGCCACGGCACCCACACCATCGACCATGCCGCCAAGCTCGGCATCGGCTCCAAGACCTACCGCCTCATCGAGCTCGATTGACCCCGACCAGAGTGGAGAGTGGAGAGTGGAGAAGTGGAGTTAGTGAGATTTGTTGGTCTAATAGGTCTAATAGGTCTAATA
>CAYUFQ010000105.1:0-6645 GCA_964444045.1 uncultured Bacteroides sp.
GCCGCCACCATCCGCGGCCTGGCGGAGCTTTAGAAGTGGAGAGTGGAGAGTGGAGAGTGAAGAGTGGAGAGTGGAGAGTGGAGAAGTGGAAAAAATTGATAATTGATAATTTATAATTGATAATTAGATGAAAGTAGGAATTTGCTGTGACCATGCGGGCTATGCCCTCAAGGAGATACTCAAGAAGGAGCTGATGGCCCGCGCTGACGTTGATGAGGTGGTTGACTTCGGCACCAACTCCGAAAACTCATGCGATTACCCCGATTATGCCCATCCCTGCGCCCTGGCTCTCGAGTCGGGTCAGGTATGGCCGGCAATAGGCATATGCGGCTCGGGCAACGGCATAGCCATGACCCTCAACAAGCATCAGGGCGTTCGCGCCGCCATTTGCTGGACTCCCGAACTGGCGCAGCTGGCCCGCCAGCATAATGATGCCAACTGCCTGGTGCTCAGCGCGCGTTTCATCTCGGTAGACACGGCCAAGGCCGTCGTGAAGGCTTTCCTGGCAACCTCGTTCGATGGCGGACGCCATGAGCGCCGCGTGGAGAAGATTCGCGTAAACTGCTGATATAGGGGTGCTCTTTTCCTTTATCATAGAAATGACCGGGGCGCTGGCGTGTGCCATTTCAGGCATACGCCTGGCCGCATTGCGTCGTTTCGACTGGTTCGGGGCATACATCGTGGGCCTGGTGACGGCGCTTGGCGGCGGCACCATGCGCGATGTAGTGCTGTCTCAGCCGGCCTTCTGGGTGGCCGATTTCCGCTTCTTTGCCGCCTACTTCATCGTCACGGCCCTGGCGCTCATGCTCGTCATCGTGTTCAGCCGCCAGCTGGTGCGCAGAGAGCGCATGCTGCTGGTGTTCGATGCCGTTGGCCTGGCCATGTTCACTGTGATAGGCATAGAGAAGGCCCTGGCGCGCGAGTGTCCTATGGGCATCGCCATATGCATGGGCATGCTCACGGGTGCCTTTGGCGGAGTGTTGCGCGACATATTGCTCAACCGCGTGCCGCTCATATTCCGCAAGGATATCTATGCCATGGCAACGCTGCTGGGCGGCGTGGCCTACTGGCTGGTGCGCATGGCCGGCGGGTCGCCTGTGGCCTGCGGCACGGTCTGCTCCGTGGTGATAATCTCCGTCAGGATGCTGGCCGTGCGCTATTCATGGCATCTGCCCATACTGAATAACTACGACGAGCCGGAGGAGGAGCGGGAAGAATGAGCAAGGGATTCAAGACGCGCAAGCGCTACCGGCTGACGTTTGTCAACGAAAACACCTTCAATGCCGTATGGTCCGTAAGGCTGTCGAGGGCTAAGGTGTGGGTGCTCACTGCGGTGTGCTGCGCCGCCATAGCCGCGCTGGCCGTAGGCATTTTCGCATGGTCGCCGCTCAAGAACTATCTGCCGGGCTATATCAAGGAATCCGAGCGCCGGCAGATTGTAGACAACACTCTGCTCGTTGACTCCATGCTGACGCAAACCGAGGTAAACCGCCGCTATATCGATAACCTCATAACCGTGTTGAGCGGGCCTGACTCAGTGTTTGCCCGAACTTCATCGGCTGCGGCGACGGCCGAAATAACCGACACCCTGATGCCGGCCACCGAAAATGAGCGCGCCTTCGTGGCCGATTGGATGGAGCGCGAGCGCGGAAATCTGTCGGTGCTCACTCCCATCGTGGCCGAGGGAATGATGTTCAGGCTTCCGGCCACCGGTGCGCGCATCAACGCCGACGGCTCGGGAGTGCTCACTCCGGCCGGGGCCACTGTGGTGGCCATACAGGATGCCGCGGTGATTTCATCGGCCGTTGATCCGCTGAGCGGCCGCATCACCCTTGTGCTTCAGCATAGCAACGACTTCGTGAGCGTGGTCGGCGGCCTGAAAGCCGCGTTCGTAAGCGTAGGCCGCCATGTTGCGGCCGGTCAGGCCATTGGCGCGGCCGGTGCCGACGGCGAGCTGCAGATGAGCGTGTGGCACCACGGCAGCCCCGCCCCCCTCGCAACCCTCCTGCCCCAATAACAAAATCAATAAACCTTGAGTATGTTTATTGAAACGGATGATTTCCTTTCTACCGGTATCAGTGATGCAACACTCAGCGAAAAACCACACGGCGACTACACCTGTGATTTGTTAGAAAGAAGGGTTGAGATGCCCGTTTCTGGAAATATCTATATCAAAAATGGAAAAGAAGGCATTGACCATAAGAGAACAGATTGAACTTCTTGCCTCCCGAGGTATGGAGTTTGATAATATTCCAAAGGCTGAAGAAATCCTTGGAGATATTGGCTATTACCGTTTGGGATTCTTCTCATATCCTTTTGAAACCACATATCCAAAGAAGTTTAATCGTACTCATGAACTTGTGCCTGGCACTACATTTAAGCAGGTGCACGACCTCTATGTGTTTGACTCTCAATTGCGGTTTTTGCTCGCAAAAGCCCTTACTCGCATAGAAATCAACATTCGTACTCGAATTACTTTGATGGGGTCGCTACAATTCATATCCGATCCTTGGTGGTTTTGCAATCCATCCTATGTTAGTCGAGGTTTCATTTCCAAGTTTGACCAAGAAGTATATTCCGCAGTCAAGAAGAATCCGGCTATTGAAGAACATCATAAGAAGCACACTAAGGATAAATATGCTCCGGCATGGAAGACAATGGAGTTTATGACCCTTGGCAATATCGTTTTTCTGTTTGAGGCAATCAAAGATGAATCACTTAAAAAAGAGATTGCCGCGTGTTATGGCTGTTCTATCAAGGTCTTTATGAATTACCTTGAAACCATCCGACTTGTCAGAAACCGCTGTGCTCATGGTGGCTGCCTCTATAATTTGAATATCAAAAAAGGCATCAATAAACGTCCTGCTAATGTTGATAATGCCGATTCGCATAATATAAAAGGAGCGATAGAGGTGATTCTCCACTTTCTCGGGATTATTTCGGATAGACAGAAGAAGGAGGTTATTAGTGAAATTCGACGTGAACTGTCAAATCTCGCTCATAGTCCTAAATCTCAGGTTGTTGTAAGGAATTGCGCAAATCTTGATTTAAACTTTTTTGTTTGAAAGCTTGTTTATTCTATGAACAATACTTAACTTTGCAATGCAAATAAGCCGTGCCCATAGGAGCTTAGTCGTCTTGTGTGCACGTTAAAATGGATTTTGAGACTCCCACGCGCGAATCGGGAGTCTCTTTTTTCATTACTTTTACTTGCTGTGGGGATGGTTTAGGCCTGGCCGGCCCAGCGTTTGTGGGTCCAGAGCCAGGGGGCGGGGTCGCGCCTGATGGTTTGCTCGAGCATGTGCAGGTAGCCCACGGTCATAGGGTAGTCGGAGTCGTCGGCAGGCACTACTGGCTTGAGGGTGAAGCGCGCGCGGCCGCGGCCGGTGCGTTCAATGTCGATGTAGTAGTAGGCGGCGCCTATCCGGCGGCCAATCTCCTCGCCGCCGGCAACGTAGGCCGTCGGCAGCCCGAGGAATTCGGTCATGTTGCGGAATTTGCCGTTGGGCCGCTGGTCGGCAATGAAGCCGGTGATTGATATTTTCCCCTCCGACTGGAGTTTCAGCAGCGTGCGGAAGGCCGATTTCTGCGGCAGATTCAGCGCGCCAAACCGGTTGCGCACGCGGCCGATGATGCTGTGGCCGAGGCTGTTGTGCATGGGCTTGTAAATCTGGGCGCAGACAAATTCGGGCGGTATGGCCCATACGATTGTGGGCACCAGCTCCCAGTTGCCGTAGTGGCCGAGATAGAGCACCACCGACTGGTGCGCCTCGACCTGCTGCTGAAGCTGCTCCCAGCCCGCAAACTCCACCTTGCGGCGCAGGGTCCGGTCGGAGGCAGTGAGCATCTTGAGGGTCTCGACCAGTGAGTCGGCCAGCAGGCGGTAAAACTCGCGCGCAATGCGTTTGCGTTCGGCTTCAGACTTGTCGGGAAAGGCCAGCGCGAGGTTGTGCATCACTATTTTGTAGCGGTAGCAGCGAAAGGTGTAGGCCACCCATGCCAGGGCGGAGCTGAAGCCATAGAGCAGCCACCAGGGCAGGCGGCTGATGCTGCAGCAGAGAAAGTAGAGCGCGCGTTCCATCAGTCGGCGGCAGCTACGTGGCTCATTATCTTGGTGAGTATGCGCGAGGTGGCGCCGGCCTGGTCGTGGCAGAACTTGCGGCCGATGGCGCGCAGGCGGTGCAGCCGGGTCGGGTCGGCCGAGAAGTAGCTGTCGGCCCAGGCCGAGAATTCCTCGGGGGTGTTGACCATCGTGGCCATGCCCAGGTCGATGAGCTGCTGCGGGGTCACCTTGCGCTCTATGCGCGGCCCGAAGGCGATAGGCAGGCCGTAGACTGTGGCCTCGAGCACGCTGTGGAGCTCGCGGGTGAATCCGCCCCCTATGTAGGCCATAGTGCCGAGGCGGTAGAGGTAGGCCAGCATGCCGATGTTGTCAACTATCATCACGTTTTCGGTCATTTCGGGCTCATAGCGGCTGAGCCGGCGCACGGGCACCTTTATAGCCGCTTCGAGTGCCGAGATGTGGGCTTCGTCAACCTCGTGGGGCACGAGCAGATAGCGCCTGTCGGGGTGGGCGTTGATTTCGTTGGCAAGGAGCCGGATGTCGTTGTCGTCGCTGATGCTGCCGGCAATGAGCGTGCGGCTGCGCGTGCAGAAGTCTTCGAGCGGAGCGAAGCGCCAGGGGGTTTCGCTGACCTTCAGGGCGTTGTCGACCAGCGGGTCGCCCTCGATCGAGGTGGAGGTGTAGCCGAGCGAGGCCAGATTCTTCATGCTCTGCACGTTGAGGCAGAACACGTGGGTATATGCCTTGAGCGACCGGCGGAACACTCCGCCCGAGATGCGCCTGAAATGCGGCGCCTTGCGGCTGAACAGGTTCGACACCAGAAACGTGGGTATCGCCCGGCGGTGCAGCTCTTCGAGATAGTTGGGCCAGTATTCGCTGACCATGAAAATGGCCGCGCTCGGCCGGATAAGGTCGATGAAGCGGCGGGCGTTGGCGGCCGAGTCGAGGGGCAGGTAGCAGATGAGGTTGGCCGACTTGTCGGGCCTGCGCGTCATCGCCTCCATGCCGGTGGGCGAGAAGAAGGTGAGCACTATTCCGGCATCGGGCCGGCGGCGGCGAAGGTCTTCGAGCAGAGGCCTGGCAATGGCATATTCGCCCAGCGAGGCGCAATGAAACCAGAAGTTTTGCGCCGCAGGCTTGAATTTTGCGGCCTCTGCCAGGGCGTTTTTCTGTCCCCGGATAAAGCGGCGCCGCTTGGTGGCGGTTTCATCGTTGGTTCCGGAGCCGAAAATGGATGTCAGCCCGGATGCACACGACATCAATGAGTTATAAATCATCGACATATGAGAGTTCCAATCGGATTTGACGCGCAACGGCGTCGGTTAGCGGATGCGGAGGCAGGCAGTCAATGGCCGCGCCGGCCGCCTTGCGGCATGCCGGCATGAGATTCATGAGCAGACGCAGGGCGCAGTAGCGCACGGTGGGGTCGGGGTGGGCCAGCGCGGTCTGAGCGGCCTCGACGGCCCCGGGGCAGCGGCGCAGCAGCGAGTGGCAGAGCAGGTCGGCTTCTTCGGTAGAGCGCACCTCGGCCATCATGGCGAAGGCATCGGCCGAAGCGGGGCTTATCATCGGCGCCAGCAGGCGCGATTCGCGGCAGTCGGCGTCGGCCCACAATGCTGCGGCCAGGGGAGCGTCGACTCCGGCTTCGGCGGCTATCTCCTTGAGCTGCGGCACGTTCAGACCGAATATCAGCTTATGGGGGGCGATGCGCTGCTTGCGCAGCATATCGGCCAGCAGGCCGTTGCGCAAGGCAAAGAATCGCTGCTTGACGTCGCGCAGAGTCATGCCAGTTCGCCCACCAGGGCTGCGGCGTCGATGGTTTTTTGCTCGCCCGTGGTCATGTTTTTCAGTGTCACTTGGTTGGCGGCCAGTTCGCTGTCGCCGATAATGGCCACGTAGGGAATATGCTTCGCGTCGGCATAGCCCATCTGCTTCTTCATTTTGGCGCTGTCGGGATACACCTCGGCGGCCACCCCTGCGGCGCGCAGCTGCTTCATCAGCGCCATTGAGGCGGCTGCCTCGGCGCTGCCCATGTTGAGAAACAGCACTTTGGCTCCGCTCAGCAGCTCTGCCGGATAGAGGTTGAGCTGATTCAGCACGTCGTATATGCGGTCGGCGCCGAAACTGATGCCGACGCCGCTAAGCCCCGACACTCCGAACACTCCCGTGAGGTTGTCGTAGCGGCCGCCGCCCGAAATCGAGCCGATGGCCACGTCTTTGGCCTTGATTTCAATGATTGCGCCGGTGTAGTAATTGAGGCCGCGGGCCAGCGACACGTCGAGGTCGAGCTCGGCGCGCAGCCCGAGCGCCTGCGTGGCCGCCACAATGGTGCGCAGCTCCTCTACTCCCGCTGCCCCCTCGGGCACCTCCTTGAGCAGTGAGGCCAGCTTGTCGAGCCGCTCGCTCACGCTGCCGTCGATTTTCAGGATAGGCTCAAGGGCGGCTATGGCCCCGGCGCTGAGCCCGCGCTCAAGCAGCTCGGCGTTGACCGCCTCCGGTCCGATTTTGTCGAGCTTGTCAATCGCCACGGTAATATCCGTCATCTTGTCGGGTTCGCCTATCAGGGCGGCTATGCCGGCCAG
>CAYUFQ010000106.1:0-6513 GCA_964444045.1 uncultured Bacteroides sp.
CGTTCGCGCTCTACGTAGGCCAGCACTGAGCGGCGGGCCTGTCCGGGAGCGACGATGCCCACAACGGCGCTGATGCGCCAGCTTTTGCCTTTGGCCAGGGTGGTGTTGCGGCTCCAGCGGCCTTCGATGGGAGTGACGGGGCTTGCGGGGATATACACCTTGTATTCCTTGTTGAGCGCGAGGTTGATGGTGCCCGATGAGGTGTTGGCCTCGTTTTTGTTAGAGCAGATATATCGCAGGGTAAACTCGCCGGTGTAGGGCACGTCGAAGCTGTAGACGTTGTCCTGACGGGCATTGCCGGTAAAGCCGAAGTGATAGTCGTTGGCCACCAGACTGCCGTCGGCGTCGATTATGTCCACTCCCACTATGTCGAGGCGGTTATTGCCCGAGGAGTAGAGCAGCTCGGCGGTGAATTTGCCCGTCGCACCGAAGCTGACGGGGCGCGAAATGCACTTCACGTCGGGATAGCCGTGGCCCAGTTCGATGATGCGGGCCGGCACGTCGGCTGCGGCCATCTGCTGCCACATGCCGCTGTTCCATTCGTCGGTTAAGGCAGTGCCGTTAACGAACTCGGTGCCCTGGGCAAGGATGCGGCGCGCGGGAGCCTGGGCCGGAGCCTCGCCCACGATGATTTCAGGCACGGCAACGGGCTTGCTGTAAGTGATGTGGCCCGACGAAGTGATTGTTTCGGTCTTCACCTCCATGAAGAAGCGCAGGATGTAGATGCCCTCTTCGGGGATGTTGAGGGTGTAGACGTTGGCGTTTTTCTGGCCGCCGGTGTAGCCTGCGTGATAGTCGGAGGCTACCACGGTTTTGCCGTCAACGTCCATTACGTCGACTCCCACTATGTTCAGCCGGTGAGTGCCCGAGCTGTAGGTGAAGGTGATTTTGTTATCGCCGGCCTCGGTAAATGCCAGATAGCCCTTGGTGCCCACAATGTCGGAGTCGGAGAAGCCGAGGGCAAGAATTTCGGCCGGAGTTTCGCCGCCGGGGGTCCAGTTAAACGAGTCGGGAGTCCATGATGAGTAAGAGAAGCTGGCAACGGCGCCGTTGTTGGCCACCGAGTTGATGCCCATGGGCGATTCAACGCCGGCAAATATGCGGTCGCTGGCCAGGATGGCGCCGCGGGTGTTGCCCACCACTGCGGGGGCGGCAATGCCGTCTACCGTGGCCACCTCATATACCATAGGCGTTATGGCCTTCATCTCAACGCTTTTCAGCGCGGTGATTTCAAGCTCGGTGCGCAGATAGTGCGAGCCGTTGCGCAGCACTGCGCGCCATTCGATGCCGAGCCGGTTATTGTAGTTATATTTGGCCACTATCGCCTTGCCGTCGATTTTTTCAGAGCCACGCACTGCGTCGGGGTTTCCGGCGAGGTCAACCATCTCCACCGATTCCAGGGTCATTTCAGAGGCGTTTACCACCTGGCCGTTGCCCAGGGTTACGGTGAATATCTCCGAGCCCGGATTGAGATTCATGGCTTCGCAGCCTCCGAAGGTGATTTTGCCGTTTTCGTGGATGAACGAAGCCGACAGGATGTCGTTGCCGAGCACGTAGGTCGTGCCGTCGGCGCTCAGGGTCGCCACGCCCGGCTGTTGCTGCTGCGGGAATATGACGGCCTGACCGTTTGTGGTGAGGCAAGGCCCTGATAGTAAAGCCAGGGCAAACAATGCCGATAAGTGTTTTAGTTTCATGAACAGATTGGTTTAATATAGTTTTGATGCAAATTTAACGGATTTTTTGTGGAAAAACAACCTGTTTTGTTGAAAATTGTTGAAAATTGTTGAAAATTCCATAAAAGATTGGTATTGTGGAGTTTTTTGGCTATCTTTGCAAAAAGTTTAATTTAACTACAATCTATTTATGAAAGCCTGTTACGTTTTGTTGATTTGCCTTGTATCCGGACTGTTCGCAGAGGGTCAGACACCAAAGAATCTCAATCAGCTATCCGATATGGCTGACACTGCATCGTCAACCCCTGATTTGCTGATTGTTCCTATTGTCGAATCTACTACGCAGAAGCCGTTTGATGAGAGTAAGTATGCCGTGCATTTTTCTATATGCAATGCCGCTGATTCATCAAAAATAGTAACTTCCGATATGATTTTGCCTCAGGGCCATGCGGTTAGGTTTAAACCGGAAGCGACTCAGTATCTGGTAGAGATAATCATTGATGAAACGACCGATATGCCTGATAGCCGAATCATAGCCCGACGTCCGCCATATTGGGTGAAGATAGACATGTCGGAATATAACCTCGATGAACATCAGGTGACTGTTGCTCCGATATCAGTTCCCAAACTTTAACAAGCAGCCCCAACTCCACCGCCACTTTTGTTGAAAATTCCATAAAAGGTTGGTGGCGTGGAGTTTTTTGGCTATTTTTGCAAAAAGTTTAATTAAACTATAATCTATTTATGAAAGCCTGTTACGTTTTGTTGATTTGCCTTGTATCCGGACTGTTTTCAGGCTTCGCGTCTGTAAGTAATCCGTCTGAAGCACAGTTTATTAAGCTTGGTTCTGCGAAAGTTGCGGCAAAAGTCATGATTGTGTCTGATGAGAAGGAGGCAGATTTAGATGCAGACAAATTGTTGGACGAGTTGGACTTATATGTTGCAACTTTGCCGATTTTTGCAGAAGAGGGACATGAGGAACTGACTTTAATGAAACGCGACGGGGCAATATTTTATGCGGAAGTGCCTACCGAAACAAAAGAATCAATTGGGAATCTGCAGTGTTATCGCGACGGTCATTTTATTGGAGGAACACCGATTCTGCTGAAACAGGCAACCTCAGTCGGTATGCAGATTTATATGACGTCAGACGGGGATATTGCCGGAGCAATGTATGATGACCTGGATTTAAAGAAATGGATGGCAACGTCTGTCATTGCAGAATATGCCTTATCATTTAATCCATTCCAATATGCGCCAACCGACACGTTAATGTATATGAAAGGTTGGCAAGCAATAAATGACTATAAAACACATGAGGTCTGGCCTAAATTTATGGCCGAGGTTACAAGAAATGACCAGATTCCGATTCCGGATGAGGCGAAAGAATGGCTTGAAAATAATCTGAGAATGTTTTTTGCCTACACCTGCATATTGCCATATAAAACCGTGGCAAAACGATATTCGGCCGTTGATGTTGACGAACCACCGATGGAGGCATATTCATTTCTTGACAGCATAGACTATCGTCCGGAAGCGCTACTGAAATATCTCACGATGTTGCCATCAAGGTATTTTTTGAAGCAATTCTTGAATATCCGTCAGGAGGGCTGACTCCCATTGGCAATATGCCGGTGAGGGAATGGCAAAAGGGCGTGGATCATATGCTTAAGCCCGCAATGGAAAATCGCCCTCAGATATTATTGGACCTGCTTGCCGCCATGTCGTATATTCGCCAGATTGAGGGTGGCGTGACACTTTCTGATGCTCAGGTTAAAAATATCGAAAGCGGATTCACCGATGATCTTGGCCGGATTGTGTTAAAATTAGATATGAGAATGCGGGCAAAACCACAGAAAACGCAATCGGAAGTGCATAACCTGACATCAGATTCGTTTGCACTGAAAGAATATATTGACAGTATTTGCCCCGGAGCTCCCATAGTTGTTGATTTATGGAACACATGGTGTGGACCATGTAAAAAAGCAATGCATCAGAGCAAAGATATTCGTGATGAATTCCAGAACAGCAATGTGATATTTATGTATATCAGTGATGATTCTTCGCCGGAAGAAGCATGGCGAAACCAGACATCAGAGATTGGCGGTATCCACCTGAGAATAAATCGTGAGGATATGTTGAATCTGATGGAGCTGTATGATTTGATAGGATTTCCGTCATATCTTTTTTTTGATACAAGCCATAATCTAATCGGCCGCTTCACTTCTTTCCCTGGTGAGAGAATCTATAGGCGTGAGTTGGTCAATATTGCCCACTGAGCTGTTAGCCTTGCTCAAAGGTGAGCGGAGAGAAAATATCTTGCAACGCTAAATAGTGCCACCTGCGTTGGAATTTTAATAAACTACCCAAAAAGAGCCAACCAAACTCACTATAGTTATATTTTTGTAAATATAGACTAATCTGTAGCTTGAGGATGATTTGAGGAGTATGGGTCGGGGGGATGGATTTGTGGAGTAAAATTCGTAAATTTGCGGGCATGAAAGGCAAGGAATTCCGTGCGCGGCTTAAGCCGTGGATGCTCCCGATTGCGATGGCAACGGGGGTGTTGTTTCATAACTACATGGATGCGCTCGAGTGGATTGCGCCGTGGCTCATATTCGCCATGCTGTTGCTGACCTTCTGCAAGCTGAATCCGAAAGAGTTTCGCATCACGCGGATGACGGCTCTGCTTCTGCCGGTGCAGGTGGTTGGCGGAGTGGCCGTTTACATGGCTTTGCGGCCGCTCAACGTCGGCTTTGCCGAAGGAATGTTTATCTGCATTTTCTGCCCGACGGCCACTGCGGCCCCGGTGATAGTGGGTATGCTTGGCGGGAGCGTGCCCCGGCTGGCCACCTTTTCGGTTATGAGCAATATTGCCTGCGCCGCCATAGCGCCGCTGCTGTTCACACTGATGGGAGCGGACGGCGTGGCCTTCATGCCTACGTTTCTGACCATCTGCGGCAAGGTGGTGCCGCTGCTCATGGTGCCGCTGGCGCTGGCCCTGCTGCTGCTTAAGGTGGCGCCCAAGGCGCATCATCAGCTGGCCGACCATGCCGGGCTGGCGTTTTATATCTGGGCGCTGTCGCTGGTGATATGCGTAGGGCAGGCCGTCAGCTTCATCATGAAGGAGCCGCCGTCGGCCATTCCGCTGATGATAGCGCTGGCCGCCGGGGCGGGGGTGTGTTGCTGGGTGCAGTTTGCCGTGGGGCGCAGGGTAGGGGCCTCGGTAGGCGACCGCGTGGCCGCCACTCAGGCGCTGATGCAGAAAAACACGGTGTTGGCCATATGGATGGCCATGACATTTCTCAGCCCGATATGTTCGGTTGCTCCGGCCGCTTATATAGCGTGGCAGAACACTTTGAACTCCATTCAGTTATACCGTCATGACAAGGCCGTGAAGGCGTGAGCGCACGCATTGCGGGCACCAGTGGCCGCCGAGCAGCACTGCCGCCGGCGATGCCTCGAACCGATGGCCGCACCCGCACTGCCACTGCAGCCTGCCGGCCATATTGCCCGGGGTCATGGTTTCCGACAGGCATCTGCCGCCATGAAACGCGGCTTTTTGCTTCATGTCGTCGATGGTCAGTTGGCTCAGCGGCTTGCTTTCGTCGTAGCCGTGAGCATGGGTGGGCGCGGCGGGGGGAATGCGGTTGCCGCGGGGCTCGCCCTGGGGATAGCGCTGAAGCTGCGGCGTCTGTTCGCGCCAGGGGGCTATGGAGTCCCATTCGGCCTGCGAGCCGAAATGGTGGGCAATGCGGGTGGAGTCGGCCGCCGAGCGCCAGTAAAGGGGGCCGAGCGGCTTCTTTTTCGCCACCTGCTTCATGCCCCAGCGCACAAGGAAGGCCGGGGCCAGCGGCGCCAGCCTGACATACCACGGCACCATGCGCCGGAGCCTGACGAAGTAGTCATCGGCCGATTCGCCGCTGCGAAACGGCACGACGGATTCCAGAGCGTCGGAGTCGGCCCACCATTGGCCATGGAAATTCTTCGTGGCGAACCATTCGGCCTTGAACGACCGCTCGGGGGGCGGACACCCCAGTGCCTTGAGCATCATGCATTCAAACTCATAGTTGGTCAGGCGGTAGCTCTCGCCCGAACCGATGTTGTAAAACCGGTTCCAGAACGAATCGGGCACGGATGACTCGCATATGTTGGCCATCAGGCGGCCGGAGTCTTCGTCGGTAGTCCATTCGAGCACTCCGCGTAGCGGCACGTGAAAGGTAATCGGGTCGGAGCCTTTGGCGAGAATGGCCGGACAGAGTATGCCCGTTTGGCGCAGACACACCCAGTGCTTCAGCCCGGAGTCGACAATGGCCAGCTCGGCCTCGATTTTCGACACTGCATAGGCATCGCCAAGCGAGGGCATCATCGGGTCGCCCGTGCGGCCCCAGTGATGCGGCGGCCGTTGGTCGCCCGACTGCGCCACGGAGCCTATGTAGACCACCTTGGCCGTGGAGGCCTTGCTCCCTTCGATTACGGCGCGGGCCACGTTGCGCGCCCCGCCTACGTTGACCTTCAGAGTCTTTTCGGGATAGTAGTCGGCTGCGGGCGACACCATTCCGCCGATGTGGAGCACGTAGTCGGCATCGGCCACCGCCTCTTTCACGTCGGCGAGGCAGCAAAGGTCGCCCCACACGATGCGAAATCCCGGCATCGCCGCGAACTGTCTGAGCTTCTTCTCGTTGGCCTTGCTCTTGCGGGCAAGCGCGGTGATTTCAAAGCGGTCGGTTCGCTGCGCGAATTCGCGCAGGGTGGCCAGGCCCATGGTGCCCGTGGCACCGGTTATGCAGATTCTTTTCTTATCATTCATAATGCGGTGATGCAGTGTTAATCAGATAGT
>CAYUFQ010000107.1:0-6488 GCA_964444045.1 uncultured Bacteroides sp.
ATCGGCGAGGGCGACACCGGCCTGAACACCGGCGGCATGGGCGCCGTCAGCCCCGTGCCGTTCGCCGACAAGGAGTTCATGCAGAAAGTCGAGACCCGCATAGTAAAGCCAACAGTGGAAGGCCTGATTAAAGAGGGCATCGACTACCGGGGCTTCATCTTCCTGGGCCTAATCAACGTTGATGGCGAACCGATGGTTATCGAGTACAACGTGCGCATGGGCGACCCCGAAACCGAGGCCGTGATGCCGCGCATCGCCTCCGACCTGCTGCCGCTGCTCGAAGCCACAGCCCAAGGCCGGCTGGGCACCCTCGAACTGGCCGAAGACCCCCGCACGGCAGTGACTGTGATGGCCGTCAGCGGCGGCTATCCGGGCAGCTATGCCAAAGGCAAAGCGATTACGGGCACTGAGAAGGTGACCGACAGCCTGCTGTTTCACGCCGGCACCGCCATTGATGCCGACGGCAGGCTCGTTACCTCCGGAGGCCGCGTCATCGCCGCAACGAGCTATGGCGACGACATTCCGTCGGCGGCCGCAAAGTCGTTCAAGGCAATCGATGCGATTGAATTCGACGGGAAATACTTCCGCCGCGACATTGCAAAAGACCTGATCTGACCCTCATGCGCGAACGGCCCGGCACACTGCAGCGCATAATTCTGAGTCCGGGAGTCTCGCTGTTCGTGGCTCTGTCGGCAACGCTCTGCATGATTCTCCGTGGCGGAGAATCATGGTACGTTCCCGTTGCCATCCTTGCGGCCTCGGCCGTTATGATTCAGACGATAAAGGGCGAAAACCTGTTTCGCGGAGCCTATATGCCGCTTGCCGGGCTTCTGCCGGCAGCAGTCATGGCGTTGCCCACCGATGCGGCAGGCCTGGCAATGCTTGCCACGGCGCTTACCGGCTACATCACCCTGTCGCTCTGCTTTCAGCGTCCGCAGGCCACCCGCACCATCTTCACCATCTATCTGATGCTGGGCTGCTGCATGCTGTGGCAGAGTTGCTTTGCATATCTTGCGGCGGCAATGCTGCCGGTGATGCTGCTCATGCGCGCATTCTCCATGCGCGGACTGGCGGCGGCCCTGCTCGGAGTGCTCACTCCGGCCATTCTCATCCTCCCCTTCGCGCCCGATTACGCCGAAGAGCTGCTCGCGGCCTATGCCGTCGAGCCCACATTCGGCCACTCCACCCCGCTGCTGGCCGTATCGGCAGTGGCCCTGCTTGCGGCACTGGCCACTTTCTTGCCCGCATACGGCTATCCTGCCAAGGCAAGGGCACGAAACATGTCGATGATTGCCCTTACGGTCTGCTCGGTTGCCATGGCGCTGGCCGACTTCGGCCGGGCCGAGGCATATACATCGCTCATTTGCCTTTGCGCAGCATATAATCTGACTCATCTTGCCTCGCTCAAACGCAACGGCTGGATATACGCGGTGCTGGCGCTTGCAGTATTCATCACCCTGACCATCAATCATTCATGAAGATAGCGATAGAGTCGAAAATTCCGTTTATCCGCGGCGTGCTGGAAAAGGCCGCACACGAAGTGACATATCTCGAACCCGAAGAGTTCACTGCCGAATCGGTGCGCCATATGGACGCACTGATTATCCGTACCCGCACCCGATGCGACTCCCGCCTGCTCGACCGGTCGGGAGTGACCCACATAGCCACCGCTACGATAGGCACCGACCATATCGACCTCGACTATTGCCGCAGCCGCGGAATAAAGGTGAGCAACGCCCCCGGCTGCAACGCTCCGGCAGTGGCGCAATATGTAATGTCGAGCATTGTCGCCACCGGCCGCAGGAGCGGAGTGATAGGCATTGTGGGAGTGGGCCACGTGGGCTCGATTGTGAACCGCTGGGCAACGGCCAACGGCTTCACCACCCTTCTGTGCGACCCGCCGCTGGGCCTCGACACCCCGCTGGACGAAATCGCGGCCAAGGCCGACATAATCACCTTTCACACCCCGCTCGACCGGACCACACGCCACATGGCCGACGCTCCTTTTTTCAACTCGCTGCAACGGCGCCCGCTTATAATCAACGCCGCCAGAGGGCCTATTGTGCACACCGATGCGCTGATCGACGCCATAGACTCGGGTGCGGTGAGCGCTGCGGTAATTGACTGCTGGGAGGGCGAGCCCGACATCGACCCGCGCCTGCTGCAACGGGCCGCGATAGCCACCCCCCACATAGCCGGCTACTCCCTTCAAGGCAAGCAGAGGGCCACGGCAATGGCCGTCAGAGCCATCGCCCCCGACATAGTGCTGCCTATGCCCGCAGTCAGCCAAGCCCCCGGCATCGACCGAATCTGCGCCAGCTACAATCCGCTGGCCGACACAGCCGCCCTCAAAGCCTCGCCAACCGGCTTCGAACGGCTGCGCAACAATTATGATTATCGCGACGAGCCCTGAACGGCATTCGTTTTTTCGGAAAAAATGCGTAACTTTGCACCCGTTTTTGTGCGCAAATAAACCAAAATTTATCATAACGTTTCAATTTTATGTTTAAAAACTTCCACGGATTTAATCTGCTCGAACAGTATCACGAGTGGAAAAAATCACATCGCGCAAACAAGAACCCGCTGGGCGTTCGCGCGATAAAGTCATGCATAGCGGTGCTGGCAATGCTGCTGCTTTGGTTCCTGCCGCCTGCAACCATCGGCCTGCCCGACATCAACCCTATCGAACAGCGCGTACTGGCAGTGTTTGCCTTCGCAGCGCTCATGTGGCTTTTCAACGCATTTCCGGCATGGACCACTTCGATGGTCGTAGTGGTGCTGCTGCTCTTCTGCACGTCCGACAGCTCGCTGTGGTTTCTGAAAAACGACGCGGCCACCGGCGAGGCCTACACCAACCTCGTGTCATATAAGTCAATCCTCGCATGCTTTGCCGACCCGACAATCATGCTGTTCATCGGCGGCTTCATCATAGCCATCGCCGCCACCAAGAGCGGCCTCGACGTGAAGCTGGCCAAGGCTCTGCTGCTGCCGTTCGGCACCAAGAGCGAAAATGTGCTGCTCGGCTTCCTGCTCGTTACCGGCCTCTTCTCCATGTTCATCTCCAACACCGCCACCGCCGCCATGATGCTTACCTTCCTCACCCCGGTGCTGAAGTCGCTTCCGGCCGACGGCAAAGGCAAGGTTGCCCTGGCGCTGGCCATCCCCATCGGCGCCAACATCGGCGGCATCGGCACCCCCATCGGCACTCCCCCCAACGCCATTGCGCTTAACTTTCTGCGCGAGGCCAACCACGTTGTGGGCTTCGGCGAATGGATGCTGGTAATGGCTCCGCTCACCATCGCGCTGCTGCTGATCGCATGGATGGTGCTCCGCTGGCTCTTCCCGTTCAAGCAGAAAGAGATTCACCTTGAAATCGACGACTCCCACATCAAGACCGACTGGCGCAACTACGTCGTCTACATCACTTTTGCCGTGACAATCGCCCTGTGGCTCACCGACTCCATTACCGGAGTGAACGCCAACGTAGTGGCAATGCTTCCGGTAGGCGTATTTGCAATTTCAGGCGTGATTACCAAGAACGACCTTGAAGAAATTTCATGGAGCATCCTGTGGATGATTGCCGGTGCGTTTGCCCTCGGCGTGGCCCTGAAGACCACCGGCCTCGGCGCTCACATAATCGAAGCCATACCGTTCGACCAGTGGCACCCCGTAATGATCATCATCGGTTCCGGCCTGATTTGCTACCTCATGGCAAACTTCATCTCCCACACCGCCACAGCCACCCTCTTCGTGCCCATCCTGGCCCTGGCCGGCGAAGGCATGACCTCGCTCGAAACTTTCGGCGGCGTGAGCACGCTGCTCATCGGCGTAGCCATCGGCTCGTCGGTGGCAATGATTCTGCCTATTTCAACTCCGCCGAACGCCCTGGCCGACGCCACCGGCATGATCAAGCAGAAAGACATGGTGAAAACCGGTATAATAATGGGCATCGTAGGTCTGGTGCTCGGTTATTCAGTTCTAATCCTGGCAGCTAAATATGGACTTCTGTAAGAAAACGATAATGACATGCCTGTTTTCGGCAGCCGCCCTCACGGGCGCTGCCGACGACGGCAAGGGCATCAGCTACGTGCCCGAAATCCACGGCGCACTGCGCACCCGATGGGAAATCAACACGTCTACGGCCGAACAGCGCTTTCAGGTGCGCAACGCCCGAGTGACCCTCGGCGGCAAAATCGCGCCCTCGATCAGCTACTTCATTCAGAGCGATGTGTGCGACGCCGGCAAGATGAAGATTCTCGATGCCTATGGCCGCTTCGACATAATCAAAGGGCTGTATGCCCAGATGGGTCAGTTCCGCATGCCGTTCGGTGTAGAGCCATTCTATGCTCCGGCCAACTATATCTTCGCCAACCGCTCATTCATGGGCAAGCAGGTGATGAATTATCGCGCCGTGGGCGGCAAAGTGGGCTACACGCTGCCCAAAACTCCGCTCACACTGGAATTCGGCGTATTCAACCCCACTGCGATAGGCGACCACAACGTGTGGAGCAAAACCGTGGCATTTTCAGGCAAAGCGCTCTACAAGCTGCCCGAAGGCTTCACCCTATCGGCCGGCTATGCCTCGATAAAGCCCGGCTTCGTGCGCGCCAACCTGATTGACGCCTGCCTGATGTGGCAGAACTCCAACCTTATCGTTGCAGGCGAATATATGTTCAAGCACTATCGCGACAATGCCTACGACGACAATCACTCATACGTATTCTTCGTCGACTGGCATAAACCGGTCAAGTGCGGGGTATTCAACCAATGGTCAGTGCAGGCCCGCTATGACGGCATGACCGACCATGGCTACATGACCGACTACAAGGTGGAAGACTCGCGCCAGCGCGTCACCATCGGCTCTACCCTCACCTATAAATATAAAGCCGTCCATGCCGACGTAAGGCTGAACTACGAGAAATATTTCGACTACAAGGTAGATGGCCATTCGCCCGACGTCTTCGTAGCAGAACTCGTGTTCCGCTTCTGAGGAGGTAAACACAACCATAATGCAAGCGGCCGCGCATCCCCTACCCGATGCGCGGCCGCTTACATTTGCAAAATTTCCTCAGCAGAATTAATTCACAAAGTTTTTCAAATCATAAAACATGAGCCGGGTTTCTTCTCCACGGTCTGACTCTGTAAAGAATCGGAATCCGTTCTTCTCATAGAAAGCTGTAGCCGAGTTCAGGGCATCTACAGTCAGGAATCTGCACCCCAATCTTTTCACAGTTGTAAACGCATATTTAATGTTGTCGAGAATAAACGTTCCAACACCTTCACCTACATACGACTCATTTACGGCAAGCCTGCCTATCTTTAACGCCGGATAACTGCGTCGCCTTTTCGAATTCGGAATGTTACGATTCAATTTATTCCAAATCGCTTTTTCATCAGGATTGAACGTTATCTTATCTGCGAGCAAACTGAAAAATGCAACCGTAGATTTTGCCGCCTCATCTTCAAGAATATATGTAACGGCCATCAATTCACTATGAAAATGCTTGGCATCATCAAAAAGGAAAGCGGTCAGGTCATCTTCTGAGCAATTGAACGGCTTTATTTCAGTTTCGCCTGATAACTGAATTTGAGTCAATTTGGAATAGTCCACCTTACCATTGAAATTTGCTTATGGATTTCATCAGTTCGTAGGCCTTACGCGCCCGATTCCTCTCCTCATCAGAAACGGGCTGAGGCTGCGAAATCATTTCCTCAAAACGCTCTGCGTCTTTTCCGTATAATATAGGGGTTTCTTTAATTGGTCTTGCCATATAGTTCTATTTTTTTCGAATTATTAAATGAAGGGGAAAGTCAGGAGATTTCGGAGTCGTCTTCGACCACAAGGTTGTTGATGATGAAATGCTGGCGGTCGGGGGTGTTCTTGCCCATATAGAACGACAGGAGGGAGTTCACGCCGTCTTCCTTGCTCACCGAAACGCGGTCAAGCCGCATGTCAGGGCCGATGAATCCGCGAAACTCCTCGGGCGATATTTCGCCAAGGCCTTTGAATCGGGTTATCTCGGCATCGGCCTTCAGGCGTTCGATGGCGTCATAGCGCTCCTGGTCGGTATAGCAATAATATGTCTCGCCGGCTTCGTCCTTGGTCTGACGTTTGGCGCCGCGCTTGGCGCCCTTCTTGCTCCTGACACGAAACAGCGGGGTCTGAAGCACGTAGACATGGCCCTTCTTGACCAGGTCGGGAAAGAACTGCAGGAAGAAAGTGAGCAACAGCAGGCGGATGTGCATGCCGTCAACATCGGCATCGGTGGCGATAATCACCCTGTTGTATCGCAGGCCGTCGATTCCCTCCTCGATGTTGAGGGCGGCCTGAAGCAGATTGAATTCATCGTTTTCATACACCACCTTTTGGGTCAGGCCGTAGGAGTTCAGAGGCTTGCCTCGCAGGGAGAATACGGCCTGCGTCTTCACGTCGCGGATTTTGGTGATTGAGCCGGAGGCAGAGTCGCCCTCGGTTATGAATATGCTCG
>CAYUFQ010000108.1:0-6449 GCA_964444045.1 uncultured Bacteroides sp.
GTCTGGCCGTGCGCATTCTCGGCGACATCACGCCCGAAAAGGTAGCCGTGCTTCAGGAGGCCGACCATATCTTCATCCAGGGGCTGCGCGACTGGGGCCTCTACGACAAAGTATGGCAGGCAGGCGCCATCCTGCTGCCGGTTCAGAGCGTAGGAGGGATGGGCGATGAGCGCACGTATGAGCGCGCGGTTGCGCTGCGTGCCGTCACCTCAACCGACGCAATGACCGCCGACTGGGCCCACCTACCCTACGAGTTCCTCGCCAAGGTGAGCAACGACATCATCAACAAAGTGCGCGGCGTGAACCGCGTATGCTACGACATCTCCTCCAAACCGCCGGCAACCATCGAGTGGGAATAATTCCTCCCCGCTATTGAGGATTTATGCACCTTATAAATAACAACATACAGAATTTGTTTGCCCTATGCCGAAAGTATAAGGTAAGTAAGTTGTATGCCTTTGGGTCTATTCTTACATCTCGATTCAATGAGAATAGTGATGTTGATATTCTTGTTGACTTCAATTCTGAGATTGACCATAATAACTATGCCGATAATTTCTTTGATTTCTATCACGCACTGAAATCATTATTTGGCAGAGACGTTGACTTGGTTGATGAGACCTCGGTAAAAAATCCCTACTTCAAGAAAGAACTTGAAGAAACGAAACATCTCATCTATGGATAGGAAACAGCGTAAATACCTGTCTGACATACTCTCGTCTATCATGGAGATTGAATCATTTATGGTTGATAGGCCGAAAGAATATGCCACATTCTGCAACGACACCCTTTTCAGAAGAGGTATTGAACGAAATATTGAAATTATGGGTGAGGCTATGAATCAATTGCTAAAAATCAGCCCGGACATTCAAATTACCGCAGCTCGAAAGGTTGTAGACACCCGTAATTTCGTAATCCACGCCTATGATTCGTTAAAACCCGACATATTATGGGGTATTGTCATAAACCACATGCCACGGCTGAAAAACGAGGTTGAAAACCTTTTGAACGACTAGTTTGAACGGCGATTTTGAGCGAAATTTGGCAGAATGGAATTTTTTGCGTACCTTTGCAGTCCGGTAAGAAGAATGTAAGTAGAAATTTACGTAAATAAATTATATAAATCGCGATGAAAAGAACATTTCAACCCTCCAACCGCAAGAGAGTGAACAAGCACGGCTTCCGTGAGAGAATGGCAACCGCCGACGGCCGCAAGGTGCTGGCCCGTCGCCGCGCAAAAGGCCGCAAGAGCCTGACCGTGTCTGACCACCTCGGCTGCAAGTAAGCCGCCGACGCGTTGACGTCACTCCCCCGGTGGGCGTTGTCTCTGACGAGAGGCGGCGCCTGCTTCATTTTTATACGTGCCGTTCACCAGAATCGGAGGTCACAAACGGGCATGAGAGAAGAAAGGACCGGAGCCTCACCGTTATCAATTGAGAATCAGAACTATGTCTCCTTCACGTGAGAAAGGGAAAATTTGGATAACCGGCAATATGACCGTAACTTTGCATCACTCAAAGCCCAAAACATGACTGCAAGATTCATCATATCGCTCATGCTGCTCCCGCTGCTGCTCGCCGGGTGTGCCAAGCCGCAGCCCGAATCGGAATTCGAGCTGACGGCCAACGACTACGCGGCGCGGGGCGATTATGCCTCAGCCATGCTTGCGGCCTCGGCCGAGCTTGAACTGACATCCGATGCAGAGGCGGCCGCCGACCTGCTGATGATTATAAGCGATTGCCATGCCGCCGCCGGCAACGGTTATGCCGCACTGGAATTCGCGCACATGGCCGCCGACCACGCGCCCGACTACATTGCCGCAAAGCGCGCCCTGGTCAATGCGGCGACTCACGCCGGCGACCATGGGCTGGCGCTGAGGCTGCTGAAGGAAATTCCAACGCCCGATTCAGCCGGAATCATCACCTCGCTGCGACAAACCGTCGACCCGGCACTCGCCGCCGGCCGCACCGATTTGGCTGAAAATGCCATCCGCCGGCTGCTCGACCGCTCGGAGTGGCTGCCGCCGCGCCATATGGTGGCCATGGCGCGGATATACCGGGACGAAGGCCATCCCGACAGTGCCGACATTATAATGTCAGGCATAAACCCCGAGGAAATTTCAGAACCAAAGTCGCTCGAAGCGCTGGCCGGCTACTATGAGTCATGCGGCGCCACCGACAAGGTGACGGCCATTTACCGACGCCTGGCCGCCACGCAGGATTCGATAATCCGGGCAGCCGAAGCCTCGGGAATTTACAGCAGGCTCTACGACTACGAGCACGCCATGCGCCTCAGGCAGGAGGCCCGGGCCGAGGCCCGCAACGCCCGCATGCGCTATGTAATTCCGGCAATCATCGCCGCCCTGGCCGCGGCAATAGCGCTGGCACTGTATTTTCACGCCACGGGGCGCCGCCGGCTGCTCGAGTCGCAAAACAAGTTGCTGCTTGCCGCCGAAGAGATGAGAAAACAGAGCGAACAGTCGCGCTCGGTAATCGGCCGGCTGTTCAAAGACAGCCACGACTCTATAGAACTGGCGGCCAACCTGCTCATCGACGGCTCGACGGCCCGTTCGCCCGAAGTGGTCATGCGCCAGCTGCGCACCAAAGTGGAGGCCTGCCGCAGGCCGGAGTTCATCAGCGAGCTCGAAAGCGCCGTCAACGACTGCCATAACAACGTGATGGCGCGCCTGCGCGCCGACATTCCGGGCATCACCGAGCCGGAAATCACCGTGGCGCTCTATTGCGCCGCCGGCCTGTCGCCCCGGGTCATATGCCTGATGCTCAATTGCACCCCCGCCGCTCTCTACAACAAAAAGTATCGCCTGAAACGCAAAATCCAGACGGCCGGAATCGCCGACCGTTCGCAACATGAATATCTACAACTAATCGATTAAGCCATGAACAAATTACTTTCTTCGCTCCTAATCATCATGGTCGCGCAGACGGCCTGCAGCGTGCAGAACAACGCAACAAACAAAAGCAACAAAGAGGTGAGCCGCACCGAGATCATCGCCACGAAATTCAGCGGGTTGAAGACCAGCAACGGCATCAGCGTAGTGTTCACCTACGCACCCGGCGCATCGCAGACAACATGCGTTATAAAGGGAGTGGAAGACCTTGCAAACCGGGTGAAACCGCGCGTGGAGAACGGAACTCTGTTCATAGCCACCATTGACAGCAAAGGCATCTACTACGGAAGGCCCGACGACGGCCGGCCGGCGCCAGTAGTCACCGTGACCTGCCCTTACCTGCTCAACAGCGTTGAATCCAACTCGGGCTCAACGCTAAGCATCAATAAAGACCTCCGCATGGCCCCGGAAGTGACACTTCAGGTTAACTCCGGCGGAGTGTGCAGCATCAAGCGCCTTACAGGAGTGTCGGCAATAACAGTCGACGCATCATCGGGGGGCATCCTCACCGCCGGTTGCGCAGGCGACGACACCGGCATCAGCATCAACGCATCGTCAGGGGCCGAAGTCACCCTTTCAGGCACGGCATCCGCAGTGGCGGTTAACGCCAACTCCGGCGCAGTAGTCAATCTCTACGGCCTCAAGTCGGCCGACCTGAGCGGCACCGCCACATCAGGCTCCATAATAAAACATAGCGGCAAATCCGCCAGACTCAAAGCCAACTCAGGCGCCATAATCTCCACCAGATAACGTCATCATGAGGAACCGGTGGCTGATTTTATTGCTGACGTGTGTGCTGACTTCGCCGTGCGCCTCATCAAAAACCAAGGCATGCGTAAAGGTGGTTGACAGCTATACGCGTGAGTTGCTCACTGACTTCCGGGCTGACCTGCTCCGCCCCGACTCAACGCTTATCGCAACGTATAAGCCGACGGAGATGCACGCATTCAACCAGCCGATGAATCTCTACGTAGACAGTCTGCCGCAATCCGACGGCCTGATTCGCGTATCAGCCGAAGGCTACTACCCGGAATATGCAAAAGTTGCAAAACCCGGAGCCAAAGAGCGCAGTATCGAACTCCGGCCGATAATGATGACCCGGATTCCCGTCTATCAGCCTACGCAGCTGCAGGAAGTGACGGTGACGGCCTCGAAGCTGAGAATGGTGATGAGGGGCGATACGATAGTATATAATGCCGATGCGTTTGCCCTGGCCCATGGATCGATGCTCGACGGGCTAATCAGCCAGCTGCCCGGAGTTGAGCTGAAGGGCGACGGGCGGATTTACGTGAACGGCCAGTTCGTGAGCGAGCTGCTGGTCAACGGCGACAACTTCTTCAAAGGCGACCCCAGGATAGCCCTGGAGAACCTGCCGGCATATATGGTCAACGACGTCAGGGTATATCACCGAAACGAATATATGGAGCGGAAGGCCCTCGATGACCTGCCGCTGGTTATGGACGTCAAGCTCAAAAAGCAGTATCAGACCGGATGGATTGCCAACGCCGAGGGGGGCTACGGCACCTCCGGCCGCTACCTCGGCCGCCTGTTCGCGATGATGTTCACCCGCGACTCGCGCCTATCCGTAGTGGGCAACGTCAACAACACCAACGACGACCGGAAGCCGGGGCAGACCGACGGCTGGAATCCGAACTGGCAGACGGCCGGACGCGCCGAAATTGCAAAAGCCGGCATCGATTATCTATGGAACTCGCGCCTGCGCTCATGGAAAATCGAGAGCAACCTGATGGCCGAACATAAGCGCGGCGACCTGAGTTCGCAGCAGACTTCGGAGCGATATGCCGACGGTGGCAATCTGTCCGGCACCTCCGCCGGCAGGTCGGTTTCGCGCCAATGGCGCTTCTCCACTGATGATAAAATCTCTTTCCACGTTCCCCGGATATGGATAGACCTCAAGCCCAAGGCATCATTCGTCAGGGAGAAAGCGAGCAATACCCTCGCCTCCTCCACTTCCGATGCCTTTGCAACCCTGATGAACTCGCTTGACCAAACCTCGGATACATATCGGCGCATGTGGAAGGCGGGCGCGGAGTTAAATGCGCGTTGGAATCTTCCGGCCTCAACCTCTAAACTGAACCAGAACCTTGCCGTTTCGTGGAGCGACCGGCGGCTGGAGTCACTTACCGGACGCACACTGCTGTTTCCGCTTCAGCCTGAGCTGAACGAACGGCAGTCGCCGCAGGAGTTCATGCCCGAACGCCGGCTCAAAATCGACGAGCACATCTCGCTGGGCGGAGATTATGACTTTGCGAAACCGATTTATGGCTGGTGGCACGTTGCATACGCCTACGGGCATGCAAATCTTAACAGCACACGCAGCTATTTCGAGGAAACCGAAGCCGCACTCCCCTCCGTAGCGGAGCGCAACCGCACCCTGATTCCATCAAAGTCGTTTCACTACATCTCGGTCAATAACACCCACACCGCAGAGGTCGAGTTCACTAACTTCTTCCCTCACGTAACCATATGCAAGCGCCGCGAGCAGTTTAATCTCAGCGCAGGCCTCAAAGTAGTCTATGCTCCCGGCCATATAGACTACCATTACATGAACGAGGTGAAGAGAGCGAGGCGCGCCCCATGGTATCTTGAGCCGAAAATCGACTTTAATGTGGGCTTTCTCAACGGGAGCTACAGCTATGCGTCAACGCTATGCGATATGCTCGACCTCATCGACGTGGCCGACACCGCCGACCCGCTTCACATCTATGCCGGCAATTCCGGCCTGAAGGCCACCCGCGTACACAGCCTCGACCTCAACAGCTGGTGGTTCAGCCGACATGGCATAAAACTGACAGCCGCCTTCCGCAAATACGAGAACATGATAGCTCAGTCGGCCGCCTACGACGCCACCACGGGCATCACCACCTTCCGTCCGGTCAACGTAGGCGGCAACTGGAACGCAGCGGCCGGCCTGAACTTCAACCGCGAAACCGGAGCGAAAAAAGAGTGGCAAATCAGCTCGGACACCGACTTCGGCTACCATAACTCCGTCGACATAATCAACCTGGAACGCAGCACCGTGCGTACTATCAGCCTGCGCGAAAGGCTGGGCCTCACCTATAAGATAACCGACGGCATGGAAATATCGGCCAAAGGCAATGCCGACTACCGCCGCGTCACCTCGCCGCAGGCCGGCTTCACGGCAATCAACGCCGTTGACTTTGACTACGGGCTGGTTTTCCGCGCGGTCAGACTGCCTTGGAACGTGAGCGTCACCACCGACCTGATGATGCACTCGCGCCGCGGCTATGCCGACTCGCGCCTCAACACCAACCATCTCGTCTGGAACGCCCGCATTGCCAAGAGCATCATGCAAGGCAACATCACCTTCGCCATCGACGGCTTCGACATCCTCGGCCAACTGAGCAACGTCCAGCTCACCATGAACTCGCAGGGGCGCACCGAAGCGCGCTACAACACCCTGCCCCGCTATGCCATGCTCCACGTAATCTACCGCCTGAACATCCAACCCAAAAAGAAATAATCCCCCTCCCCCGCATACCCCCGCAACCGGGCGCTC
>CAYUFQ010000109.1:0-6402 GCA_964444045.1 uncultured Bacteroides sp.
TTCATCGAGGTGATGGGGCGCGATGCCGGCTTCCTGGCCCTGAACGGCGCCATAGCCACCGGCGCCGAGGCCGCCATCATCCCTGAAATATCAACCGAGGTTGACCAGCTGGCCGAACTGATTCAAAACGGCTTCCGCAAGAGCAAGAACTCGAGCATAGTGCTCGTGGCCGAAAGTCCGGTGACGGGTGGCGCCATGGGGCTGGCCGAGCGTGTGCACCGCGAATATCCGGCCTACGACGTGCGCGTTTCGATTCTCGGTCACCTGCAGCGCGGCGGCTCGCCAACGGCCACCGACCGCATCCTGGCTTCGCGCATGGGCGCCGCCGCCATCGATGCCATTATGGAAGACCAGCGCAACGTGATGATCGGCATACAGAACGACCAGATTGTCTACGTGCCGTTCTCGAAGGCTATCAAGAACGACAAGCCCATTGACCGCTCGCTGCTCGAAACCCTGCGCCGCCTGAGTATCTGATAACCCTCTATACCCCCACTAAATACAAGATATTATGGATAAGATTTCATATGCGCTTGGCCTGAGCATGGCCAACAATTTCCGCTCATCGGGCATCAAGGAACTCAACGTTGCCGATTTTGCCGCCGGCCTCGACGCCGCATTCAACGGCAAGGAGCTTCAGATGACGTATGATGAGGCTAAAAACGTGATTCGTGAATATTTCACCGCCATGGAGCAGGAGATGCAGGCTGCCGCCGCAGCCGCCGCCAAAGTGAACGAAGAGGCCGGAAAGAGCTATCTCGAGGCCAATGCAAAGCGTCCGGAGGTGAAAACCACCGCCAGCGGTCTGCAATACGAAGTGCTCACCGAGGGAACCGGCGCACAGCCCGCCCCCGGCGACCAGGTGAAGGTGCATTATACCGGCCGGCTCATCGACGGCACGGTGTTCGACAGCTCGGTTGAGCGCGGCGAGCCCGCCACCTTTGGCGTGACCCAGGTGATTCCCGGCTGGGTGGAGGCTCTGCAGCTGATGAAGGCCGGCTCGAAGTGGCGCCTTCACATTCCGTCCACCCTTGCCTATGGCCCTCAGGGTGCCGGCGGCGTAATCGGGCCTAACGCCACTCTGATTTTCGACGTTGAACTGCTTGAGGTGCTCGGAAAATAACATGAGGATGCGTTGCCTCGCTGCTCTGACGGCGGCGCTCGGCTTCGTCGCCACATCGGCCCGGGAGCCGGCGCAGCCCGACTATGATGCCGCCGCGGCCTCGTTTTTCAGCAATTCGCTGCGTCAAACCGTTGCCGATATGGAGTCGGCCGGGCTGACTATCGACCGCGAGCGTTTTCTCGACCTCTTCGTCAGGGCGTTTCGCGGCGACAGCATCGGCTGCACCCCGGCCGAGGCTCACGACATGCTCACTGCGGCGCTGGCCATAAAGCGCCCGCCTGCTGTGGCTCCGATGGATGCCGGGGCGGAGACGGCATGGGTCAGCTCGCAGCTTTCGCTGCCGCGAAGCGAGGAGCTTGAGGGCGGAGTGGTGATGCAGCGTCTGGTGGAAGGGTCGGGCGAGAGCCCGACGGCCGACTGCGTGGTGCGCGTGATGTACACCGGCCGGCTCAGCTCGGGCGCTGAGTTCGACAAGACCGACGAGCCATTCGCCCTGCCGGTGAATCAGGTGGTTCCCGGCCTGAGCAACGCGCTGCAGCAGATGCATGCCGGAGGAACCTACAGGGTGTTTATCCCGCCGGCGGCAGGCTATGGCGAAGAGGCCGTGATGGATTTGATTCCTGGCAATTCGGCCCTTGACTTTACTATTGAATTACTTGAAATAATCAAAGCAAAATGAATAAGTTAGCAGTTTCGCTGCTTGCGGTTGCGGCAGCATCGGCCTCTTGTGCCGGCCCCGGGGCGGCTTCGGATCTGGATTCGGCCGATAATTTTGCCGACAGCCTCAACATAGTCTTTGCCGACTTTCTCGGCCGCTCGGCTTCGTATGAGATAGCCACTGTGCCCGATTTCGAAATCGACAAAAAAGAGATGATGCGCGGCCTGCGCACGGTGCTCGGCACTGACACCGGCAACATAAGCTATCTGACCGGCCTGCGTGCCGGGCTCAACGTGATGGATTTCTATCGCGACGTGGCCATGACGGAAAGCATTGACCGCGATGTGTTTATCAATTCGTTCGAGGCTGCATTCCTTTCCGACACCATTTCGCTCGAAGAGCTTGAGGCGCTGAAGCTGAAGGTCGACAGCCTGATGGAAATCAAGGAGCGTCATGTTATCGAGCGCGAAGAGGCCGAGGTGTTCAACACCGATGCCGCCCGGCTCAACCGCGAGCTTGGCGAGGCCGTGGCCGACAAGCTGATGAGCAATCCCGACTTTACGTCCGTGGGGGCCGACGGACTGATGAAACGCGTCATCACTCCCGGTGATGGCAATGTGTTCGCTCCCGACGACGTGCTGACGCTCGACTATACCCTCAGGCGCGCCGACAGCCGCATTGAAATCGCCAGCCGCAAGGACGTGCATACGCTTTTCGGCCGTATATACGTTCCGTTTCTGGAAGCCACGCTCCCCTTTATGTCTGCGGGCGAAGCGGCTGAGTTTTTCGTGCCTTATCAGCTGGCATGCGGCGTGATGGGCAATGAGTCGTGGACTATTGGCCCCTGTGAGTCGGTGATGGTTGAAATAACCATGAAGTGAAACCCGTAAACGTCAGATAATTGGTAACACCGTTAGTCTTTGCCGCCCTGTGTCTGGTGGTGTCGGGATTCGTGTCGGGCAGCGAGATAGCTTACTTCTCGCTGACGCGTCAGATGCTCGATGAGGCCGACGAGGCCGACGGCTCCGAACGAAATGCCGCCGTGCGCAAGCTGCTAAGTCAGCCCGAGCGGCTGCTGGCCACCATATTGATTGCCAACAATCTGGTGAACATAGCCATAGTTGTGCTTACCAACTATGCTCTGGGCCCGCTGTTTCTCAATATGGGCGAGCTATGGAGCTTCGTCCTGCAGACGGTTCTGCTCACCTTCCTTATACTGCTTTTCGGCGAGATTCTGCCCAAGCTATATGCCCAGACGCGTCCGCTTAAATGGGCACGCATGGCCGCGCCGGCGCTTGACATGATGCTTGCGCTGCTGAAGCCGTTTTCGGCGTTGCTGGTGCGCAGTTCGTCGATTGTGCACAGGGTGGTGGAGAAGAAGCCGCAAAACATATCGGCCGACGAGCTCAGCCAGGCCCTTGAACTGACCGACGTTGAGAAGCGCGACGATTCGCGCATGCTGCAGGAGATTCTGCGGTTTGGCGACACCACCGCCTCCGAGGTGATGACGCCGAGGGTCGACATAACCGATTTGAGCATCGACGCGAGTTTCGACGAGGTGATGACCCTGGTGCTCGAGAGCGGCTACGCCCGTATCCCCGTCTATGAGGATACTCAGGATAACATAAAAGGGATACTCTACTCCCGCGACCTGCTGCCGTATGTCGAAAACCGCCAGGAGTCGTTCAGATGGCAGACCCTGCTGCGCGACCCTTACTTCGTGCCTGAATCGCGTATGATCGACGACCTGCTCGAAGACTTCCGCCGCCGCAAGGTGCATATGGCCATAGTTGTCGACGAGTTTGGCGGCACTCAGGGCATAGTGACGCTCGAAGATGTGCTCGAAGAGATTGTAGGCGATATCGACGATGAATACGATGAGGCCGAAAAGACCTACAAACGCCTGCCTGACAACACCTTTATTTTCGAAGGAAAAACCTTGCTCAACGACTTCTTCCGGGTGACCGAACAGGCCGATGAGGCCGAAGACCTCTATGGCCCCGTGATGGAAGACTGCGAAACTCTGGCCGGCATGCTGCTGGCCATAAAAGGCGACTTTCCGCGCGAGAAGGAGAGCCTGGTCTACGGCCGGTGCCGTTTTCTGATTCTCGACATTTCGAATCACCGCATAGTGTCGGTGCGTGTCAAGGTGATGCCGGAGGTGCAGTCATGAGGCGCTTGCTGCTCCCGGCAATCGCGTCGGCACTGCTTGCCGGCTGCACTGCGTCAGGTGGCGGCGACCGGCCGGCGCCCGTGCCCCGGCCGCGGGCATATCCCCGGGCCTCGCTATATCTCCGGAGTTATTCCCCCTTGCGGCTTGAGAATGGCGTCAGCTTGAATATCAACGATTCGGCCCGGGTAATCGCAGTGCGCCCCGGGTGGTTCGACGTGGTTTATCCCGCCTATGGCATCACGGTGAACTGCACCCTCACTCAGGCCGCGGCGGCGGAGATTGCCGGAGTAATCGATAACCGCACGGAGCGGATGGCCCGCAATATTGAGGGCCACTATGGCGAAGTGGCCCAACGGCCGGGAGTGACCATAATCACGTCTGCCACGGCCTTGCGCACTCCGGTGCAGTTTCTTGCCACCGACTCCGCCACCTACGTATTGTCGGGAGTGGCGGTGGCCGATTTCCCTCCCGGTGCGCCGGCCGACTCGGTGGCGCCCTATGTCAGGGCCGTTGCCGCCGATATTGAAAAAATGCTCGAACTGCTATGAGTGAATCTGTTAGGGTAATCATCGAGCCGGGCACCCGTCGTGACGTGGCCCGGATTGTCAGGGAGCGTGTTGGGCCTGACGTGAGGGTGATTCATGAGGCCGACGGCTCGCCCGTACTCATCGGGTCTACGCTGAATATATCAATCAGCCATTCGCGTCATTTCGTGGCTATTGCCCTGCACCCGACTCTCCGCATCGGGGTTGACATCGAGGAGCCCAGGCTTGAGCAGCTTGGCCGCGTCATATCGAAATTTCTGAGCGATGCCGAGCTCCCGTTGTGGCGCAACCGTCTGCTCGAGGCGTGGACCTGCAAGGAGGCTGCTTTCAAGGCGGCCGGAGTGGCCGGAATAGGCCTCGGCAGCATAGACCTGACCGAGGAGGGGGTGGCGCGCGTGCCCGACGGCCGCCGTTTTGCCCTCCGCTCCACCGCAACCGCCGCATATACCCTCACTCTCGCCACTCCGCTATGACCAACCACGTGACTGAGATAGAACGCGAAATCGCCCGCCTGACCGCCGTTATCGACTCCGACCCGCATAATGCCGATGCTCTCTATCGCCGCGGCGCGCTATACTGGAAGCTGGGGCATCGGGCCAAGGCGCAGACCGACTTCTGCGCGTCGGCCGAGCTTGATCCTGCAGGTCCCGGAGCCGTTGCCGCACGCGGAGTAAGCGGAATATTCAACTTTTTCAACCCCGACATCTACAATCCCTGATGCGTCAGCTCCCACCGCCGGCCAAGCTGCCCGATGCCTTCCGCGCCTATCTGCTCCTTGAGGCCGGAGTGGCCGACAACTCGCGCGAGGCATATATGCGCGATGCCGGGCGCCTGCTTGACTTTCTCGGCTCTACGCCGCTCACCGAGGTTACCGTGCAGACCCTCCACGAGTTTATGGCCGGGATGATGGACTGCGGCCTGTCGCCCCGTTCGCTCCGGCGCCTGGTGTCGGGCATACGCGCCTTTTTCCGCTTTCTCACTCTCGAGGGCTATCTCGAAAATAATCCGGCGCTGCTCATCGCACCGGCTCAGGTGGGACTGCATCTGCCTGAGGTGCTCGCCGTAGAGGAAATCGACGCGATGATTGCCGCCATCGACCCCATGAGCCGCGAGGCGGTGCGTGACCGTGCGCTCATCGAAACGCTCTATGGCTGCGGGCTCCGCGTCAGCGAGCTGATTAGCCTCGAGGTGGGCAGGCTGCATCTCGACGAACGATATCTGACGGTGCGCGGCAAGGGAAACAAGGAGCGCCTCGTGCCGATGGGCGAGGTCACGGCCGACGCCCTCGGCCGCTGGCTCGACGAGCGCGCCGTGGGCAAGATTCGTCCGGGCGAGGAGAATTATGTGTTTCTTGCTCCGCGCACCGGGGGGAGAATCACCCGTATGAGGGTGTTCGACATAGTGAAGCGCCTGGCGCGCGATGCCGGCATCAGCCGGGAGGTGTCGCCCCACACCCTGCGCCATTCGTTTGCCTCACATCTGCTCGAGGGGGGTGCGAATCTGCGCGCCATTCAGCAGATGCTCGGCCACGAAAGCATATCTACAACCCAGATTTACATACACATTGACCACACGCGGCTTCGCGCCGAGATTCTCAACTATCATCCGCGCAATCGGAGGTAGTGGAGAAGTGGAGAGTGTGCAGTGCTGATGTGTCTTAAAAAGACTTCAGTCTCAACAAAAGGTAGTCTATTTAATAATAAATTTCTCTACTTTCGAGCCAAGCTGTTTGATGTAGATACCGGGAGATAAGTCATCTTTTCTATTTCCAATCTTTATACCTTGAATATTATAATAAGAAGCTTTCTCAGTGATGTCAGTGGCAACCTCATCTATTTCAGCCATATTTTCTCTTGCGATATTAAATGTCACAGACGGCTTACTTGAGTCAAGGCCCTCTATT
>CAYUFQ010000110.1:0-6349 GCA_964444045.1 uncultured Bacteroides sp.
GCCGGCCGGGTGAAGCACTTGCGCAACACTATGAATGCCAGAATCACGCCGACTACTCCCAGCGGATAGGTTACCGCACAGCTCAAGGCGGCTCCGGCCGATGGCTTGCCAAGCTGGGTCAGGGTTTCCTGCGCGGCGCCGAGCGCCGGGGTGTTGGTGGTGGCGCCGCTCAGCACTCCCACCATGTCGCTCATCGGAATGTGCCATATCATGGATATGCCCACGGCGAAAAGGGTGCCGAGAAGCACCGTGGCCAGTCCGAGCATATTGAGCTTCACTCCGCCCGAGCGGAACGAGGCGAAGAAGCCCGGACCGACTTTCAGACCGAGCTCGTAGACAAATATCACCAGGCCGAAGCTCTGGGCATATTGCAGCATCTGAGGGTCGATGCTCAGGCCGAGATGACCGGCAAGTATGCCCACGAAGAATACGAAGGTGACACCGAGCGACACTCCCATCACCTTGATTTTGCCGAGGCCGAGACCTATCGCGATAATCACCGAAATGACTATCACGGCCTGCATGGGCGAATGATCTATGAATAAAGAATCGAGCCAATTCATAATTTTCGGGCGCAAAGTTACGGATTAAACTCAGATATTCAATAATTCTGCGTAAATTTGCACTCATAAATTCAGACTCTGCATTTTGCTTAGGCGTATATTATATATCGTTATGTTGCTGATGGCGAGCGCAATGTGCTCGCTCGGGCAGGATGTGGCCTCTTCGAAAAAGATTTTGCCGGCGCCTGCCGACAGCGCTGAAGCGCGCCCGGCATCGCGCATACGCCGGCAAAAGGTCGACCTTGACCATGCGGTGCAGTTTCAGTCGAGCGACTCGATGATTATGATAGGGCGCAACCACACGTATATGTATGGCAAGGGGCGCGTTACCTACGGCGACCTGTCGCTCGACGCGGATTTGATTGACATGGATTTGAAAACCAGCAATGTCAATGCGCAGGGCAGGGCCGACACGTTGGGCAACGTCTTAGGCACTCCGAAGTTTACCAACGGCGGAGATTCATATGAATCGCACGAGATGAGCTATAACTTCAGGACCGAGAGGGGATTCATAACCAACGTGGTGACCCAGCAGGGCGAAGGCTATCTGACCGGAGGCAAGTCGAAGCGCATGGAAAACGGCGAGTTTTACATACAGGACGGCCAGTACACCACGTGTGACGACCACGACGACCCCCATTTTCATTTCCAGATTACCAAGGGCAAGGTAAAGCCCGGCAGCAACGTGGTTTCGGGGCCGGCCTATCTCGTGCTGGCCGGACTGCCGCTGCCGCTGGCGGTGCCGTTCGGCTATTTCCCGTTTACAAAGAGCTATTCGTCGGGCGTCATATTCCCCACATTCGGCGATGATTACCGCCGCGGCCTCTATCTCGACAACGGCGGCTATTATTTCGCCATCAACGACAATATCGACCTGGCGCTGACCGGTCAGATCTACACCAAGGGCACATGGGGCCTCTCGGCCCGTTCAACCTACTCGAAGCGATATAAGTTCGCCGGCAATTTCTCCATCAGCTACCTGAATACGGTCGATGGCGAGAAGGGCTCGGCCGACTATTCGCGCGCCACCAACTTCCAGGTGATGTGGAGCCATCAGCAGGATTCGAAGTTTAATCCCAACATGACGTTCTCGGCCAGCGTGAACTTCTCTACGTCGGGCTATACGCGCAATAACATCAATTCGTATTATAACTCATCGTTTACCGAAAACACCAAGAGCTCTACCGTCAACCTCAGCTATCGCTTCCCGGGCAGCAAGTGGAGCCTTTCGGCCGGATTCAACATCACCCAGCGCTCGAGCGACGGCACTCTCAACGTGTCGGTTCCGAATCTGTCGGTGTCGCTCTCGCAGGTGGCTCCGTTCAAGCGCAAGCGGGCAGTGGGGGCCGAAAAGTGGTATGAAAAGATTAAGCTGTCGTATTCCGGACAGCTCCAGAACTCGCTGACGGCCAACGAAAACGAATTTTTCAAGAAGTCGCTTGTCAAAGACTGGCGCAACGGCATGAGGCACTCGGTGCCGATATCGGCCACCTTCCAGCTGCTCAAGTATATCAACGTCACCCCGTCGATTACTATGAACGACCGCATGTACACTCAGAAGGTGCGCCGCCAGTGGGACCCCGTTGCGTCGGCCGAAGTGCAGGATACGACCTATAGCCTGTATAACGTGTTTGATTTCAATGCCTCGCTCGGCTTCTCCACTAAGATTTATGGCTTCTGGCAGCCGCTTTTCGGCAAAAAAGTGAAGATGATACGCCATGTGCTCACGCCAACGGTAAGCATATCGGGCTCGCCCGACTTCGGCCTGCCCGGCTGGGGTTATTACGGCAGGTATAAATACGTCGACAATAACGGCCGGGAGCAGGAGAGTGTCTACTCCATGTTCCCCAACGCCATTTTCGGTGTGCCCGACAGGGGCAAGAGCGGCATAGTGTCGGTGTCGCTCGCCAATAACCTTGAAATGAAGGTGGCCACCGATGATTCCATTGGCGAGAAAAAAATATCGCTGATTGAGAACTTTACTGTGAGTCAGAGCTATAACTTTGCCGCCGACTCGCTTAACTGGAGCAATATCAACACGTCGATACTGCTCAGGCTCACCAAAGGCTTCAATCTTAACCTCTCGGCCACATGGGACGTCTACACCTATAAGCTCAACGAGTACGGCACCCCGTATCGCTGCAACATCACCCGCCTGCAGGCCGGAAAGGGGCTCGGACGCCTGTCGAGCACCGGCACCAGTTTCTCATATAACTTCAACAACGCCACTTTTACCAACCTGTTCAAGCGCCGGCGTAAAAACGATGCTGCTGACGATTCGGCCAACGACGCCTCACCGGCCGATGGCAAATCGAAGAATAATAAGAAGAAAAATCAGTCAAGCACTCATGAATTCGACGAAGACGGTTATCTGAAGTGGGAGTGTCCGTGGAATTTCGCCATAAACTACTCGGTTAGCTACGGCTACGGCTCGTTTAACAAGAAGAAGATGGAGTATAACGGCAAATTCACCCATAATCTGAGCTTCAGCGGCTCGATTCGCCCCACGCCTAACTGGAACCTGAGCTTCTCGGCGTCGTATGACTTCAAGCTGAAGAAGATTGCCTACATGAACTGCAACCTGAGCCGCGACCTGCATTGCTTCACCATGACGGCGAGCTTCGTGCCCGTAGGCCCTTACAAGAGCTATAACTTCCATGTGGCCATCAAGTCATCGATGCTATCCGACCTGAAATACGACAAACGCTCATCATATTCATCAGGCATAGAATGGTATTGACCCTCGACATTGACCGCCCCTTCAGGCTCGAGTCGGGCGAAACGCTGCCACGGCTCACCATAGCTTATCATACTTTCGGCCGGGGGCCGCGGGTGATATGGGTGTGCCATGCGCTGACGGCCAACAGCGACGTGGCCGACTGGTGGCCCCGCACCGTTGAGCCCGGACGCTTTCTCGACCCTGAGAAGTATTTAATAGTGTGTGCCAACATTCTCGGTTCGCACTATGGCACCACCGGACCGCTGTCGGTCGACCCCCGCAGCGGCAGGCCTTACTTCAACCGATTCCCTCAGGTCACCGTGCGCGATATGGTGCGCGCCCATCAGCTCCTGGCCTCACATCTGGGCATAGAGCGGGTTGAACTGCTCATAGGCAGTTCGCTGGGCGGATTTCAGTGCATGGAGTGGGCGCTGATGCAGCCCGACTTCGCCGCGCGCGTGGCGCTCATAGCCACATCGGCCGTGAGCTCGCCCTGGGCAGCGGCTTTCAACGAAACCCAGCGTATGGCGATAGAGGCCGATCCGACCTATGGCGCCGACTCCGACAGCGCCGGCATGGCCGGACTTGCCGCCGCACGCGCCTGCGCGCTGCTGAGCTATCGCGGCCCCGAGGCCTATAACCTGACTCAGGCCGATGCCGGCGCCGAAACCGACGCTTCCACTCCGTTTCGCCGCAAGGTACACTCCTATCAGACCCATCAGGGCCTGAAGCTCTGCAACCGCTTCAATGCCTACAGCTATCACAGGCTGTCGTCGGCCGTGGATTCTCACGACGTTGGCCGCGGCCGCGGAGGCATCAGCAAGGCCCTTGCCGGCATCAAGGCCAAAGCCCTGGTGGTGGGCATCACATCCGACATTCTGTTCACCACGGCCGAGGCCCGGGTGCTCGCCGAACTTATTCCCGACGCTCAGCTGGCCACCATTGAGAGCAACTTCGGCCACGACGGCTTTCTCGTTGAGCACGAAAAGCTAAACCGTTTGATTCAAAATTTCATGCAGCAATAATGACAACACACCGCAAGCAGCTGACCATAGGTCTGTTCGGATTCGGCACCGTTGGCCGGGCGCTATTCGACCTCATAGCCACTACGCGCCCGGAGGGCGTGAGCATAAAGCGTGTATGCGTGCGCTCGGCGCAGAAACACCGCGGCGTCGATGCCGACTTTACAACCGACCCCGAAGCCATATTCTCCGACCCTGAGATAAATATAATAGTGGAGCTGATCGATGATGCCGACGCTTCGTTCGCCATCATCACCCGGGCGCTGACCATGGGACTCACCGCGGTGAGCGGCAACAAGAAGATGCTCGCGCAGCATCTGCCCGAACTCATCGGGCTGCAGGAGCGCACGGGCGGCACGTTGCTCTACGACGCATCGGCCTGCGGCAGTATTCCGGTAATCCGCAACCTCGAGGAGTATTACGACAACGACCTGCTCATTTCGGTCAAAGGCATCCTCAACGGATCGTCGAACTATATCCTCACGAAGATATTCAAGGAGGGCATGAGCTATGCCGACGCCCTGCGCCAGGCTCAGGAGGCCGGCTTCGCCGAGAGTGACCCGAGTCTTGATGTGGACGGATGGGATTCGCTGTCGAAACTCGTAATCATCACTGTCCATGCTTTCGGCACTTATGTCGACCCGGCCAGGGTGTTTACCTTCGGCATCTCCTCGCTGACCGACGGCGACGTGCGCTTTGCCAACGAGAAAAAACGCCGCATCAAGCTGGTGGGACACGTGGAGAAGCTCTCCGACGGCCGTCTGTGCATGTGTGTCATTCCGCAGCTGCTATCGAAAGAGAAGTATATCTATGGTGTCGACGATGAGTTTAACGGAGTGGTAATCAAAGGACTCTGCTATGACAAGCAATTCATGTTCGGACGCGGTGCGGGCGGCTTCCCAACCGGCTCGGCCATATTGAGCGATATCACCGCTTCGCAATATGACTACCGGTATGAATACAAAAAGCGTCAGACCCATGCCGGATGTCTGCCTGAGTATACCGACGACGTTCACTTCCGCATTTACTATCGCTACAGCCGCCCCGAAGACCTCAATCTGATAGATTTTGATTCTATAAGCGAAAAATATACGTCGGACGACGACGGCTTCAACTACGTGGTGGGCATCACCTCCCTGCGCGCTCTATGCGCCGCGGCAGCCGAACTGCGCCGGCGCCCCGTTTTTCTCGCTGCATATCCCCGCGACTAATCGCCACTATAACAGTGCAGTTTGAAAAAAGTGCAAAAAAAGTGTCAAAAAAATTTGGCCGGTTCAAAAAAAGTGCCTAACTTTGCATCGCTTTTGAGACAAAGCCGCGGGGTGTAGCTCAGCCCGGTTTAGAGTACGCGTCTGGGGGGCGTGTGGTCGCAAGTTCGAATCTTGTCACCCCGACTACTCGAAAGCACATGAGAGAGAATCAGCAGTAACTCCTGCCGGTTCTCTTTTTTTCGTATGTCCGGACGTATCATTTTTTTGGATATGTTAATTTAACTGAGTAACTTTGCAGGGATAATTTAAGCGATAAAAGGTATGACATACAAATATGATTTCCTTGTAATCGGGTCGGGTATAGCCGGCATGAGTTTCGCGCTGAAGGTGGCGTCGAAGGGTAGGGTGGCACTGGTGTGCAAGTCTACTCTCGATGAGGCGAACACGGCTCTGGCCCAGGGGGGAGTCGCTTCGGTGACAAACCTCGAGGTGGATGATTTTGAAAAGCATATTCAGGATACAATGATTGCCGGCGACTTTCTCAGCGACCCGGAGGCCGTGCGCAAGGTGGTGACCGAAGCCCCGGGTCAGATTGCCGAGCTGGTGGGGTGGGGTGTCGGTTTTGACAAGAAGGCCGACGGCTCGTATGACCTTCACCGCGAGGGGGGCCACAGCGAGTTCCGTATTCTGCATCATGCCGACAATACCGGATTCGAGATTCAGCAGAGGCTTATCGAGCAGGTGCGCAACCACCCCGGAATCGATATCTTCGAGAATCACTTCGCGATAGAGATAATCACTCAGCATCATTTGGGCAAGATAGTGACCCGACGC
>CAYUFQ010000111.1:0-6248 GCA_964444045.1 uncultured Bacteroides sp.
ATTAAAATGCGTATATTTGCTGCGCTTTTATGCTAAAAGCATAATCATAAACCAATCAAAAGTTCTATGAAAATGTTTAGACATGCGGGACTTGGTGCTTTTGCGGTACTTATGCTCCTTACCGCCTGCAACGACGACGGGGCGGAAGGCACAAGCGGTACCGGCACGATTTTCCCGTTGGTGAGCTACGACCCCGGTGTGGTCACCGCTCACGATGATTCCGGCTCGCGTGCGGCCGAAATCGCCGATATTACGGTAGGCGATCTGACTCTTTCACTGACGTCTGACGACGGCCTCGTCAGCGAATCGTTCCCGACCTCCGAATTTCCGTCTGACCGGAAGTTTCCCATAGGCCGATACACCCTGACGGCCTCCTATGGCAATCAGGCCGAGGAGGGTTTCGAAAAGCCCGGAGTTTACGGCGAGGCCCGGCTGACGGTGACCGAAGGGGAAACCACGACGGTCGACCTCACCGCCTGCCCCTCGAAGGCAATGGTCAGCCTGACTTTCGACGATGCCCTCACCGACTATATGACCGGCATCTCGGCCACCCTCCACACTCCCGGCGGAGCCTATCTCGACTATGCTTCCACTGAATCCCGGCCCGTGTATCTCAAGCCGGGCAACGTGGCCCTCACCGTCAGCTTCACCAAGCCCAACGGCATCAAGGGGAGCATGGAAGTGGCCACCTTCAAGGCCGAAGCCCGTCATCACTATCACCTGAAGATGAATCTGGGGGGCAACGGAGTGGCAGTCGTGGAGTCAATCGTGGTGAAGTTCGACGATAACCTGCAGCATGAGGATGTGGAAGTAGACATATCCGACCAGGTGCTGACCATACCCGCTCCCGAGGTCGAGGCCGTGGGCTTCACCAACGGCGAGCTGATTGAGGTGATTGAAGGAAGCGCCTTCGCTTCAGCTCCCCGATTCGACATACATGCCCGTGGCGGCATTGCCAGGGCCATGCTGACCACTCGCGGCGAGTCGCTCGTGGGTCAGGGCTGGCCTGCCGAAATCGACCTGGCCAATGCTGACGCCTCGCAGCAGCAGGCGCTCGTTGCGCTCGGGTTCAAGGATATGGGGCTGTTTCGCAATGCGGGCAACTATGCCGCGTTCTCGCTCGGAGATGTGGCGGCCCACATCCCGGCGTCGGCCGATGCGGCAATGCCCGTTGAGTTCACCCTTGTGGTGACCGACCGGAGCGGCAAGATGTCAGAGCCCGTGGGCTTCAGCGTAACTGTCAAGCCCATGAACGTCAGCCTGTCGTTTGCCGACGGTTATGCCTATGCCGGCGAGGAGACTATTGACGTTATCGTGACCGGCGACGGCTCGGGCGACCTGTCGAAGACTCTCGCCATGCAGTATGAAACCGATGGCGGCGGCTTTGCCGATGCCGTCATTGCCTCCATTACCCCGATTGATGGCAAATATAAGGTGAGCGTCAACGTGCCTGAGCATGCCCGGATTCCGTTCCGCCTGAGGGCCGTTTGCGGCGCTACGGTGACGGAGCCGGTTGAAGTGCCCATGCTTGCCGCGCCTAAAGTGACAGTTAACACCAACGACGTGTTTGCCACCTATGCCTGGGCCACGGTGACAGCCGACGGCTACGACCCCTTTGCGCGCAATCTCGGCGCCGAAATCTCCACCGACGGCGGCAAGACCTATTCAGCCGCCGGATTTACCCGCAGCGGCTCCGACCTGCACCTGACGGGCCTCACTCCGGCCTCCGTGGCCTATCTGCGGGTGAGGGTGGGGGCTCTCGTTTCATCGCCCGTGGCTATCCGCACCGAGGCCGCCACGCCGGTTGACAACGGCGACTTCGACGAATGGGAGGAAAGCTCGATTTCGTGTGGCGCTTACAGCGGCACGAACTTCACCCCGGCAGGCCCATGGGATACGCTTAACCGCCTGACCACCTCGGCAACCAACGCCCTCGACGGACGTTCGTATCATATAGGCACAGTGCCGTCAGACGACGCCCATTCGGGCATGGCCGGAGTGGTGCGCACGGTGGGCTGGAAGGCCTCGGGCGCTACTCCGTATAACAAGCAGCCGGAAAATCATACGGCCGGCGAGCTTTATCTCGGCTCCTACACCGACGATGGCGCCTCTTACGGCATACCCTTCACCAGCCGCCCCTCGGGCATGAAGTTCTGGGCTAAATTCGACAAGTTCAATGCCGGCGACAAGGGCCTGGCGGTTATAGAGGTGCTTGACTCGAAGAATAACGTAATCGCCTCAGGCCGCCTCACTCCCGATAATGCAAACTATAAGCAGCTCACCGTCAACCTGACCTACAAGCGCAATGCCGCCAAGGCTGCGGGGCTGCGCATCATGTTCCGCTCAACCGACAAGGAAACGGTGTCGGCCGACGACGTTGCCACCCTCAGCACCGGTCTGTTCGTCAACCACAATCAGCATGCCACCGGCGCTTCGTTCTATATCGATGATGTAGAACTCGTCTACTGAATTCATCGCTAACAATTTAATTCCGAATAATCATATGAAAATCAAATATCAGGCCCTGCTGCTTCCGGCATTGGTAGCCCTGGCATCGTGCTCGGGCGACGACATGGTAAGCCCTAACGACAAGATGGGCTCGGTGAGTCTTGTAGGCGTTGAAGTGTCGAACGCCTCGGAGGTAATCAACAGCCAGAGTGCTCCGGGCAGCCGCGCCGTAACCGACGTGAGCGGCTACATAGTTGAATTCTACCGCCAGGGCGAGGCCGATGCGTTCCGCACCTATGTCTATGCCGACATGCCCGGCACCGTTGAGCTGCCCGAAGGCGTGTATCACGCATCGGTGCGCTCTCACGACCTGCTGAAGGCCGAATATGAGCGCCCTTATTTCAGCGGTCAGTCCGAGAACTTCACCATCACCGCCGGCAAAATCACCGAGGTGGCTCCCGTGAAGTGCACGTTCCGCTCGCTCAAGGTCTCGATAGTGTTTGGCGAGAAGCTGAAGTCGGCCATGGCCTCCGACGTGAAGGTGACCGTGGTGGCCAACGACGAAGGGCGCCTTGAGTTCACCCCCGAACGCTCCTCCGGCTATTTCGCCACTATCGACGGCTCGGCCACTCTGGTGGCCACATTCACCGGCACCGTCAACGGCAATTACGAAAACTTCTTCACCACCTATACCGACGTGGCCGCCGGCCAGCACCGCATAATTACCTACGAGGTGGAAGACAAGCTGCCGATGCCCGACGTGCCCGGCGGAAAGATTGACGGCAGCGGGGTGAAAATCGACGTGACCTGCGAAGACGTGGACCTTAACGCCGATGTCGATCCCGGAAAGGAAGATACCCTGTCGGGCGATGACGAACCCGGCAAGCTGCCCAATATCGGCGGCGGTGATGAGCCCGACGATGACCCGATTACGTTCGGCGGCACGCTTGAGAACGGCCGCAGCTACACCAGCACCGAGCTCTCCACGTATGCCGTGACCATCAACGCTCCTAAGGGATGCAAGGACGTGAAGGTGAAAATCGACTCTACGTCGCTCACTCCCGATGAGCTTGAAAACGTTGGCCTGGCATCGGAGTTCTCGCTGGTTAACGACAGCCAGTATTTCGAAGGGCTTAACGACCTCGGCCTGCCTCATGCCGACGGAGTGCTCAATCAGCAGACGGTCAACTTCGACATTACCGGCTTCATGAGCCTTCTGGCCATACTCGGCCCGAGCACCAGCGAATTCACCCTCGAGGTGACCGACAACGACGGCAACGTGGCCACGATTAAGTTTACCATAGTAGTTGAATGACTCTGACTCATCAAAGCGATAACCGTAAATTATGATTAAGAAGATATTGCCCGTTATGGGCATGGCCGCGGCGGTTGCCGCCGCAGGCCTGACGGGTTGCTCTGACGAGCGGACTGTAGCCGTAGGCGAGGGAACGCTGTTTCTTTCGGCCCGGCTCAACTCCGACGTGAAGGTCGAGAGCCGCTCGGACGAAGAGGAGAATCTGGCCGAATCGACCATCGTGTGGATAAGCAACGGCGATGGAGTGGTGCGCAAGTATAACGGCATCGGCGAGGTGCCTGCCGAAGGCGTCAAACTCCTGTCGGGCAACTACACCGTCAAGGCCTGGGCCGGCAAACTGGAGTATGCCTCGTTTACCTCGCGCTGGTTCGAGGGAAGCGAGGAGGTAAGCCTGGCCGCCGGCGACCGCAAGAGCGTCGAGGTTGTGTGCCGGATTGCCAACGTGGTCAGCTCGGTGGCATATGCCGCCGATATCGACGATTTTATCTCTGACTATACCCTCACCGTTTCCCACAAAGGTGGCTCGCTCTCCTTCGAGGGGCGCGACCGGCGCAAGGGCTACTTCATGATGCCCGAAGGAGTGACCGCGCTCGACTACACGTTCTGCGCCACCTCCGCCGAGGGAAAGCCCGTCACCGTCAGCGGCAGCGTCGACAACGTCGAGCCGGCCCATGAATACGTAATCAACATAACGGCCACCGAACCCGGTGGCGACGACGGTGGTGCGGCGTTCATCTCCATCAGCGTTGACGACACCATGGTGGAGGTGACCGACGAAGTAACCATCACCGTACCTCCGGCAATCATCGGCGACGGCTTCGACATTGCCCTGCCCGTGGCCGGTGAGAGCGGCCTGCTTGGCGGCCGCAACGTATACGTCAGCTCCGCCACGCCGCTGACCTCCGTGAAAATATCGAATGCCCCTGGCGTTGAAGATTTCGACCTCATAGCGTCTGCCGGGTCAGTGCTTGAGCAGGCGAGGGCAAAGGGTATCTACAAGGAGGTGCAGAATGTCGACGGCGGTCAGCTCGTGAAAATCACGTTTGCCGACTCCTACATCAACGCGCTCGAAAACGCCGAGGAGCCCTACGTAATAGGCATTTCGGCCACCGACGGCCGGGGCAAGAGCTCGTCGGCCTCGCTGACCCTGCGCATATCGGAGGCTCCGGTAGCCACCGTCAGCCCGTCGAAGGAGAGCATCTCCTACACCTCGGCGGTGCTTCAGGGTCAGGTTATGAAAGACGTAGAAACCGCCGGGTTCCAGTATCGCGCCAAAGGCAGCGCCGACTGGACCTACGTGGACGGCAGCGCCTCGCGCGCCGCATTCGCCAAGGGGCAGACCTACTATGCCACTGTGCGCAATCTGGCTGTTGCCGCCGCATATGAATATCGCGCCGTGTGTGGTCCGGCGGCCAACCCTACCGAATATCAGGCCGACATAGTTGAGTTCGCCACCAACAACGGCCCGCAGCTGCCCAACGCAGGCATGGAAGACTGGTACACCGCCGGCAAGGTGGTGATTCCGCAAGCCAACGGCGGCACGGAGTTCTGGGATAGCGGCAACCACGGCTCGTCGACCATGAGCGTTACCCTTACCAATCAGACCACCGAAAAGGTGCATGGCGGCGCCTACGGCGCCAAGCTGCGCTCGCAGTTTGTCGGCATCGGCTCGATTGGCAAGTTTGCCGCCGGTAACCTGTTCACCGGCAAATATCTTGCCACCGAAGGCACCGACGGCCTTATCGGTTTCGGCCGCCCGTTCAATATTCCTCAGGGAATCAAGCTGACCAAGCTGCGCGTGTGGATGCACTACTCCCCCGGCACGGTAGAGAAAAAAGGCGCGAAAGACTCATACCTGAAGCAGGGCGAGATGGATAAGGGCGAGATTTACATTGCCCTCTTCGACGACTTCGACAACTATCTCAGCGAATATGCCGGCTCATATGGCTGCATAGTGCGCACCAAGGGCGCGGAGAAGCTGTTTGATAAAGATGCCGGCAACGTGGTTGCCTACGGCACCTGCCACCTCACGGAAGCCACTCCGGGTAATGACCTGATGATGATTGAAATCCCGCTTGAATACAAAGCCGGCAAGGGCGCGCCGAAGATTATCGACATAGTGTGCAGCGCCAGCATCTACGGCGACTACTTCTGCGGCGGCGAAGGCTCGACCCTCTACGTCGACGACTTCGAGCTCATCTACGCCCCCATCTGATACCCCCCCGCCACCCAACGAATTCTCCGGACGCACGGCCAACCCCCGTGCGTCCGTCTTATTTGCGTCAAGAGTCAATATCCATTCCACGAGTGCATTTTTAATTGTATCGAATTCGGTGCAATTAAAATCATGTGAGTTCAATGAAAATGCAGTCAGTTGGGGCCTGAACGGCAACCCGGAGGGTTGCTTCCATTTAGTAGCCGGGGGTTGTGCGTCAGCACTACCCCCGGGCCAGGTGACATCAGACAGGAATCTGAAAGATTCTTC
>CAYUFQ010000112.1:0-6150 GCA_964444045.1 uncultured Bacteroides sp.
AAGGCGAACGCATCGGCATCGACATTTCCAACATGCTCTACGACGTGGCCGAAAACCTGGTCGATACCTATGCACCCTCCGATCCGGGCGCATATGAGAACCTGAACCACGACCTGATGACGCTGATGACCATCGACGCCCCCTTCACCGAGCAGGAATTCCGCAACCTTGGCCGCGAAGAGCTCGTCACCGCGCTCCACACGGCCGCCATGGAAACCCTGCAGCGCAAGAGCGACAAGATTCTCGAAGTGACCCGTCCGGTAATCAACGACCTGTTCGAAAAAGGCTACACCGAAAACATCCAGGTGCCCATTACCGACGGCAAACGGGTTTACCGCCTGGTGGTCAACGTGGCCGAATCGGTCAAGGCCGAATGTAACAACATAGTGACCGAATGGCACAAACTGCTGATGCTGGCCTGCATCGACGAGCTCTGGAAAGAGCATCTGCGCGAGCTTGACGAACTGCGCCGCAGCGTGCAGAACGCCAGCTACGAGCAGAAGGACCCGCTGGTAATCTACAAAGTCGAGTCGTTCCACCTCTTCGAGGCCATGCTCAAGAACCTCAACGACAAGGCCACCTCGGCCCTGATGCGCGGCCGCGTCTACATACGCCAGCAGGCTCCGCAGCAGCCTCAGGCGCCCGCTGCCGAAGGCACTCAGGGCGAACAGCAGCCGCAGCCGCAGCCCCAGCCCGAGGTGGAGCGCGCCGTCAGACAGAAAACCGACTATTCGCGCTATAACGCCTCGAAACCCGAAGCCTACTCGGGTGCCGACGCGCAACGCGCCGCCGCATCGGCCCAGCAGGGCGAGCGCCAGGCTCCCCAACCCATAAAGGCTGCGCCGCGCATCGGGCGCAACGACCCCTGCCCCTGCGGAAGCGGTAAGAAGTACAAGGCTTGCCATGGCCGCGGACTGTGAGACGCACCTATAAGATAATAAGATTCATACTCGTATCCCTGCTGTCGCTGACAGCGGGGATACCCTTATTGCTATACATACTTCTGTGCCTGCCGGCCGTGCACGACAAAATCCGCACCGTGGCCTCCGAAGAACTGTCGGAACTGCTCGGCGCCCAAGTGAACATAGGCCGGCTCAACGTGCAGCCGTTCAACCGGGTGGAACTGGCCGACGTGAGCCTCGTGCTCAACTCCGACACCATCCTGCTGGCCGACGGGCTCAACGCGGGCATCAGCGTGCGCAACCTGGTTGCCGGACGCATCGTGGTGACCGACGTCGAACTGATGTCGCCCGACATAAGGGTGTGGCGCGATTCGGTCGGTGCGCCGCTCAACGTGCAGCCGATTTTCGACAAACTCAAAGGAAAAGACGACAACAAACCTAAGAAGTTCAACCTGGCGGTGCACACGGTGGTGATTCGCTCGGGCCGCGCGGCTTACGACGTGCTCTCCGAGCCACACAAGGCCGAAGGGCTCGACCCGGCCCACCTGCGCCTCGACGACCTGCGCGCCGACCTCACCGCGCCGAAAATCAGCGACCGGGAAATAGCCGTGAGCCTCAAGCGGCTGAACTTCAGCGAGCAGAGCGGCCTGACGCTCAGAAACCTTTCGGCAAACATTGGCTACGCCGACAGCCTGCTGTCGATGAGCCGGCTGAGCCTGCGCCTGCCGGAATCAACGCTGGCATTTGCCGACATGACCATCGACCTTCACCGCGGAGCCGGCAAAATAGCCGACATAGAGCTGCTTAACGATTCGCGCATCACGATTTCCGACCTCAGCCCGCTGCTGCCGCCCCTCGCGGCGCTCGACGCTCAGATAAGTCTGGGAGCCCGGGCCGAACTGTTTGCCGACTCGCTCAACCTCAGGCGCCTGAGCATCGGCATGCCCAACCGCCGCCTCAACCTGCAGCTCGGAGGCGACGCCTCGCCCCGGGGGGCCCGCATAGGCCGGCTCGACCTGGGGCTCAACGGCGAGTATGCGGCATCGGTGCTCAACGCCATCAGGCCGCTCACTCCGCGCCAGCAGGAGCTGATTACCTCAATCGGCAACGCCACCCTGTCGGGCTCGGCCTCATGGAAGGCTCCGCTTGAAATCAAGCTCCACAGCGACCTGTCGACTGCCCTCGGCCACTTGCAAATCGAGGCATCGCTCGCTGCCGGAAAGCTCGTCGGCTCACTCTCGGCGCGCAATCTCGGGCTCGGCGACCTGGTGCCCGGCAGGCAGCTCGGCATGGCCGACCTCGACCTTTCGTTCCGCCTTGGCAAACGCGCCGGAGCCGCATCGCTCAACGTGGAGCGCCTGCAATGGAAAGGCCGCGACTACACCGGCATATCGGCCGAAGCCGCCTACTCCGGCAAGCAATACAGCGCCACCGTCGAGTCGGCCGACCCGACGGCCACCCTTACCCTCAACGCATCGGCCAACCTCACTCCGGGCAACTACAGCGCCGACATCAGCGCCGACATCACCTCGGTCAACCCCTATGCCATGGGCCTTATAGGCAAATACGAGGGCTACACGCTCTCGGCCGAGGTCAACGGCAGCTTCGTCGCCGAAGAGCTTCACCGGCCGGCCGGCAAGCTGACGGTGACCGACCTGCGCTTCACCGATGCCGGCGGCAACGGGCTGTATGAGGCTCCGGCCACTCTTACGGCCGACCTGCAGACATCGCCGGCATTCATCGACTTCAAGTCCGACCTCATCGACCTGAACGCCAGCGGGAGCATAAACCCCCTGACCCTCGCGCCCGCGCTCAACAACCTGCTGGCGCAGGCTCTGCCGGCCTACTTCTCGCCCAAGCCCGACAATCACCCCGACGAGCCCAACCGGTTCAGCCTCACGGCCGAGATTCACGACGACGCGCCGCTGACCGAATTCCTGAAGCTGCCGGTGAAGCTGCTATATGCCGTTTCGGTCAACGCCGAAGTGAATCAGCCGGACGAAACGGCATCGCTCACCATCGACGCCCCATACCTGCAGAACGGCAATTCGCTGATTTCGCGCACCCGGCTCTCGGCCCACCTCGGCCGCAAATCGTCGCTTAACGTATCAACCCGCACCAACAGCAAGTTCGGCGACATGGACATTGCCCTGACGGCCAATGCGGCCGACGGCATGGCCCACGTGGAGTTCGGGCTCAACAACCCCGACTCCGACCCCTACAGCGCCCGGATTGACCTTGCGGTGCGCCCCACCCCCGACGGGGCCGTGATGCAGGTCGAGGAGAGTACGCTGAGCTTCGGCGGCGACGAAATGCACTGGAAGATTCCGCCGGCGCTGATTGAAGTGGCCAACGGGCGCACCACCCTGCATAACCTCCGCATGGAGCGTCCGGGCCAGGAGCTGAGCATCAACGGCACGGCCTCCGGGCTGGCCGACGACCACCTCACCGTGAAACTCCGGAAGATTAACCTCGACAACCTGTTTGCCGCCTTGAGGCTCAACGACGTGGTGCAGTTCGGCGGAATAGCCGACGGCACCATAGTGGGCTCGGGGCTGCTTGGCCGCGAACCGATTCTCGAAACCGAGGCACTCATGGTCAAAGACCTGAAATACAGCCACTGCCTGATGGGCGACGCCCGCCTGCGCTCGCGCTGGAACAACGAGAGCCGCGGAGTGGAAATCCACGCCGCCATCAACGGCAGGCAAGCCAACTCATCGATGGGAGTCGACGGCATAATCTACCCGATGACGCAGGAACTCGACTTCAACTTCCGCGCCAAACACGCCCCCATGGGCTTTCTCCACACGTTCATGTCGGCCTGGGCATCGAAAGTGGGAGGTCACGCCTCAGGCAAATGCCATCTCTACGGCAACTTCAAGCAGGTCGACATGGTCGGCGACCTCTACGCCGAAAACTTTGCCCTGACCATCGGCTTCACCGACGTCACCTACTATGCCACCGACTCCGTCCACATCCGCCCGGGGCTGATTGCCCTCGACGGCCTGCAGATACGCGATGCCGAGGGCCACACGGCCAACGTCAACGGCCGGCTGACCCACAACCGCTTCCAGGAGCCGCGGTTTAACTTCAACATAACCGACATAGACCGGCTGCTCGCCTACAATGTGGGCCCCTCGCCCGAGAGCTTCTGGTGGGGCAAGATATATGCCGACGGCTGGGTGACCGTCAACGGCGAGCCGGGTAAGGTCGACGTGAATTCAATTGTGACCACCACCCCCGGAAGCGAATTTTTCTTCGAACTCTCCGACAACGAAAACGCCGTTGAATACAACTTCCTTTCGTTCCGCGACGTAACCCCGGGCACTCACCCCGACAGCATCCCCCTGCTGCCCGGCTCGCCCGAACTCGACCGGCAGATGCAGAACCGCGTCAGGCGCAAATCGGCCCGCGCCATGCTCACCAACTACAAGTTCGACCTTTCGGTCAACGTGACTCCCGAGGCTAAAATCACCCTGATCATGGACCCCATTGCCGGCGACCGCATCGAGGCCTACGGTTCGGGCGGCATAGGCATACTCTACGGCTCCGACACCGAAGAGATGCGCCTCTATGGCGGATACACCATCAACAAAGGCCACTATAACTTCACCCTTCAGGATATTATCAGAAAAGACTTCGACATTCGCGAAGGCTCCACCATTTCGTTCAAGGGCGACCCCAACGACGCAAAGCTCGACATAGTGGCCGCCTACGAGGTGCAGAACGCCAACCTGACCGACCTCGACGAATCATTTGCGCTCGACAAAGAGCTGCAGCGCACCAAGGTGCCCGCCAGGGCCCTGCTCAAGGTGACCGGAAGCCTCCAGGAGCCCGACATTGACTACGGGCTGGAGCTGCCGTCGCTCACCTCCGACGTGGTGCGCAAGGTTGAGTCGATAATCAACACCAAAGAGATGCTCAACCGGCAGATTATCTATCTGCTCGCCATCGACCGTTTCTACACGCCCGAATACATGTCGGCCACCAAGGGCAACGAACTCATGTCGGTGGCCTCGGGCACCCTGTCGTCGCAACTCAGCAACATCCTGGGGCAGCTGAGCGACAAAGTGTCGGTGGCCCCGTCGGTCCGCTCAAATGCCGACAATCTGTCTGACCTCGAGGTAAACGTGGCGCTCTCGAGCACGCTGCTCAACAACCGGCTGCGGCTCAACGGCAACTTCGGCTACCGCGACAACACGCTCAACACCTCCAACACCCAGTTCGTAGGCGACTTCGACATTGAATATCTCCTTACCCGCGCCGGCAACTGGCGCCTGAAGGCATATAATCACTTCAACGACCGGAGCCTCTACCTGAAAACGTCGATGACCACCCAGGGGCTCGGCCTGGTGTTTAAACACGACTTCGACCGGCTCTTCAACCGCAGGCGCACGCCGGCCGGGCCGGCCGACTAATCTTCAGAGTCGGAATCGCCGTCGAAGTCATCGTCGAAGTCATCGTCGAAGTCGGCGGCATCATCATCGTCGTCGGGCGCCTCCATCGGCTCAAACGTGAGCAAATCCTCGTCCGACACCCGATGATGGCCGTCTAGCGGCCGGTGAGTTATCGACTGCGCCTGAAGCTGATTGGCTTCGGACGTGATTTCAGCCCACAGCATATCCTTGAGCTGAGTGAGGTTAAGGCCGGTCACCGCCGAAATCATCACGTGAGGCACCCCCTGAGGCAGCGTCTTTTCGATTTCGGCCATCAGCTCATCGTCGAGCATGTCGCACTTCGATATGGCCAGCACGCGCGGCTTGTCGGCCAGATCGGGGTTGAACTCGGTGAGCTCGCGCTGCAGAACGGCATACTGCGCGGCAATATCGTCGGCATCGGCCGGAATCATGAAGAGCAACACGGCGTTGCGCTCAATGTGGCGCAGGAAACGCAGCCCAAGGCCGCGCCCCTCGCTCGCCCCCTCGATGATGCCGGGAATGTCGGCCATGACAAACGAGCGGTTATCGCGATAGCCCACTATGCCGAGCTGCGGCTCCATGGTGGTGAACGGATAGTCGGCAATCTTGGGCCGCGCCGCGCTCAGCGCCGACAGCAGAGTTGACTTGCCGGCATTCGGAAAGCCCACCAGACCAACGTCGGCCAGCAGCTTGAGCTCAAGAATCACCGTGCGCTCAAGGGCCGGCTCGCCCGGCTGGGCATAGCGGGGAGTGCGGTTGGTGGAGGTGGCGAAGTGCCAGTTGCCGAGGCCGCCGCGCCCCCCTTTGAGCAGCACTATTTCCTCGCCGTC
>CAYUFQ010000113.1:0-6081 GCA_964444045.1 uncultured Bacteroides sp.
GGAGAGTGGAGGGTGGAGAGTGGAGGGTGGAGAGTGGAGGGTGGAGAGTGGAGAGTGGAGAGCGGAGGATTTTTATCGATTATTCGCTCCACTCTCCACCCTCCACTCTCCACTTATTTAAGCAACTGCTTCACGGCCTCTTCGAGCTGGCGGTCTTTGCCGCCGATAATGTCGGCCGGGTTGTTGTAGATTATCACGTCGGGGTTGAGCTGCTGGTTTTCGAGCACGTTGCCCTGCATGTCGCGGCTGGTTACCTGCGGAATACCGAATATCAGCGAGGGGTCGACCTGAGTTTCCCACCAAACGGCAGTCATGGTGCCGGGCACCGGAGCGCCCACCAGTTTGCCCAGGCCGAGGGTCTTGTAGGTGTAAGGCGTGCCGTGGGCATCGCTGTAGTTGCCTTCGTTCACGAGCATCACCGAGGGCTTTGTCCACTGGGTGAAAGGCTCCGAACCGATGTATTGGCCGCGGGGGGTGAAGCGCACGTATTCCTTGCCGCCCAGCAGTATGGCCACGTCGTTGTGGAGCCAACCGCCGCCGTTCCAGCGCGTATCGACCACCACGGCCTCATGGTTGCGGTATTTGCCGAGCAGTTCCGAGAATACCTGCCTGAAGCTGGGCGAGTCCATACCCTGAATGTGCACGTAGGCAATCTTGCCGCCCGAAATGCTGTCGACGTATGCCTGGTTGCGCTCAACCCAGCGGCGATAAAGCAGCGATGATATTTCGCCCTGGCTGACGGGCTTTACCGTGATATCCTCGGTCTTGCCCCCCTTGCGCTTTACGGTGAGGCGCGTGCGGTAGCCCGTGCGCCCCTTGAGCAGCGGATAATAGTCCTGTCCGGCCTTGATTTCCTTGCCGTCGATGGCCATGATGATATCGCCGGGCTTGACGGAGGCCTCTTTCGTGGCCAGCGGACCGCGCTTGATTACCTCCTGCACCAGCAGGCCGTCGCCACGGTAGGAGGGGTCGAAAAACGCGCCGAACGAGGCCGTTGGCCGCGAAGCTGACGGACCGTAGTAGCGGCCGCCGGTGTGAGAGGCGTTAAGCTCGCCGAGAATCTCGCTCAGCAGCTCGGCAAAGTCGGCATTGTTGTTGATATGAGGCAGGAAGCGGCGATATTCGCGGCCGTAGAAGTCCCAGTCCACCCCGTGAAGGTCGGGGTCGTAAAACTTGTCTTTCACCTGCTTGTGCATATGGTCGAAGATATATTCGCGCTCTTTGGCGGCGCTGTAGTCACTCTCGGCCAGGAAAGGCACCTTCTCCTTGTTGCCGCCGGCAAGGTTGATTTTGTTGATGTTCCAGCCGTCGAGAAACACGTTCTCCCCCTTGGCGTCAAGCTCCATGCCGCTCGAGCCGGCGCCCGAGGTGAGCACCTTTGTGTCGCCCTTGCGCATATCCTTCACCCACAGGTCGCCGCCCGACAGATAGTAGAACTTCGTGCCGTCGTTGCTGAGCAGATAGTCGGGATACGAACCGGCGCCGGAGGTGAGGCGCACGGTGCGGTAGCGGGCGTTTTCGAGGTCAAACTCAAGCGGCTCTACCTTTTTCTTCTTATCCTTGTCGTCATCTTTCTTTTCTTCGTCTTTTTTCTCATCCTTCTTGCCTTTCTTGCCTTCGTCGGCCAGAGCGGCCTCTTCTTCGCTCATGCGGAAGCGGTCGTAGGCCTCGGCGTCGAGAAACATGGCGTAGACATCGCGCTGCGAGCCCCACGAGCCATGGCTGCGGTAGCCGTTGCGGTCGGTGGTCCAGAGCACGGCCTTGCCGCCGAGGGCCCAGTGGGCGCCGCCGTCGCTATAGCCGCTCTCGGTCAGGTCGTGCACTTCGGTACCGTCGGCCTTCACCAGGGCAATGTCGGTGTTGTTCCAGCCTCCGGTGCCTATGTAGTCAATCAGCAGCCAGCGGCTGTCGGGTGCCCATTCGAAGTAAACGTCGCCGTCGGTGTAGCTGTAGTTATATTTGCCGTCGAGCGCCGTCACGGGCTTCTTGCCGTCGGCATTGATTACCTTGAGTTCGGTGCGGTTTTCAAGAAAAGCCACCTTCTTGCCGTCGGGAGAATACGCCGGCTGGAATGCCGGCAGCGAATCGGGCGAGGCATAGAGCAGCTTCTCCTCGATATCGGTGGCATAGGTGAAGCTCTTCTCGTCTTTGTCGGCAATGGTGGCGGTGAAGAGCTGCCACAGGCCGCCGCGCTCGGAGTCATACACCAGCGTGCGGCCGTCGGGGGCAAAGTCGACGTTGCGCTCCTGTTCGGGAGTGTTGGTGATTTGCTTCGTGGTTTCGTACTTGACGGAAGTTACGTAAACATCGCCGCGGTGAATAAAAGCCACCTCATCGCCGTTGGGGCTGACGCTGACCGACGACGCATTGGCATTTTCGCGGCGCATTATGTTCTCGGGAGTGTATGCGTCGGCAATAATCTCCACGTTGACCTTACGCGGCCCGGAGGCTCCCGGAGCGAGAGCATAGAGTTCGCCGTTCCAGCTGAATGCCAGGGTGCCGTCGTTGGCCACCGACAGCGAACGGACCGGATGATTGGTAAACGCCGTAACGGCCGTGGCCTTGTCGGAGCCGACGGCACGGCGGTGAACGTTCATCGTGCCGTTCGAGTCCTCGCTGATATAATAGAACTCGCCGGAGCCGCCCGGAGCCCACACAGGCTCCTGATTCTGATTGTCGGTAAACGTCTGCCGGGTGAACTTACCGCCCTCGAGCAGCCATATATCGGCCGTGCCCGACGAGTGCTCATGCTTGCGGAGCACGTCCTCATAGCCCTTTTTATCCTGGAAGAGGATGCGCCGCCCGTCGGCAGCGACGCTGATGGCCTGCGCCGGCCACGACATCACCATCTCCGGCCGCCCCGGATTGCCGGCCGACACCTTATAGACCTGAGCCTGAAAAGCGCCCTGCATGGCCTTGGCATCGGGCATCAGCGAAGCCGAAAAGAGAATCGTGTCGTTTCCCTGCCAGGCGCGCAGCGACTCGGTGGAGCTGTTGGTGGTTATCCGCCGGGGCACACCGCCGCCGGCCGGCATCACGTAAATGTCAGTCGACCCCTCGCGATTGCTCGTAAAGGCGATATTCCTGCCGTCGGGGCTCCACAGCGGCTTGGTGTCATATGCCGGATTCGACGTGAGTTGCGTCGCAGTGCCCCCCGAGGTCGGCACCGTGTAAATATCTCCTTTGTAGGTAAACGCTATTGTCTTGCCATCGGGCGAGATTGCCGAATTACGCAGCCACAGAGGCGCCTCCTGGGCGCACACGCCCATTGTACCACCGGCCAGAGCAGCCGCAACGATCAGTTTTTTCATCTTTTCCGTTGTTGATTTGATTTATTTTTCGCAAAGTTAATGAAAAATGCCGGATTTCACACCTTCAGGCCTGAAAAATTCAGCCATCTCCTCACGGCAACTTGACGAACGTAGCCGTGCCGATACATGGGGCCGTGTAAAATATCGAGTCGCCGGTGCGGATGGCATAGGCCGACCGGTCGTTCATCAGGCGCAGCAGATTCTCCTCCACCGCCATATTGTCGCAGGCCATCTCCGTCGCCGAAATGTTGCCGAACCATATCGTGTCGTTCGCCCCGGCAAAACTCCCTCCGATCATATTGCAGTCGGTAGTGAGGCCAAAGGTATTGTCTGATTCGTTGAACGACAGCATATAGTCCGCCGCACCGTCAGACCCGAATGTCACCGACCGGCAGTCAACGCGATAAGACGCAAGCCTCCACCGGCCCTGCAATCCAATCATGTCAAGCTGGATGCTATCGGTATCTTCTGCAGCCGCGGCCGCAGCCGACCTGTCGCGGTCTGCCGCGCAAGCGCAGAACGCCAACATCGCCAGGCCCATCAGGCCAATCTTGCCCGTAGTAATCATATTCCCAATCAATCTTTTCGTTAATTATCAATGCATATCCACCCGCAAATATACGAAAATTCGCGGATATTTTGTATCTTTGCATTATGTTAACTGCATCTCAAATATTAGAACTGGTAAAGGGAGGTGAAAGCTACAATGTAGACTTCAAACGCAGTGTACCTTCTAAGGTAAAGGAAATCTCTGATGAAGTCGCAGGCTTCGCAAATGCGGCTGGCGGTTATGTAATTATCGGAGTTGACAATAACAATAAGATTATTGGTGCTGAAATTGACAACAATAAGCGTTCAGCCATTCAAGATACCATAGGTGAGATTTCTCCTGCATTGAAATGTGAGATATATTCCGTAGATGTTGAGGATAAGAAGGTATGGGTTGTAGATGTGCCAAGTGGCAAAGATAAGCCTTACATAACAGGAGGCGTGATATATGTCAGAGAGGGTGCCAATTGTCAGAAACTCCGTTCAGCAGAGGAGATTCGGGCGTTCTTTGCCGAGTGTGCCAAGATTTTCTATGATTCGATTCCTTGCCGATGGTTTAATATTGATAAAGATATCGAGCCCGAGAATTTTCACTCGTTTATGGAAATGTCCAATCTTTCTGATACCCTTCCTATTCGAAGGCTATTTGAAAGCCTCGAACTTATGACAGAAGAAGGCATTGCGAAAAATGCCACAGCCCTGTTCTTTGGCCGCGAGCCTGAACGTAAATTCGCCCATGCCGTCATCAGATGCCTTCGGTTCAAGGGGCTTGATAAAGTGCATATCATAGATGACAAGACCTTCGGCGGTCCGCTATATCAGCAATATCTTAATGCTCTTTCGTGGATAGAGAGTAAACTTGAGGTTGAGTACATTATCAAGGGAACGGGACCCCGCCAGGAAATATGGGAGATACCCCTTGATGTATTCAAGGAGTCCATTATGAACGCCATTTGTCACCGCGATTTATATGAAGAGGGAGGCACAATCATGGTGGAGGTATATGACGACCGGGTAGAAATATCAAATCCCGGTGGATTATTGCCTGTTGTTGCAGAAGAGTTCGGGCATAAGAGCATGAGCCGTAATCCTCTAATCTTTGCCCTATTCACAAGAATGCACATTGTTGAGAAAGTAGGTTCAGGCATTCCACGCATGCGCAGGCTAATGAAAGAGGCTGGATTACCGGAGCCGAAATTTGATACCCAAGGCTTCTTCACGGTTACGTTCATGAAACGCGCCAAGGTTAATCAAGCCGACTATGATAGATTAAATGATAGATTAAACGATAGATTAAATTCTCGCGAAAAACGTGTACTTGAGGTCTTATCACACACTCCAGGCCTAAGGACCAATGAATTAGCCTCTTTGATTGAAGTTAGTGTACCCACACTATCTCGTACACTGAAGAATTTAATCAATCTAAATCTGATAGAATATCGCGGAGCTAAAAAGACCGGAGGATACTATTTGAAGTTGATTCGCTGAAGGCCGCGGGGGCGGAGACGGATGTTGCACGGGTTGGGAAATTTTGTTACCTTTGCAGACTGTAAGTTAAACCGATAATATCACTGTTATGGAATATAATCACAAGGAGATTGAAGGGCGTTGGCAACAGTATTGGAAAGACAACGCTGTATATAAGGTGGATGTTGACCCTGAGCGGCCCAAGTTTTATGTGCTCGACATGTTTCCCTATCCTTCGGGGGCGGGGCTGCATGTAGGCCACCCTCTGGGCTACATTGCGTCCGACATCTATGCCCGCTATAAGCGCCTGCAAGGGTTTAACGTGCTGCATCCCATGGGCTACGATGCCTACGGTCTGCCGGCCGAGCAGTATGCCATTCAGACGGGTCAGCACCCCGAGAAGACCACCTCGCAGAATATTGCCCGCTATCGCGAGCAGCTCGACAAAATCGGCTTCTGCTATGACTGGAGCCGCGAGGTGCGCACGTGCGACCCCGGATTTTACAAGTGGACACAGTGGGCCTTCCAACAGATGTTTGAGAGCTATTACGACACCGAGCTCAACAAGGCTCAGCCTATCGACAGGCTGAAGGCACATCTGGAGGCCCACGGCACCGAAGGGCTTCACGCCGCCGGCACCAAGGAGCTGACCTTCACCGCCGCCGACTGGAAGGCGATGACCGACAAGGAGAAGAGCGACACCCTGATGAACTGGCGCATAGCCTACCTGGGCCATACGATGGTTAACTGGTGT
>CAYUFQ010000114.1:0-6038 GCA_964444045.1 uncultured Bacteroides sp.
AACGGGACCTCCAACCATGGCCTTAGCTTCTAAATTTTCGGGACGGCCTCGAAGCATGGCCTTCCCTATACCCGATTTTGCTGCACCGCCTTGTCGAGGAGTCTCGGGTCCAGGACTCTCGGGCGATGTCTCGTCCACGTAACTGTTACGCGGATAAAGCTGATCTACTGTACTTCAATCAAGCAGCGAGAGCGTAGTTGTTTTCGCCATTTGAATTTTCGATGTCTCTGATTAAAGAGCGTGGGCATCATCGCTCTGCATGCTTACTGACCACTTCTGCACGCTGTCAAAACCGGTCAACCCCATTCTTTAATGTGGATTGCAAATTTACGCAGTACGCCGGAGTTTTTGCAAGTTTTTTAACGTTTTTAACGTTTTGAGGGGTCAGATTTTCTGCATCATCAGAAGGGCGACAACGGCGCCGAGGGCGTCGGCGGCAAGGTCGATGGGGTCGGCGCCGCGGCCAAGGGCCATGAGGTGCTGCGCCACTTCTATCAGCGCCCCGGCGGCCGTGACGGCGAGGGCAAGGAGCCAGGCGGCGCGGATGGGCGGACGCTTCCGGCCCCGCCATATGTCGAGGGTCAGGCAGGTGTAGAGGGCGCCGAACATGATGGCGTGGACGAGTTTGTCGGTGTGTTCCCAGAAGGGTATGTCGTTGTCGGGCAGGGGCTGCGGCACGAGCGTCAGGTAGCATATCAACGCCATGCACACTGCGGTCAGCACCCATCGCGGCAGTTTGAGGAACGGCTTGAATATCATGCGAGGGCCAGGGCTATGACTTCGTTGACGTTGTTGACGTAGTGGAATGTAAGGTTTTCTACGTAGTCGGCTTTTACCTCTTCGATGTTCTTGCGGTTGTCTTTGCACAGGATTATCTCCCGGATGCCGGCGCGCTTGGCGGCAAGGATTTTTTCTTTGATGCCGCCTACGGGGAGCACTTTGCCGCGTAGGGTCATTTCGCCGGTCATGGCCAGGCGTTGGCGCACCGGGCGGCCGGTCATGGCGGAGACGATGGCGGTGGTCATGGTGATGCCGGCCGAGGGGCCGTCTTTGGGTATGGCGCCTTCGGGCACGTGGATGTGCACGTCGCTTTTGGCGCGTTCGGGGTCGATGCCGAGTTCGGCGGCATGGGCCTTGACGTAGCGGTGGGCAATGGCGACCGATTCTTTCATCACGTCGCCGAGGTTGCCGGTGAGGGTCAGCTGTCCGTCGCCTTTGCCGGGGGTGAGCACTGCCTCGATGAAGAGGATTTCGCCGCCGGCGGCAGTCCATGCCAGTCCGGTCACGACGCCGGGAGTTTCGTCGGTCAGATATTTGTCGTGGCTGTTGGTTTCGACTCCGAGCAGGCCGCGCAGCGCTTCGGGCGGAACAGGCAGGTCGAAGGGGCGGCCCGACACCTTTGAGCGGATGTATTTCCGGAGCACGGCGGCGAGTTTTTTCTGTAGCTGGCGCACGCCGCTTTCGGCCGTGTAGTTATCGATTATGGCCGAAATCGCTTCGTCGGTAAGCGTCACTTCGCCGGGCTGCAGGCCCATTTCGGAGTGGAGCGCCGGCAGGAGATGCTCTTTGGCTATTTCGAGTTTTTCCTGTGGCGAGTAGCCCGACAGAGCTATCACCTCCATGCGGTCGAGCAACGGGGCGTCGATGGTTGAGAGGGTATTGGCGGTGGTGATGAACAGCACGTTGCTCAGGTCGAAGTCGAGGTCAACGTAGTTATCATGGAATCTGACGTTTTGTTCGGGGTCGAGCACTTCGAGCAGGGCGGCCGACGGGTTGCCCTTGTAGTCTTGTCCGAGCTTGTCGATTTCGTCGAGCATTATTACGGGGTTCATCGTGCCGGCACGACGCACGGCGTCGATGATGCGTCCGGGCATGGCGCCGATGTAGGTGCGCCGGTGCCCGCGGATTTCGCTTTCATCGTGCATGCCGCCGAGGCTCACTCTGCGGAATTCGCGTCCAAGAGCCTTTGCGATGCTCTGCCCGAGCGAGGTCTTGCCCACTCCCGGAGGGCCTACGAAACAGATTATGGGCGAATGGGCCTTGGGCGAGTGCATAATCATGGCAAGCTGCTCGAGCACGCGCTCCTTCACCTTTTCGAGCCCCGAGTGGGTTGAGTTGAGTTCGGCTTCGGCGTTGACGAAATCGGTCTGTTCAGCGGAGAATTTGCCCCAGGGGAGTTCGAGGACCGTTTCGAGATAGGAATATTGTGTCTGAAAGTCGGGGCTCTGCGGGTTGAGGTGTTCCAGCTTGCCGATTTCGCGTTCGATTGCGGCGCGCACTTCATCGCCCACGGTTAGCGCGGCCAGCTTGTCGCGCAAGGCCTGAGCCTCGCCACCCTCGCCATAGAGTTCGGCCCGAATCTGCTCCATCTGCGTTTCGAGTATGGCGTTGCGCTGGCGCTGGGTCATGCGCTGACGCGCGCCCTCCTCGATTTCGGCGCGCAGCCGGTTGGCCTCCTGCTGCTTCATCAGGGCGGAGATGAGCAGGTCAACCCGTTCGCGCAGGCTGTTTGACGCGAGCATTTCGCAGCGCTCTCTGACCGGCAGCGGCGCCATGGCGCACATGGTGTTGACGGCCACCATGCTGTTGTCCGACAGCTGACCGGGCTGCAGGCCGCTGATGCCCTGCGAATTTGACTTTTCAATCATTTCCGACATGATTGATTCGGCAAGCTGCACCTTGACGCGCAAACTCTCATTGACGCGCACCTTGACTTCCTTGACCACGGAGGCTCTGACACACAGCGCATCGGGCACGGTGGGCTCTCCGCGGCCGTCGATATGAATCTTGGTAGGCGCGGCCATCACCATGGCCAGCGCAGTGTCGTTAGGCAGGGGTAGCACCTTCATTACCTGCGCCACCACGCCGTATTCATACAGGTCTTCGAGCTTGGGATTGCCCACTGATTCATCGCGCTGGCACACCACGGCCACCGCGATTGAATTCTGCTCGGCATATTCGGCCAGGCGGCGCGATGACTCCCTGACGATGTTGATCGGGAACATCACGCCCGGAAAGAGCACCAGATTGCGGGTGGGAAGCACGGGCAGCGACTCGAGCTTCACGTCGGCATTAAATTCGGTCTGTCTCAGCTCAATATGGCCTACCGACACCATTTCGCTCATGCTCATATCACGGTGAGTTCGCCAGTGACGCTGTCCATAATATATCCGGCCACACGCACATCGCGCGGCATGAGCGGGTGATTGCGCACCAGGTCAACAGTTTCGTTTATGGCCGATGCCGTATCGTCAAAGCCATGGAGCCACCGGTCGAGGTCGATGCCGCAATGGCGCATGAGCGACACGTGTTCCTCGTCGATGCCGCGCTCGTGCATCAGTTCAAGCATCTCGGCAGCGTTCATGCCCTGCACTCCGCAGCCCGTATGGCCTATAATCATCACTTCGTTCACCCCCAGCTCATAAACGGCCACCAGCAGCGAGCGCATGGCCGAGTCGAAGGGGCTGGTGATGGTGGCTCCGGCGTTCTTGATAATCTTCACGTCGCCGTTTTTGATGCCGAGAGCCGCCGGCAGCAGCTCGATGAGGCGAGTGTCCATGCAGGTGACTATGGCGATGCGTTTGTCGGGATATTTCGAGGTTACAAATCGCTCGTAGGCCTTCGATTCGACAAACTCGCGATTATATTTAAGCATTTCTTCTATCATGGTCAATCAAATTTTTTGCGTCGGAATATGAAGTTGCGGCCAAGATACTTTTCGCGCACTATCGGGTTTTCGGCAAGCTCCTCAGAAGTGCCCTGAAACAGAATCTTACCCTCGAAGAGCAGATAGGCGCGGTCGGTTATCGAGAGGGTTTCGGGCGCGTTGTGGTCGGTAATGAGAATACCTATATTCTTCTCCTTCAGGCGGTAGACCACGCTCTGAATCTCCTCGACGGCAATGGGGTCCACCCCGGCAAAAGGCTCGTCGAGCATTATGAACTTGGGATTGATGGCCAGGCAGCGGGCAATCTCGGTGCGGCGGCGTTCGCCGCCGCTGAGGCGGTCGCCGAGGTTCTTTCTCACCTTCTGCAGCGAAAATTCGGATATGAGGGTTTCGAGGCGCTGCTTCTGGTCGGCGCGCGACAGCCCCGAGAGCTGAAGCACGGCCCTGATATTATCTTCGACCGACAGCTTGCGAAACACCGATGCCTCCTGCGCCAGATAGCCGATGCCATGGCGCGCACGCTTATACACCGGGAAACCGGTGATATTCAGGTCATCGAGAAAAATCTCGCCCTCGTTGGGGGTGATGAGGCCGGTGGTCATGTAGAACGTGGTGGTCTTGCCGGCGCCATTAGGCCCGAGAAGTCCCACTATCTCGCCCTGGGTCACGTCGATGCTCACGTGGTTCACCACGGTTCGGCGGCCATAAATCTTAACCAGATTATGAGTGCTCAGTTTCATCCCTTGCCGAGTCGACTTTCGATATAGTCAGTGAGCAGGCGCATGGCCACTATGTTGTGGCCACCCTGCGGAATAATCAGGTCGGCATAGGCCTTCGACGGCTCGATATGCATGCGGTGCATCGGCTTGAGCACGCGGGCATAGCGGTCGAGCACCATCTGGGGCGTGCGTCCGCGCTCAACGCAGTCGCGGGCAATGAGGCGAATCAGGCGGTCGTCGGCATCGGCATCGACAAACACCTTCACGTCGAGCATCGAGCGCAGCTGCTCGTCACACAAGGCCAGGATGCCCTCGACTATCACCACGTCGCGCGGCTCCACGCGCACCGTTTCGGCCTGGCGCGTGCAGGTCAGATAGCTGTAGGTGGGCATTTCAATCGCCTCGCCGCGTTTAAGCGCCTCGAGATGCTCCACGAGCAGAGGCCAGTCAAATGCCGCAGGCTCGTCGAAGTTGATATTCTGGCGTTCCTCCGGGGGCACATGGCTTGAGTCTTTGTAATACGAGTCTTGCGAAATCACCGCCACCTCGCCCGGAGGCAGCTCGGCGATAATTTTGCGCACTACGGTAGTCTTGCCGCTGCCCGTGCCGCCTGCAATGCCGATTATCAACATTATCTGCTATAATTAAATGTTCAGAAGTTATTTCCCTTGAGTATGCCGCGATGAGAGCCGCGGATAAAGCTCAACACTTCGTCGCGGAAAAACGACTCGGGCACGGTGTTCTCAACCGCTTCGATGGCATCGGTGGTGTTGAGGTCGCTCGAAAAGATTATGCGGTAGATTTCCTGCAGGTGGGCAATCTGCTCGGCCGTGAAGCCCCTGCGGCGAAGGCCCACCACGTTTATGCCCGTGTAAGATATGGGCTGACGGGCGCATACTATATAAGGAGGCACGTCTTTATTCACCAACGAGCCGCCCTGCATCATCACGTGGGCGCCGACATGGCAGAACTGATGCACGAGCGAGCCGCCGCCAATGACGGCATGATGGTCAATCTGCACCTCGCCGGCAATCTGGCAGGCATTGGAAAAGATGACGTTATCGCCCACCACGCAATCGTGGGCAATATGGGTATAGGCCATTATCAGGCAGTTGGAGCCCACGATGGTGGTGCCCTTCGAGGCAGTGCCGCGGTTAACTGTGGCGCTTTCGCGCACGGTGGTGCCGTCGCCAATCACGGCGGTGGTGTGTTCACCCTTGAACTTAAGGTCTTGAGGCACACCGGAAATGACTGCACCGCTGTGGATATTGCAATTGCGGCCTATGCGCGCTCCGTCGAGCACCACCGCCCCCGGATGCAGGTGCGTTCCTTCTCCGATTTCAACGTCGGCGGCCACGAACACGAAGGGGTCGATAATCACGCCCGGAGCTATACGGGCTTCGGGGTGAATACTGGCAAGAGGCTGATTCATTTTCGGCAGTTGGGAGTTTGAAGTTTTGATTTGGTTATTAAACTGTGGAGAATCATTTGTTTTTGACTATCTGAGCCATAAACTCACATTCGGTGACGATGCGCTCTCCGACGAACGCATAGCCCTTCATCACGGCGCATCCGCGGCGCATCTCGGTGAGGAACGACACGTGGAAAATGAGCGTATCGCCCGGCACCACCTTCTGGCGGAACTTCACGTT
>CAYUFQ010000115.1:0-5985 GCA_964444045.1 uncultured Bacteroides sp.
TTTTCTCGGCGGCGACGATGAGGTCGCCCTCGTTCTCGCGGTCTTCGTCGTCGACCACTATCACAAAACGGCCCTGACGGAAGTCTTCGATGGCCTCTTCTATAGAATCAAGCTTGATATTATCCATGTTGTTGCAAAACGGTTTGTATTTCAGGAATAAGTTTTCGGATGGCGGCCACACGGCGCAGCAGGCGGCGCTGCCACGGCAGCGACAGCAGCCACACGGCTCCCCCTACCGGCACCACCCACTTGCACAGACGGGCAATCAGGCCCGGCGCCGGGTGGATGATGCGCAGATTTTCGAGCACCGGCAGCGACGATACCTTGTCGAGCACGCGCTGCGAACGGCAGTTTGACAGGTAGCTCACCGTGTGTTCAAGGTCGGCGCTGAGCGCCGTGACGGCCGCCGAAGCGATGCCTCCGCGCCAGTATGCCCCGTAGCCGCACACCCGTGGATAGGCTGCGAGAAACGCTCCGCAGGTGGCATCGAGGCCGGCCAGCATCCGGTCGGCTTGCACGGGCGAGAAATCCTCAATCACCACCTCCTTGACCTGCAGGGAGCGGACATTGCGCCCGAAGAGCATCCGCCAGATGCGCAGGTAGCTGTCGAGATTAAACACCGACGAGTCGTGGACGGCCTTGTAGGTAACGAAAATGCCGAGCGGCAGCAACACGGCCGAGCTGAGCCACATGCCGTGCCACACGTAGACCGAACCCTCCTTGGCCATGCGGTTGCCGGTATTGTCGATTATGTAGTAGAAGATAAACAGGAACACGGAGATGACCAGCGGAGTGCCCAGCCCTCCCTTGCGGATAATGGCTCCGAGCGGCGCTCCGATGAAGAAGAACACCAGGCAGGCGAGCGACAGGGTGAACTTGCGGTGAAGCTCGATGCCATGGCGGCGCAACACCTTGAGCTGGTCGGCCATCTGATATGACCGCGCCATGTACTGCAGGCGTTTCTGCTCGATCGACATGCGGGCGCTGCGGATATATCGGCGCTTGGCCGATACGCCCATCGAGTTGCGCAACGAATCGGAGTCGAACACCTTGACGGCGTGAGCCCCGGGGGCACGCATATCGGCCGGAATGGAGTCGTAGTCAAGGCCGATAAGGCGCGTGGTGGCGAGTTCGCGGCCATAGACGGCGCCGACGGAGTCGATGTTGGCGTTGATAGAGTCGATGGAGTGGCGCAGGGCGCTGACATCCTTGCCTATGTATAGCGAGGCCATATCGTTATTATCCATCATCTCGAGATTGACGTCGAAGGCCACGGTTATCATCTTGTGGTCAAACAGCTCGCGGCGATACAGCTGGTCTCTGACCGAACGCGAGCCGGAGCCCTCGCGCAGGTTCTCGAACAGCTCGCCATTGAACAGGTCGAGATACAGCCGCGAATTATCGGCCGACATTTCGAGAGTGGCGCTGTCGGCCATAATCACGCGCGACCGCTCGAAGCCCTGGCGGGTGTCGTAAATCATCACTTCGTGAAGCACCCCCGTCTGCCGGTTTTTCCGCTCCACGTATATGTTGATATTGGGCAGCTGATAGTTGAACTCGCCCTCGGTTATGTCGAGTTCGGGCGTTTTCTGGCGTATGGACTTGAGGATGGTCCACATTCGCGGCTGCGCCATAGGCAACACGTCGTTCTGGAAAAAGAAGGCGCCGATGGCCACGAACACCATCAGCACTATGAGCGGCCTCATGACCCGGAACAGCGATATGCCTCCGGCCTTCATGGCCGTGAGCTCCAGGCTCTCGCCTATGTTGCCGAACGTCATGAGCGACGCCAGCAGCACCGCCAGCGGCAATGCCATCGGCACCATGGTGAGCGCCGCATAAAAAAACAACTCACCGAGCACGCCGGCACCGACGCCCTTGCCCACCAGGTCCTGAAGATGCATCCACATGAACTGCATCAGCACGATGAACGTGCAAATCAGGAACGTCATGGCAAACAGCGGCAGGAATTGCCGCAGCATGAACATGTCGAGTCGCTTTATACCTAACATCGGCGCAAAGTTACGCAAAATTTTCGATAGATTTCATGGAGTCGGCCAGCACAAGGGCGGCCATTGCCTCTACAACCGGCACCGCGCGGGGCACCACGCAGGGGTCATGGCGTCCGTTCATGGCCAGCTCCACGGGCTCGCCGGAGTCGGTTACCGTATGCACCGGGCGCAGCAGGGTGGCCACCGGCTTAAAGCCGATTCGCAGGGTGATATCCATGCCGTTCGAAATGCCGCCCTGGATGCCGCCGGAGTGGTTGGTCAGCGTGGCTATGCGCCCGTCGGGGCCTGCCGTAAACTCGTCTATCATCTCCGAGCCCCGGCGCAGGCAGCCGTCGAAGCCCATGCCGAACTCTACTCCCTTCACCGCCGGAATCGACAGCATGGCGGCGCCCAGACGCGCATTGAGCCGGTCGAAGTGAGGCTCGCCGATGCCGGCAGGCACCCCGCTGATGCGGCAGGCAATGATGCCGCCGATGGTGTCGCCCTCGGCCTTGACCCGGGCAATCAGCTCCTCCATGAGGCGGGCGGCCTCGGGGTCGGGGCAGCGCACGGCGTTGCTATCGGGGTCGGCCAGTTCACGCTCCATGCGGATAGGGCCCACCTGTTCGGTCCACGCACTTATGGTGATACCCTTCTGCTCAAGCCACTGGCGGCAGAAGGCGCCGCCAACCACCCGGCACGCCGTTTCGCGGGCCGATGCCCGGCCGCCTCCGCGAAAATCGCGTATGCCATACCGGGCCTGATAGGTATAGTCGGCATGCGACGGACGGAAGGCATGACGCAGCTCCTCATAGTCGGCCGAATGCTGATTCGTGTTCTCGATAACGAAGCCGATAGGGGTGCCGGTGGTCAGGCCCTCGAATATGCCCGACAGGATGCGCACCCTGTCGGGTTCGCTCCGGCCGGTAGTGATGCGGCTCTGGCCCGGACGCCTGCGGTCGAGCTCGCTCTGCACCCGGCCGAGGTCAACGGCCACCCGGGACGGAAATCCGTCAATCACTCCGCCAATGGCCTCGCCATGGCTCTCGCCGAACGTTGTCAGAGTTATGTTTTTTCCGAATGTGTTCATTTTGTCGAATCACTCACTTTTTATAAGGTCGGCGCACCTGGCACCCACATAGGCAATCAGTTCGCCGGGATTGATGGCGAGCTGCAGGCCGCGCTGGCCGGCGCTGACAAAGATGCGGTCAAAATCGAGAGCCGTCAGATGGAAAAAGGTGGGAAACGGCTTCTTCATTCCCACGGGCGAACATCCGCCGCGGATATAGCCCGTGAGCGGCAACAGGTCTTTCATCGGAATCAGGTCGGCCTTTTTGGCGCCGGCCACTCTGGCGGCCTTCTTGAGGTCTACCTCGGCATTGCCGGGCACTACGCAGACGAAATAACCGGCCTTGTCGGCATGCAGCACAAGGGTTTTAAACACCTGCTCTATATCCTCGCCGAGAGCATCGGCCACATGCTGCGCCGCCAGATCTTCCGGGTCAAACTCATATGGAATCAGCTCGAAGGCTATGCCGGCCTTCTCCAGCAGGCGCGCGGCGTTGGTCTTGTTTTCTTTCTTCATAATTGCAAAGTTACGCATTGTTCGGGGATTTTTCGTAACTTTGCACAAAATTCATTGATTATGCTTGCAAAAAAACTATCAATCGCAGCCGTGCTTGCGTGCTGTCCGCTACTCATCAACGCCCAGAAAAAAGTCGAGGCCATGCCCGACACCATAGCGCCTGTAAGCGTGTCTGACTCACTGGCCGCGGTAATGGACTCCATCGGATTCAGCGCCGTGACGTCCCAACTACCCGAAGTGATGTTTCTGCCGGCGGTATATACCGGCTATGACCACACCCTGTATAACGAAGTGAAGAAACTCCACAAGTTCGAGGCCGACTACGACACGATTCCCGCATGGCTGGCGAGCAAAATCAGAAGCCGCCGCTTCTCAAACGCCTTCATGCAACACATGGCCATGACCCGTCCGGACCTGGTGCCCTATAATATCAACACGATGCCCGAACCGCCGAAAAAGTACATCGCCATTGTCGACCCCGAGAGCGCCGCAGTGACCTTTCGCGAAGTCGGAGCGATGCCCGGGCCGGTCAAAGCCGACAAGCCTACCGACCTGGCCACGGTGGAAATCAACAAGCAGCACTGGCTCAACAAGTTCTCAATGCTGCTGCAGTTCCAGCAGGGCTTCGTAAGCCCCAACTGGTATCAGGGAGGCAACAATTCGCTGAATCTGCTGGCCGATTTCACCTATCAGACCAATCTCAACACGAAGTTCCACCCCAACCTGCTGTTTGAAAACAACTTCCAGTGGCGCACGGCGTTATCGCAGACCCCCGACGACCCCTACCGCCCCTACTCCCTGACCGAGAACCGCTTTCAAATCAACTCGAAGTTCGGCTACAAGGCGTTCAAGAAGTGGTATTACTCCTTCACCGGCATGCTGAAAACCCCCATATTCAACGGCTACAAGTCAGGAACGGAAACGCGCACGGCCTCATTCATGTCGCCCGGCGAGCTCAACCTTGGTCTCGGTATGTCGTTCAACACCCAGAGCAAGAACGGCAACTTCAAGATGGGCCTCTCGATTGCCCCGCTTTCATATAACCTCAAGACGGTGATAGACTCCAAAGTGTCGGAAACGGCCCACGGTCTCGAGCCGGGCCACAAGACCCTGAGCGCCTACGGTTCGAACCTCGAGATGACCTGGGAGTGGAAAATCTGCTACAACGTGTTCTGGAAGTCGCGCATATTCTGCTTCACCAACTACGACTACTTCCAGTCCGACTGGCAGAACCAGTTTAATTTCACCATCAACCGCTGGCTCAGCGCCAACCTGTTTGTCGACATGCGCTACGACTCGTCGGTGCGCGGCGTAACCGGCTGGAAGCAGTTCCAGCTGCGCGAGCAGATATCGCTCGGCTTCTCCTACGCCATCACTCATTAACTCCACTATCCACTCTCCACTCTCCACTCTCCCATGCTCCGCCCGGCACGAATCATCATCGAATCATGCGCGGCATTCTTCATCACCGCCGCCCTGATGGACTACGGCATGCGATGCACGGCCATAGGCCGATGGTTCATGTCGCTTCAACTCGTGCCGGCGGCGCTTGCCCTGACGCTGCCCGTACTGGCGCTATGGATAGGCATCACCCTGATGTTCGGGCGGGTGTACTGCTCGACGGTGTGCCCGCTGGGCGCTGTGATGGATCTGATGAGCCGCGCCCGTCCGGCCAACAAGGTATATCGCTATAAGCGCGGCCTCAGCGGCCTCAGAGCCGTGTCAATCACCATATTCGCCCTGCTGCTTGCCACCGGGTGGATTTTTCCTCGCCGATGGCTCGAGCCGTTCGGCCTGTATGAGTCAATCGTAGCCGACCTCACCTGCGGGCGCGTGGCCGCCGCCACCTTCATCGCCGCGGCCATAACCGGAGTGATTGCCGCAGTGGCCTACCGTCGCGGACGCCTGCTCTGCAACACCCTCTGCCCCGTGGGCGCGCTGCTCGGATTCTTCAGCCGGCGCTCGGCCCTACATATCGACATCAACACCGACCGCTGCACGCAATGCCGCAAATGCGTCGACGTGTGCAAGTCGGAATGTATTGACCTCAACGACCATGTGGCCGACATGAGCCGCTGCGTGGTGTGCTTCAACTGCCTGCCGGTATGCCCCAACGACGCGATAGCCTACACGGTGAACCGCCACACCCTCTCCACCCCCCTGATGCAACAGATACCCAAACTCAACACCGAAAAGCCCCGAATATTATGCAACAATACATCGACCTCCTCAAAGACATCCTGCACAACGGAACTCTCAAAACCGACCGCACCGGAACGGGAACACTGAGCGTGTTCGGCCGCCAGATGCGCTACAATCTGGCCGACGGATTCCCGCTCGTCACCACCAAAAAGCTCCACCTGAAGTCGATTATCCACGAACTGCTCTGGTTTCTCAAAGGCGACACCA
>CAYUFQ010000116.1:0-5935 GCA_964444045.1 uncultured Bacteroides sp.
GATAATGCGCGCGTTGGCCTTGGGCAGGTCGGGATAGAGGTCCTGGGGCGTTTCGGTGTATTTCACCTGCTGAATCAGCACCACTTTCTTCTCGTCGGGCGAGAAGACGAAGCCATTTACCGGCTTGTCGAGCTTCGACACCTGGCGGCGGTTGCTGCCGTCGGCATCCATGAGCCATACCTGGCTGTTGCCGTCGGAGTCGGGATAGAGGAAGGCGATGGTTTTGCCATCGGCCATCCACACGGCTCCGCTTTCGCTCTTTGCCGTGCGGGTAATGCGGGTGTGGGGGGCCGACGGGTCGGTCAGGTCGGCCACGTAGAGGTCGGCGTTCGAGCTGTTTTCTTCCACGCTTTCGTAGCTTACGGAGTAGAGCAGCCTGGAGCCGTCGGGGCTGACCACGGGCGACGCAACGCGTCCGAGGGCTTCGAGGGCCTCGATGGTGAACACGCCGTCGGCCGAATGGAAGTCGGGTTTGTCGATAACGGGCCCTTCGTCTGCCTCTTTCGCAGCGGGCGAGCAGGCGGCAAGGCCTGCAGCAGCAATGCTTGCCATTAGAATTTTCTTCATTCTTAAAAGGTTACGGTGGTTATGATTGATTGAATGTTGATTTCGTTTAGTGGGGTCAGGATATTTTTTATCGGGGCAGCACTATGCGCTCGCCGAGATAGCGGGCCAGCTGGGCAATGATTTCGCGGATTTGCTGCAGCTGCGCGAGCATGGCGGCCGCTTCGTCGCCGCTGAGGCCGGCCAGGGCGCCCCTAAGCTCTTTTTCGCGCCACTGCAGGGTGGCGATTTTGAGGCCGTGGACGGCGCGTGGCACTTTGTCGGATAGCTGTTCGCGCTCGGAGGGCACTCGGGCCGATTTAGTGTAGATTTTGCTCAGCACGTATTTTTCGCTGACAAAGGTGGTGGCCAGTGAGCGCACGCGCTCGTCGGGGTCGGCTCCGAGCGAGCGGGTGAGGAACCGGGCGGCAGCGTCGGCCATGAACTGGCGGCGGGCGGCGTCGGCGCGGGCCTCCACTTCCTCCTCCTTGCGGCGGATGGATTCGACCGAGCCGGCGGCAATGATTTCGTCGCGTGCATCGTTTCTGACGGCCTGCGCGGCGGCTTCGGCCCCGGCGCTGACGGCCGGGAGCTCATCGGCCCAGCTGTGGCTGAGCGACTGAACGGAAACGAACACCCGTTCGAGGTCGGGGTTCGACAGGCGGATTTCGTCGGCGGCAAGTTCGGCCGCCACGTAGTCGAGCACTGAAACGTCGGTGGTTTCTCCCTCGGAGTTCACCATCCGGGCCAGCGGCAACAGGCCGTAGCGCACCAGCAGCCGCACCACCTCCATTTCCGCCGGGCGCAGATAGGCTGTGCGGTCGGTGGCCGAGCGTCCTGACGCGCGGGTCGACACCGTCGGCTCCTTCACGGCCTCGGGCTTCGGCTCCTCGCGGTCGGCGGCGGGGCGTTGTTTGGCCGCGTCGGCGCTTTCGGCGGCAAACTTTGCCACCTGCAGCCGCACCACTTCCTCGTCGGTCTGCATCAGGCGCGAGCACTCCTTGATGTATTCGCTGCGCACCACCCGGTCGGGAATCACGCTGATGCTCCGCGCTATGTTGTTGATCACTCCGGCGCGGGCAATGGGGTCGTTTTCGGCAAGGTCGTCGAGCAGAATCTTGGTCTTGAAGCGGATAAAGTCCGTTTCGTGCTCTTTCATGTAGGCCTCTATCTCTTCGAGCGAGTGTGCCTTGGCAAAGGAGTCGGGGTCGTCGCCCTCGGGCAGCAGCAACACCTTGATGTTGATGCCGCGTGCCAGCAGCATGTCGATGCCGCGCAGCGATGCCTTTATGCCGGCGGCATCGGAGTCGTAGATTACCGTCACGTTAGGCGTGAACCGGTGAATCAGCGTTATCTGCCCCTCGGTAAGCGAGGTGCCCGACGAAGCCACCACGTTTTCAACTCCCCGCTGGCTCATGGAAATCACGTCCATGTAGCCCTCAACGAGTATGCACTTGTTTTTCTGCACTATGGCTCGCCGGGCCTGATATAGGCCATAGAGTTCGGAGCTCTTGTGATAGATGGCCGATTCGGGCGAGTTGACGTATTTGGCCACCTCCTTGCTGCTTTTCAGCGTGCGGCCGCCGAAGGCCACCACCTTGCCGCTGAGGGTGAATATCGGAAAGATGACCCGGCCGCGGAAGCGGTCGAAGAGGGTGCCGCGCTCGGTGAGCGAGCACAGGCCGGTGTCGGTGAGCAGTTGTGCCGAGTAGCCTTTGGCCTGAGCCTCGGCGGATAGGGCGTCGCGCCGCTCGGGGGCATAGCCCAGGCGGAAGCGCTTTATGGCGGCATCGGTAAGCCCGCGTTCGCGGAAGTAGCTCAGCCCCACGGCCTGACCTTCGTCGGTGGAGGTGAGGGCGCGTTCAAAGAACTGCAGGGCGAATTCGTTGAGCGCCAGCATGCTCTCCCGCTCGGTGGCGGCTGCCAGCTCTTCGGGCGATAGCTCGCGCTCCTTGATTTCGATATTGTATTTTTTTGCAAGCCAGCGCAGGGCCTCGCCATAGCTCAGCTGCTCATGTTCCATGATGAAACCCACCGGGGTGCCCCCCTTGCCGCAGCTGAAGCACTTGCACACGCCCTTGGCCTTGCTGACGGAGAATGATGGGGTGCGCTCGTTGTGGAACGGGCAGAGCCCCATGTAGTTGGCCCCGCTCCGTTTCAGCGTGACGAAGTCGCTCACCACCTCCACTATGTCGGCAGTGTCAAGTATCTTGCGGACGGTTTCCTGGTCAATTCGTTGCATCTCAGCAGTTGCGGACAATGGTCCAGATAATGATTGCGGCTATGGTGGCGGCTATGGCTGCCGGCGATAGCAGCACCCGGCGCAGCGTGTGGCTGCGGCTGCGCGTTTCGGCCGCCAGTGCAAGAGCAGCGAGCGGCACCGCGAAAAACATGGCCGGATTTGCCGCCCATGCGTCGCCTAACCGCAGGTGGGTCATCGCATGGAGGGCGCGCGCCGAGCCGCATCCCGGGCAGTCAAGCCCGGTGAGCAGCCTGAAGCTGCACCGCGGATAGGGAAACTCGCCGCCGGCGGGGTCGTAGCGCCACGCTATGAACAGCATTGCCGCCGCAAGCACCCCCAGGCCGATAATCACCGTTTTTCTCGCCATAACACTGTGCAAAAATAAGCATTTTTACGCTAAAAGCCAAATCATCGGCGTTGGCGCAGGCCGATGATGATATTGCGGGCATACACCAGCACCCCGAATCCCTGGCCGAGCATCAGCACCACGTCGAGGCGAAACACTCCGTAGACGAACACCGATGCAGCCCCCGAGGCACTGAGCCACCAGAAGAGCGGCGGCAGCTCGCTGCGCCCGAGGCGGCTCGAATACCACCACTGGTAGATGAATCTGACGGTGAGCAGCATCTGGCCGAACACTCCGAAAATGAGCAGCGGCAGCGGAATGTCGGAGCGCCTGAGGAAGTCGCCGGCAAACGTGTGCCAGTTGCCGATAATCAGTGCTACGGCAACCAGTGGCATGGCCACGAGCAGGGCCCAGCACACGCGGGCCATGCGCACCCCCTTGACCTTGAGGTTCCACAGGTAAACGTAGTAGCTGATAATCTGGCCGGCCATAACGGCGAAATCCTGCCGCAGCCAGCCGTAAACGGCGAGAGTGATGGCGCCGCAGAGCGAAAAGGCCCAGAAGCCTACGGGCGACAGCACCTTATGCGCCTTTTCGCTGAGAATCCATTGCACGAGGGTGCGCAGCGAAAAGAATCCCTGAGCCAGCAGCCCTACGCAAGTGATGAGAAAAGGCGTCATCGGGGCCGGTTATTACATGAACAGCAGAATCAGCAACTGCGCGCCGACAACACGCAGGAACATGGTCAGCGGATACACAGTTGAGTAGGCCACTGCCGGTGCGTCGCTCTGGGTGGAGCCTGAGGCATAGGCCAGCGCCGGCGGGTCGGTGTAGCCGCCCGAGAGCAGGCCCATGATGTGGAGGTAGTTGATTTTGTAAATCTTGCGGGCCATGATGCCGACGGTGAGCAGCGGCACTATGGTGATTATGCAGCCGTAGAGCACCCACGTCATTCCGGTTGAGTTAAACACCGTCGAGGCGAAGTTCTCGCCGGCCGATATGCCCACTGAGGCCAGGAACAGGGCTATGCCGAGTTCGCGCATCAGCAGCGAGGCCGACGACGAGGTGTAGGTGACGAGCTTGGCCTTGTAGCCGAATCTCGACAGCAGGATGGCCACTACGAGAGGGCCGCCGGCCAGGCCGAGCTTCATGCCGTAGCCAACGTCGACCGAGCCGAGCAGTATGCCGAACATGATGCCCAGGAATATGGTGATGAGGTTAGGCTCGTTGAGGCGGCGCATGGAGTTGCCGAGCTTGTCGGCCAGGCGGTTGATGTCGTTGAGATTGCCTACAACCGTGATGCGGTCGCCCATCTGCAGGCGCAGCCCGGGCGAGGCAAGCAGGTCTACTCCGCTTCGGTTCACCCGGGTGGCGTTGAGCTGATAGGCCGAGTGGAGGCGCAGCTGGCCGAGGGTGTAGCCGTTGTATTTGGGCTGAGTGAGCAGTATGCGGCGCGACACCACCTCCGAGCTCGTCGTGTCCTCCCATTCCAGCTCTACCTGCGGGCCAAGCAGCGCGCTGAAGGCAATCTCGTCGTTGGCCGACATGATTACTTTCACTTTGTCGCCCACGTGGATAACGGTCTGCGACGTCGGAATCACCACTTCGTTATATGCGTTGAGCAGGCGGGAAATGATGAAGTCGCAGTGAATCACGTCGTGGAGCTGCTTGAGCGTAAGGCCGTTCACCCGTTCGTTGGTCACTTCGAAGGTGAGCATTGCCGGCGCCTGTTGCTGCTCGGCGGCCTCGTCTTCAAGTTGCTTCACCTCGTTGGCCACGTTGATGCGGAAGAATTTCCTGATTAGAATCATCACGATGATGATGCCGCATACGCCCATGGGATATGCGGCCGCATAGCCCATCGACATGGTGTTGTTGGCCGCAACGTCGTCGATGGCCTGCTGTGCGGCTGCCAGGCCGGGAGTGTTGGTAACGGCGCCGCTCATTATGCCGGTGATTGCGGCTATCGACGTGTCGTCCTTTACTATCAGATATATGCCTATGGCCAGGCCTACGTTGAGCATCACCATCACCACGGCGAGCATGTTGAGCCTGATGCCCCCTTGCTTGAACGATGAGAAGAAGGCCGGGCCTACCTGCAGGCCTATGGCGAATATGAACAGAATCAGTCCGAACTCACGGATGAATTTCAGCACCTCGGGCTGCACTATATAGCCGAAATGGCCCATGAGGATGCCTACGAACAGCACGAAAGTGACACCCAGCGAGATGCCTCCGATTTTTAGTTTGCCGAGGTATATGCCGGCCGCGATTACAAAAGAGTAGAGCACCAGGGTTGAGGCAAGGTTGGTGTTGCCGGGTGCAAGCAGATCTCTGATAATATCCATATGGAGCGGTTAATGTGATTTGATTTCTTCGAGTTCAAGTGATGCGAGTTCCCACACGCTCATGGCGTTGTCGAGCTTCTTGCCGAGGTCGGCGTGGCGCGTGTAAACGTCGGCCGACTGGGGGGCGCCGCTTGCCAGGTCGGCCTCGAGTGCGGCAATTTCGGCTTCAGCCTCTTTCACTCGCTTTTCGGCGCGGTTTATTGCCCGGTCGCGCTCCTTGCGCTCTTCGTAGGAGAGCTTGCGGGGGCCGGAGGTGGAGAGTGGAGAGTGGGGAGTGGAGGATTGTGAATGGGGAGTGGAGGGGGCGGGAGATGAGGCGGGCGTTTTCGAGCGCTCGAGTTCGCGCAGGGAGTCGAGCTTCTTCTTTTCAAGGAATTCGTAGATGCCGCCAAGACATTCGCGCACCTTGCCTCCGCCGAATTCATATACTTTTTCTACCAGCCCGTCGAGAAACTC
>CAYUFQ010000117.1:0-5891 GCA_964444045.1 uncultured Bacteroides sp.
GGTCTTTCGCTTACTCCTTGATGAGGTCCTTGCCGTTCATTTCCTTGGGCTGCTCGACCTTCATGATGTGGAGCAGCGAGGGAGCCACGTCGGCCAGGATGCCGTCGGCCACTTTGGCATCGGCGTTCGAGGTGACGAAGACGAAGGGCACGGGGTTGAGCGAGTGGGCAGTGTTGGGGGTGCCGTCGGGGTTGGTGGCGTAGTCGGCGTTGCCGTGGTCGGCGATGATGATTACCTCGTAGCCATGAGCCTTGGCAGCTTCTACGGTGTCCTTCAGGCAGTTGTCGATGGTCTCGACGGCCTTCTGGATAGCGGGGTAGATGCCGGTGTGACCCACCATGTCGCCGTTGGCGTAGTTCACTACGATGAAGTCATACTTCTCCTCGTTGATCTGCTCCACGAGTTTGTCCTTCACCTCATAGGCGCTCATTTCGGGCTTGAGGTCGTAGGTAGCAACCTTGGGCGAGGGCACCAGAATGCGGTCCTCACCTTCGAAAGCTGCCTCGCGGCCGCCGTTGAAGAAGAAAGTGACGTGGGCATACTTCTCGGTCTCGGCGATGTGTAGCTGCTTCTTGCCCATGTTCGAGAGATATTCTGCCAGCGTGTTGGCCACATCTTCCTTGTCGAAGATGATGTGCACGCCGGTGAACGATGCGTCGTAGGGCGTCATGCAGTAGTACTGCAGGCCGGGGATAGTGTGCATGCCTTCCTCGGGCATATCTTTCTGTGTGAGCACTTCGGTGAGCTCCTTGGCGCGGTCGTTGCGGTAGTTGAAGAAAATCACGCAGTCGTTGGGCTTGATAGTGCCGTCGACGGTCGAGTTGTTGATGGGCTTGATGAATTCGTCGGTCACACCTTCGTCGTAGCTCTTCTGCATGGCTGCCACCATGTCGGTAGCCTGCTCGCCTTTGCCGTCAATCAGCAGGTCGTAAGCTTCCTTCACACGGTTCCAGCGGCGGTCGCGGTCCATGGCGTAGTAGCGACCAACGATCGAGGCGATCACGCCTGCACTCTCGGCGCAGTGCTTCTCGACGTCGGCAATATAGGTGATACCCGAGCGGGGATCGGTGTCGCGACCGTCCATGAAGCAGTGCAGATACACTTTCTTCAGGCCGTATTTCTTGGCGATGTCGCACAGGGCGAAGAGGTGGTCGAGCGAGGAGTGAACGCCGCCGGTGGAGGTGAGGCCCATGAAGTGCATGGCCTGGCCCGTGGTGGCGCAGTATTCAAATGCTTTCTTGATTTCGGGATTGTCGTAGATGCTGCCGTTCTTGATGGCGTTGTTGATCTTCACGAGGTCCTGATACACGATGCGTCCGGCACCGATGTTGAGGTGGCCTACCTCGGAATTGCCCATCTGGCCGTCGGGCAGACCGACGTATTCGCCGCTGGCCTGCAACTGCGAGTGGGGATATGTTTTGAGCAGATAGTCCCAGTAGGGGGTGGGGGTGTTGTAGATGGCGTCGGAGTGCTCGTGGTTGCCGAGGCCCCAGCCGTCGAGGATGATGAGTAATGCTTTGTTAGCCATATCTTTGAGATGTTATTTATTGTTCTTTGACTGACGCTCGATGTCATCGAGGCGCTCGCGGCGCAGGCGGTCGCGGCGCTTAAGGTTGAAATGCAGCAGCACGATCACGGCGATTGTCACCGCGATAATACCGAAATATTCGAGTGCCGAGGTGCGCCCGGCAGCATATTCGGGATAACCGATGCAAGCCATTACGCCGAGATAAATCAGCAGCAGGCAGGGTATGACGGTTGAGCGTTGGAGTTTCATGGTTCTTTCTGAATTTTTTCAGCGGGTTCTTCGGCCTTGTGGCGGTAGGGCGAGCTGAGGCTGTCGAAGCTGTCGGAGCGAAGATAGTCGTAGATTTTGAGGCAAGCCCAGGCATCGAGCGCGGCATAGGCCTGCTGGGCGTCGGTGAGTGTTTCGGCCTCCCAGTTGGTGAGCCGCTGAGTCTTGCTGATGCGCTCGCCGAAGAGGATGGCGTAGATTTTCTGAAGCGAGATATCGGTTATCTCGTAGTCCTTGACCATATGCTGCAGATCGATGAACCCCTGCGGCTCGATATCGTCGGAGCGGCGGAGCACGTTGAAGTCATCGTGGACCGATAGCCCCACTTTGGTGATATCGGGGTTCTCGAGAAAAGCCTTGAGCTCGGCACATATGCCGATTTTATTGAGGCGGAAAAGAAAGCAGCGTTCGGCAGTGGAAATCTGCATCAGAGCCACTTTGTGCACGCGTCCCTTGCGGAACGAAGGGCGCGTCTCGGTATCGAATCCCACGACCTTCTCGCGGGCAAGAACGCGCAGGGCCGAGTGGGCCACGGCGGCAGAATCAACGAGCGTGATTTTGCCTGGATAGCTCATCAGCGGCAGTGTAGCCAGTACGTCTTTGGGTATGCTTATTATGTATTTGTCCTTATTCATATTTTGGCTCGCCAGAACCTACTGCAAAATTACGCAATTTCGGCGGCTTAAATTGTGCATTTAACGAATTTTAAATCGACTCCAGCTCGAGATATTCGGCATCGGGGAAGCATCGGCTGAGGTAGCGGCGTATAAACCCGCGGGTGTCGTCGGCAATCGTCGGGTCGCTGTCGAAGTGGCGGTTGTAGATTACCGCCTCAAGGCGGATGCCGCGCGCGGCAATAGCTTCGAGCGACAGGATGGTATGGTTGATGGATCCCAGACGCCCATTGGTGACCAGTATCACAGGCAGTTGATGCTCAGCCACATAGTCGATGGTGAAATAAGTGTCGGTTATAGGCACCATCAGGCCGCCGGCTCCCTCGATGAGCACACGGTCGTAGCGCTCAAGAAGCCGTGCTGTGGATTTCTCCACCAGGCTGAGGTCAATTTCGCGACCGTCGAGCCGGGCGGCCAGCTGCGCCGAGGCGGGATAGCTGAAAATTATCGGCGCCGTAGTGCCGTCGAGATCCTCGGGCAGGGCAGGGCGGTGCATGAGGCGGCGGTGGGCCTCGATGTCTTCCGAGCTGCCCGTGCAGCCGGTCTGTATGAATTTCTGGGTCGCCACCGTCAGCCCCTCGGCTTCGAGAAGCAGGGCGTAGAAAGCTGTGGCATAAGTCTTGCCCGCATCGGTGTCGATGCCCGTTATGAAGTAAACACGTGAGCTGTCGTGCATGTTCAGTCAGGTTTTTGGAGTAAGAAAATGAGCGCCTTGTAAGTCAGGGTGAATGGCTCGCCGGGCCTGCGCAGCGCCTTCTGCAGCCGCGCCTTGCCGTCGCTGTCGGTTTCGAGCGAGTTGACACCCGTGAGCTTGAGGTGGCGGAATGCCTCGAGCGCCGAGCCGAAAGTCAGAGTGCTGTCGTAGGCCGCGAAGCAGCGCATGCGCCAGTGCAAGCCGATTATCCGCTGCCAGTCGCCGGTGCTCAGCAGCGGCAGCGAGGCCCCTGTGAGCTCGCTCACCTCGGGCAGATTGCCCTCCACGTAAGTGCCTATGCACAGATAGCCTCCGTGCCTAAGCACACGCTTGCACTCCGTCATGAACCGCTCCGGGGAATGAAACCACTGCACGGTCGAGGCCGAGATAATCAGATCGTAGCTGTCCGCAGCGAGGGTGCGGATCAGCAGCTCGGCATCTGCGCGGGTGAATGACCTTCCCGGCCCTTCCACAGGCGCCTCACCGGCCAGATCCACCATGTCGAGCCGTCCCTCGGGGCCGATAAGCTCATGGAGCTTCGCCGAAAGCCGGCCGGTGCCTGACCCGATTTCGAGCACGCGTGCCCCGTGCAGCGTCACTCCGGCAGAGCGAAGCTCGGCCACAAGTCGCTCGGCCATATCGGCTTGCACCGTAGCCGAGGTGTCGTAGGTGGCACTGCCGGCGCTGAAACGTTCCTCCACGCGGTCCTTGTTTATAATAAAGCGATTGAGGATGCTCTGGAAATCAGGCATGTGCGCGTCGTCGGTAGTCACGCGGCGGCTAAGTCCCTGCCAGGCTCTGCGCATGTTTTCCGGCGGGAAGATGGCATCGCGACTTCCGATTATGGCCACGTCCCATTTCATCGGGGCCGGACTATAGTGGGCAAACATCGCCAACTCGGCCCGCAGGCGCTCAAGGTCAGTTGCCGGAAGGTCGGCGGCGAAGCGCTCATAGGCCTCGCGGCTGCCGGTCACACGGCGATAGAATTTGGTGAGATTGCGCTCGTCGAGTCCCTCGAGCGTCCCCCGGAATATGGCTTCGGGAATTCCCTGCTCGTCATCCACCGGGTGCATGGTTCCGTTCACGGCTATGGCAAGGGTAATCTTATCTTTAAGCGGAGCCACGGCCTCGGGAGCAATCGCCACCCCGAGCGACCAGGCTACGAGGCAGATCTCGTCGTAACCTTCAGCAAAAGCCGGGTTGAAATCGCCGTCGGCATAGTCCCAGACCACGGCGAGGTCGTAGCCCTGACGGTGCAGATTCTTCATCGGCCGCCAGTCCATGGCCCATCCTGCAAAAATCAGGACCAGCCTCCTCGACCCAGTATGTGAAATTATCCGGTACTTCATCTTTCGGGCTGCAAAATTACCGAAAAAAAGTAGTAATTCCTAATCTAAGATTATCGTAAATTCGGCGTGAGTCGGGCGCATGTCGTGGCGCGGCACATGCGGTCGATATGTGTCAAAGCCAATAGGGGGTGTAGACGCGTGGTCGCGGAAGAATGTCGGCTGTGGGTTCGTCGTCTGCTTCAGCTTCATGTCCGGCACGGGCAGCAGCATTGCGTCGCCGTTTCTTTTGCAGCCGTTTCTCTTCTGCCTGGTGCCTGCGCCGTTCGCGGCGGTTAGGGCCCGTGGGAGTCTGGGCGATTATGCCCTCTTCGGTTTTCTCGGCAGGCTCCGCTACGGCTGGCGCCTCGGGCATGGGCTGCTCAGTTTCAGGGCCGTGGGCTTGTGCTTTTCGGGCTTTGGCTCGGGCGCGGTAATCCGCAGCTTTGCGGCGGCGCTCGAAGTCAGGCAGGATAAAACTGCCGAAGGCTTCGGCGGCAACGTCGCTCATAGGTCCGGTGGCGCCGGTCTCGGCATAGCGGACGGTAGCTTCGAAAATTTCAAGACGGTATTCAGCCGGCAGATGTGCGATTGCAAGACTCCACTGGTATCGGAATGCAAAATTTGTGCGTTTCATAGTAAGGAATATTTTGATTGTTTTCTTTCGACGCTGCAAAGATAATAAACCAAACCGCCGCCATAGTACACTTTTTGCATCCCCGAAAAAAACTGTATGAAAATCGACAAAAAACCGTCCCGCAGCCGCTAACGGCCAAAGGGAGACGCGCTGCGGATGCGGCCTCGGAGAGGCCCCCGACTTCCGGCAGCTTCAGTGTATCAGCTGCGTTAGCAGCGCGCTAAACCATAGCCTGGGGTAAGCGCCGCCATAGCGGCACGTTACCCCAGGATAAAAGCATGCCTTAGAGAGGCGCCCGAAGGCCGCCGATTTACAGCGTCTCTATGTGAAGGGGGCTTGTCATCCGTAAATCGGCGGCCTTCGGGCGCCGGGGCTCGGGGAGCCTCTATGACCTATGGCCGCGCACCGCCAGGGCGGTACTTGCCATAGGCTATCGTTATCGCGCTGCTAACGCAGCTTTTTGCCGCTAATGCGGCTTTGATCGCGGTTCCGTTTACATGTTTTGCAATTCCCCTCATTTATACCCAATTTTTGATTCGGTTGCCTCAGATTAGCGAAAAAATTTCGTAGAATAAATAATTATTCATAATTTTGCTGCGACTCACGCCGTGCGTCTTCCAAGAGAGGAAGCGAGGCGGGAGGAAAATATAAAAGGCGTTTATTCGCTCTATATTCTTGCTGGACTAAAATCGCAAATCTTTGTAGAATGTTGCCATGAAAGCGACTGACAAAATAAAACTTGCTGAACGCATCCGTTCCATTGAGG
>CAYUFQ010000118.1:0-5849 GCA_964444045.1 uncultured Bacteroides sp.
GGAACACGGGCAGCGTGGCCACGAGGGTCTTGCCCTCGCCGGTGGCCATCTCGGCGATTTTGCCCGAGTGGAGCACTATGCCGCCGATGAGCTGCACGTCGTAGTGAATCATATCCCACTTGATTTCGTTGCCGCCGGCCATCCAGTGGTTCTTATATATGGCCTTGCCTTCGTCGGTGATGCTCACGAAGTCGCGCCCCTGGGCGGCCAGGTCGCGGTCCATCTGCGTGGCGGTTACCTCCACGTCGCCTTTGGCAAAGCGGGCTGCGGTTTCGCGCAGGGTGGCGAACACCACGGGCAGGTGTTCGTTGAGCTTATCCTCAATCACGTCGAGAATCTTCTTCTCGTGTTCGTCGATTTCATCCCACAGGGGCTGGCGTTTGTCAAACGGCAGCGACTCGAGTTTTTCGCGCAGCTCGCCAACGGCTTTTTCGTGGGGCTCGGTGCCTGCCTTGATGTCGGCGCGCACGGCGTTGATTTTTTCGCGCAGCTGGTCGGCGGTGAGGGCCTCCATTTCAGGCCGCATGGCGTTTATCTTGTTGACAACAGGCTGGATTTCGCGCAGGTCGCGCTGCGACTTGTTGCCAAACAGTGAGCTGAGAAATGATGTGACTGACATTTATCTATGTATGTGTTTTTTTTATGTTTTTATTTCGGGTTGGTTAGGGTGAATGCTTCGGAGAGAGGGGGCTGCGCGGCTCCGTTGGGCGAGCGTATGCGCAGCAGCCGGGCGGCAGTCGGGGCTATGCGCCGGGCGTCGACCGGTGCGGATAGCCGGCCGGGTTGCACTTGCCCAGGGGCATATATGATGGCCGGGGCCACTGCCGCCGAAACCCTCACGGTGGTCTTTGCGGGAACTGTCGGGTCGGTGAAGTCGTCGATGAGCACCCATCCGGGAATCACGTCGAGATAAACGTCGGGGGCCGAGGCCACCACCGTGTTGCGGCGCAGGGCGGCCGGGGTGCGTCCTTCAAGAATGTCGTCAATGGTGTATGCCCCGGCCACTCCGCTCATCTTCATCAGGAATTTGGCGGCGTCGGCCCTGAGGTCTTCGGCGTTGATGTTCTTGATGTTGATAAGCTCCTGGTTGAGGTAAAAGGCGCCGTTGTGGTAGGCGCTCACCCACTCGCCGTTGCCATAGCGGGCTATCAGATACATGTTGAGCAGCGACACTGCCTTGCGCGTGGAGAACTCGCCCGTGGGCAGCAGCCACTTGGGGTCGTCGGCCTCGGGGTCGGGCGGCGGCGGGGTGCCGGCCAGTATCACCATGGTGCGGCCGGCCTCTTCGGCGGCCTTGAGCAGCCGGGCCAGCTCGCGGTCAAGCCTGATGTATGAGTCGAGGGTCTCCACCCGGCGGTCGCCGTTGCCCAGGTCGGGGGGCGCCACGGTGTAGGCCACCGAGAGCATATCCATGGCGTCGCGGCCGCCAAGGTTCATCGTGCGGATATATTCGGTGGCCAGGTCGGTCACCTCGCGGTTGGCCGGGGCCGACTGCTTGAAGCGCGCGTATTTATCGGTGGCGTTGCCGCTGAAGGTGTGGCGGAACGGGTAGTGGCGCTTATGCTCGGGCAGGCCCGGATATTCGCTCATGTCGAGCGCCGGAGCCCAGCTCACCGTGTCGATGCGCAGGCTCAGGGGCGAGGTGTAGTTGCGGGCGGTGACGGCCGTGGGCACGTCGCGATAGTGGGTCGTGGTGGCCCAGTTGCCGTTGGCATCGTTGATCCAGAAGGCCGAGTTGCCGGCGTGGCCGGCCATGATTATGGCCCGGGTGGCGTCGGGCGCTATGGCGTGGGCATAGGCCGCTCCGCCGCCGTCGATGCGCAGCTCGTCGGTGAGGGTCGACACCCTCAGCGACGCCGGCGACAGTGTTTCGTCCGTGTAGTTGCCTATCTTGCCGGGGTCGAGCAGGGTGGGCAGGGGCAGCTTGCGCTCGAGGCTGAAGGTCGAGGCCGCGGCCACGCCGTTCACTGCCGGCTCAGTGCCCGTGTAGAGCATCGCCACTGCTCCGGCGCCGTCTATCCCGGGCCCGTAGTCGAGCTGGTCGATTACCAGGCCGCGGCTCATCAGCTTGTTGAATCCGTCGGGGCCGAAGCAGTCGCTGAGCAGCTCAAGGTAGTCGGCGCGCAGCCCGTCTACCACTATGCCCAGCACCAGCTGCGGGCGCTGATGCGGGGCCGAGGCCGCGCGCTCCGCGCTCCACCCCGGCAGGGCGGTGAGCAGAGTGGCCAGCAGGGCAAGTGCCGGAGCCTTGATTATGAGCGTTTTGTTGTTTTTCTGCATCGGTTCATATTGGCAATGCTGCGCAGGGCGTCGGCAAGTATGAGCGGCCAGAAGGCGGCGTTCAGGCTTTGCACCGATAGCCATGAGAGCACTGTCAGCAATATAAGAAGTGCAAAGTTAACAAAAAAATAGGAATATTCCGCTTTTTTCGCGCTTTTTATCCACGGAAGCAGGGCCCCGAGCAGACACAGCGGGTTGAGCCACATTATGAGCAGGTTGGGCGATGTGGCTTCGTGTTCCGACACGAACACAAGGTAGGTAATCACGCAGCCGAGTATGAAAAAAGTGCCAAACAGCAGCGTGTCAAACAGTTTGCCGCATCGCCCCGTCAGCGTTACGGCTATGGCGAGCGCCAGGATGAGCAGCGCCGCACACATGGGCGTCAGATACCACGGCGTCTTTTCGTGCACGAGCGTAGGCCGGCCATACACTATCGTTTCGCTCACTATGCCGGTGTCGGCCAGCATGTTCATCAGGGTGACCGGAGCGAATGCCGCTTCGTGTTCGGAGATTTCGTAGTCGATGCCGCTCCCCAGGGCCAGGTCGATGCCGAACTGATACCACGGGTAGTCGGCATGAAACCGGCGCATCTCCTTGCGGAAGGTGGTGCCCGCCGGAGCGGAGCCTATCAGCCGCCGCCCCAGCGCCGACTCGATGGCGCCGAGCGGGCGCGTGGCGCAGTTGTCTTTCACGTAGTTATAGCGATAGGTGGCGTTTTGCGGCCGCAGATTGTTGCGCATCAGGTCGATGATGGCCGCCGTCTGTGCCGCGTCGAGGTCGAGCACCTGCTCCACCACCTGCCGTCCGCGTCCGGTGTAGCTGTTTATGAACGAGTCGGTAAACCGGTCGAGCGCACACATGTAGTCGGTCTGTCCGGCCACGAACCGCCCCACGAAGTTGGGCGAACTGAAGTCAAACACGCCCCAGTTTACTACGTAGTCCTCGCCCGTGTCGGGGTCGCACACGCGAATGGCCGAGTGCCCCTCGAGGGCATAGACCTCATCGCCCGGCATGGCCGTGAGCAGGCTCACCCGGGGCATGGCCTGCGCGGCAAGTATCGCCGCCCACAGGCACAGCAATAAAGCTATCCTTTTCATTTATGGCGGCAAAGTTACGAATTTTTTCGTGGATTTTGTTTACCTTTGCGCCTGCATAAACGGCTATGCTCTCTGTTCTGCGGCGATATTTCAGGTTTAGCCCGCTCGTGCGGGCTGTTGTGGCGTGTGCGTTGCTCTTCAGCTCGTGCGCCACGGTGAAGTACGTGCCCTCGGGCAGCTATCTTCTTGACCATGTTAATATTGTCGTGGCCGATTCGTCAGCCGTGAAGCCCTCCGCACTGACCGGCTACCTGCGCCAGCGCCCCAATCAGCGCACTCTCGGCATCGCCCCCATGCGCCTCCACACCTATAGCTTCAGCGGCCGCGATTCCTCCCGGTGGTTCAACCGCTGGCTGCGCAATCTGGGCGAACCCCCCGAAATCTATTCCGAGCGGCTCACCGACGTGGCCCGCCGGCAGATGCAGCTCGCGCTCGTCAACCGCGGATACATGGGCGCCAGGGTGGAGGTCGACACCGTGATTCCAAAGCCGAAAAAAATCGACGTGACCTATCGCGTCTATCCGGGCGCGGCCCATAGGGTGGCGTCGGTGCGCACCCTCTGCGCCGACCCCGTGGTGGGCGCCATCGTGGCTGCCGACTCGGCCAATTCGCTCATCCGCCCGGGCATTAACCTTGACCGCAACCTGCTCGACGAGGAGCGCACGCGCATCACCGCCGCCCTGAAAAACATGGGCTATTACGCCTTTGTCAAGGATAATATCGCCTTCCGGGCCGACACGGTGGCCGGCAGTCGCGACGTGAACCTGCTGATGACGGTGAGCGGCGCCGACCACCATAGCTACATGGTGCGCCGCGTCATTTTTCAGCCCGGATATGCCGCGGGGGCCGATTCGGTCGCCTCTCAGCGGCAGGATACCGTGGCCTATGGCGACATTTATCTGGTCACCGACCCCTCCGGCAACTGGAAATACCTCAGCCCGAAGACTCTGAGCGCCTATAACCGCATCACGCCCAACGCGCCGTATAATGCCGGCGAGGTTGACCGCACCTACGAGTCGCTCGGCCGCCTCGGCATAGTCCACTCCATAGTGATTCAGATGGTGCCCGTGGCGCCGTATGTCATGGACGCCGTGGTGAAGCTTACCCGCAACCCCCTGCAGGGAGTGTCGGTCGAGCTCGAGGGCACCAACTCCGAGGGCGACCTCGGTGCCGGCCTCGGAGTGACCTATCAGCACCGCAACCTTTTCCGCGGCTCCGAGCAGCTCACCGTCAAGGCCCGCGGCAGCTACGAAAGCCTGTCGGGCAATCTCGAGGGGCTGATAAATAACCACTACACCGAGGCCTCGGCCGAGGTGGCCCTGACCTTTCCCAAGTTCATGGCGCCGCTGCTGAGCCGGCGCTACAAGCGCTCCATGCTCGCCTCGACCGAGTTCTCGGTCAGCGGCAACTATCAGGAGCGCCCCGAATACACCAGGGTGATTGCCGGCGCCGGCTGGCGCTATAAGTGGAGCAACCGCCGCAACAACAACCGCCGCGTGTTTGACCTGATCGACGTTAACTACGTGTTTCTGCCCCGCTCCACCATCAACTTCCTCGACGAGGTGGCCAGCGGCAACCCCCTGCTCCGCTATAGCTACGAAGACCATTTCATCATGCGCATGGGCTACTCGACGTTTCTCACCAACAAGCGCGCCGCGGCTCCGGTGGCCGGCCTGAAAGGGCCCGCCCAGGCCCGGATATGGACGTTTCGCGCCTCGGCCGAGATTGCCGGCAATCTGCTCTATGCCATATCAAACATCGTGGGCCAGCGCAAGAGCGACGGCGCATACAAGATTTTCGGCACGGCCTACTCCCAGTATGCCAAGGCCGAGGCCGACTATATGTTCGTGAGGCGCCTGTCTGAGCGCTCGTCGGTTGCATGCAGGGTGGGCGCCGGAGTGGCCGTGCCCTACGGCAACTCGTCGATGGTGCCTTTCGAAAAGCGCTTCTATGCCGGCGGCGCCAACAGCGTGCGCGGCTGGGGTGTGCGCACGCTCGGCCCGGGCCGCTACGACGCGCGCAATACCGTCAGCAACTTCATCAATCAGTGCGGCGACATCCGCCTTGACCTCAACGCCGAATACCGCATCAAGCTCTTCTGGGTGTTCGAGGGTGCCGCGTTTATCGATGCCGGCAATGTGTGGACTATCCGCAGCTACGAAAATCAGCCCGGAGGACTGTTCAGGTTCGGTTCGTTCTTCAAGGAGCTCGGCTGGGCCTACGGTCTTGGCCTCCGCATGGATTTCACCTATTTCCTGCTCCGTTTCGACCTCGGCATGAAGGCCTACAATCCTGCCCTTCACGCTCAGTCATGGCCGCTGACTCATCCCGACTGGCGTCGCGACGCCACCTTCCATTTCTCCGTGGGTTATCCCTTCTGAAATCGCCGTCCGCCCCGCATCCCCCCGGTAGCGGTTGCCCGAAACCCCTGTAGGATCGCCACTTGTGGCGACCGCGTCGCATCGCCATGAT
>CAYUFQ010000119.1:0-5821 GCA_964444045.1 uncultured Bacteroides sp.
AGAATTTGCGAGATTCCTATCAGTCAAGAACTTGCGTAGATAAACGCTTTTTAATTATGTCTGCATCCCGCCCTCGTCGCCCATATCGGACTTCGGCAAGCGATATGCATCGGCAAAGTTAATGATAATATCTGACACCAACAAGCAATAAAGTCAAAATCTACAGAATTTTACGCGACGAAATCCGGGCGAACTGACAAATCTTTTTGGCCAAATTCCGCACTGGCAGACAAATCTTTTTGCCCGAATTCCGCACTGGCAGACAAATCTTGCAGATAAAAATCAGGCGAAGAGGGTGCGGAAGGCTTCGTCAACGCGCGCCACTTCGATGAGGCGGATTTTACGCGAAGAGGTGTCGATGCCCTTCAGGTTGTTGGCCGGCAGAATCATGGTGTCCATGCCGAGTTTTTCGGCTTCAGTGATGCGCTGTTCTATGCGGCTTACGGGACGGATTTCGCCGCTGAGCCCCACTTCGCCGGTGAGGCAGGTGGTGCGAGGAATCACCATGTCGACGTTGCTCGACAGGATGGCGCTGATTACGGCGAGGTCGAGCGCAGGGTCGTTGACCTTTATGCCGCCGGCAAGGTTGAGGAAAACGTCTTTCTGAGCCAGCTTGAAGCCAACCCTCTTTTCGAGCACGGCAAGCAGCATGTTCATCCGCTTGGAGTCAAATCCGGTCACCGAACGCTGGGGAGTGCCATAGGCGGCGGTGCTTACCAGCGCCTGCACCTCGATGAGGAAAGGGCGCAGCCCCTCCATAGTCACACCGATCGATGCCCCCGACAGTTCGCCCGAACCGAGGCCGAGCAGCAGTTCGCCCGGATTGGTCACTTCGCGCAGACCGCGCTGACACATCTCGTAGATGCCCAGCTCCGACGTTGAACCGAAGCGGTTTTTTACTGCGCGGAGAATGCGGAACATCTGATGCGAATCGCCCTCGAAGCGCAATACGGCATCGACTATATGCTCAAGCACTTTCGGGCCGGCAATCGAGCCCTCTTTGGTTATGTGGCCGATGAGAATCACCGGCACGTTGCTCTGCTTGGCGTATGCGAGCAGACGGGCGGCACACTCGCGCACCTGGCTCACCGAACCGGCCGATGACTCGAGCGAATCGTCGGCTATGGTCTGGATGGAGTCGATTACCAGCAGGCCTGGCTGAATGGCATCTATGTGAGTGAAGATGTTATCGAGCGAGGTTTCAGTGACGATATAGCACGAATCGCTGACACGCCCTATGCGGTCGGCGCGCATGCGCAGCTGCGAGGCGCTCTCCTCGCCGCTCACGTAGAGCACCGTGCGCTTGCGTATGCTGAGTATGTTCTGCAGCACCAGAGTTGACTTGCCGATGCCCGGCTCGCCACCCACCAGGATGATTGACCCCGGCACGAGTCCGCCGCCGAGCACCCGGTTAAGCTCAGCCGATGGCAAAGTGATGCGCTCCTCTTGCGCGGCAGTGATTTCGCTGACCTTCTGCGGCCGCGAAAGCTCGCCGGCCGACAGCCTGAGAGTGCCGCGTGCACCACCACGCGCGGCGGTTTTGGCGGCCGCCGGCACCCGCTCCTCGACCATGGTGTTCCATTCGCCGCAGGCGGGGCAGCGCCCCTCCCATTTCGATGACTCGTTGCCGCAGTTAGAGCAAAACCAAGCCGATTTATACTGTTGTCGGGCCATAGATTCGTCTGCTGAGTTCGCTGATGATTATGCCCGACGCCATGGCCACGTTGAGCGACTCAGAAGTGTGGCGTCCGGGCGGGAAAGACGGGATGAGAATACGCTCCGACACCACTGCGGCCACTTCGGGCGATATGCCGTTGCCTTCGTTGCCCATGACTATGACGGGACGCGGCGACAGGGGAATGTCGGTGGCATACAGGTTGCGGCCATTGAGGAAAGTGCCGATTACCGGCGCCTGACACTCGCCGAGCAGACGGGCCAGATGGTCGGTGCGGTGCACTTTCACCCGGGCCAGGGCGCCCATGGTGGCCTGCACCACTTTCGGGGCGAAGGCATCGGCCGTGCCGGCTCCGGCAATCACGTGGCGTATGCCGAACCAATCGGCAAGCCGGATTATCGTGCCGAGGTTGCCGGGATCCTGCACGGCATCGAGCGCCAGCGCCATTTCGCCGTCGTAGGCATATTCGGGAATATCGGGCAGGTCGAACACGGCAAGCACAGGCTGAGGCGACTGCTGCTGCGACATGCGCTCGATGTCGGCGCGGCTCACGGCCACGGCTTCACCCTGCTGCTGCGGATGCGCGGCGAGCCATTCGGCCGTGGCAAAGAGATGGCGCAGGGTGAAATGACCGAGCGAATCGCATACACACCGCGAGCCTTCGGCCACGAACGCACCCTCGGCCTTGCGCCCCTTGGCCGTGGCCAGGGAGAGCACCGTTTTTCGCAATGAGGCCGGGAGCGCGGGCTGACTCATCTGCGTTTCTTGAACGCCTTAAGGGCGTCGGTTAGGTAAGTGTTGAACTTATCTACGTCCTCATCGTAGGAGTACGAGCCCGAGAGCGCCGTGCCGTCAACGTCGAGCACCATGTAGTAAGGCTGGGAGTTGGCGCCGAACTTATAGCGCTGCAGAAAACTCCACTTATCGCCTATGGTGCGCAAGGTGACGGTTTTGCCGTTCTCGCTGACGGTGAGCGGCTGCGGCAGTTCATGCTTATCGTCGACCATCAGCTCTATCACCACGAAGTTATCGTCGAGCAAGGACGAAATCTGTTCGGTATCGAACACTGCACCCTCCATTTTGCGGCAGTTCACGCAGCCATAGCCGCTGAAGTCCATCAACACGGGCATATTGTGTTCGGAGGCATAGCGCATGCCCTCTTCATAGTCAGAGAATTTGCGGAACTCTCCGTGAGTGTAGAGGTTGAAATCCTGAGTGGTGAGCGGCGGCACGAAAGCGCTGACGCTCTTGAGCGGAGCGCCCCACAGACCGGGCAGCAGATAAACGGCGAAGCTCAGCGAGGCGAGCGCGAGGAAGAAGCGGGCCACTCCGGTCGACTCCGAAGGAGTGTCGTGCGGGAAACGGATTTTGCCCAGCAGGTATAGTCCGAGCAACACGAAGATGACTACCCAGAGCGAAACGAACACCTCGCGGTCGAGTATATGCCAGCCATAGGCCAGATCGGCCACCGAGAGGAATTTGAGCGACAGGGCAAGCTCAAGGAAGCCGAGCACCACCTTGACCGAATTGAGCCAGCCGCCCGAGCGGGGCATCTCCTTGAGCATGGAGGGGAACAGGGCGAACAGGGCGAACGGAATGGCCAGCGCCAGGGCGAAACCGCCCATGCCGATTGCCGGGCCGACGATATTGCCCATCGTGGCGGCCTCGACAAGCAGAGTGCCGATAATCGGGCCGGTGCAGCTGAACGACACCAGCGCCAGAGTGAAGGCCATGAAGAATATGCTGAGCAGGCCGGTGGCATTCTCGGCCTTGGAGTCAATCGAGTTGCTCCAACGCGACGGCAGCTTTATGTCGAACGCCCCGAAGAACGATATGGCGAACACAACGAGCAGGCCGAAGAATATGAGATTGAACACGGCGTTGGTGCTCAAGTCATTGAGCTTCGACGCGCCAAACAGCAGGGTAATCAGCAGGCCGAGCACAAGGTAAATCACCACGATTGAAGCGCCGTAGATGCACGCCTCGCGCACCGACTTGCCGCGCGAATTGCTCTTTTTGAGGAAGAAGCTCACGGTCAACGGAATCATGGGCCACACGCAGGGGGTGAACAAAGCCAGCAGGCCGCCGAGGAAGCCCCAGATGAAAATCGACAGCAACGAAGCATCGGCAATGTCGTCATGGCTGCTGCTCCCGACGGGTTGCCACAGCGGATTATCGGTCAGCGAGGCATATTCAACCGAGGGCTGAAGTTCGGTTTCAGTCACTTCGCTCTCTGCGGATGCATCGCCGTCAATGGCCCCGGGCGTCAGGTCGTCGGCATCAGGCGCCGCAGGCGTTTCGGCCACGGCAGCTGCGGCAGGCGCGGCAGGCGCCGGAGCGGTGAAGCGGAAATCGAAGGTTGACGGAGGGATGCAGTTCTGGTCATTGCATGCCTGATATTCAACGTATCCCTCGAGCGTCACCGCTCCTGTCACGTCAAACTTCTGAGTGAGCGTAACCGAGTGCTCCCAAAAGCGCACGTTGGCCTCAAACATCTCCTCATAAATATCAACCGGAGCCACCGACGGAACCAGGCCGCCCTTGCGGCTCAGCCCTTTGGAAGAGGTGTAAGTAACCGAAGTGGGCGACGGGCCGAAGTCAATCGGCGGCAGCTCGGTTGCATAGAGATGCCACCCGCCGTCGATATTCGCATGCAGCGTCAGAGTGGCTTCCGAGCCCTCAACCTTGAAGTCGGCGCTCCACTTTATGGGTTCCACAATCTGAGCGTCAGCCACCATAGGCAGCAGGGCGCAGATGAACAAAATGAATTTTTTCAGCATTTCCCTTACTTACTTTTCGAGTTGTGAAAGAATGGTTCGAAGTTCTTCGTCAGTGGCAGTTAGCCGCGACCGGCACTCCTTCAGTAGCTCGGTGGCGCGGCGTGTCAGGGCCGACAGCTTATCGATGTCGCACTTATCGCCCTGCATATATGAAAGGATTTGTTCGAGTTCAGTAACTGCCTGAGTGTAGGTCAGTTCTTTAACAGGAGTTGATGACATAATCCGTTTGATTCTTTTACTTGGTTATTTTTACGATAGATTCAACCGTGCCCTCGGCCAGCTCGGTCACTACCACCGCGCCGTCAGTAAGCAGCGAGGCATCAGTGACGGCCGCCCCGTTAAGCCGCGTTATCGAAAACCCGCGTTTCAGAGTGGCTTTGGGCGACAAGGCGTCAATCAGCGCCCCGAATGAGTCGAGTTTCAGCGCGGCATGTTTCAGCCGGGTGGCCGAGGCCGTGGATATGGCGTCGGCAATGCGGTCAAGTCGATTCTGGAGCGGAGACAGGCGGGTGGAGGCAATCCGGCTCAGGGCCATCACGGCCGAGTCGAGGCGCTTCTCGGCCCGGTGCACGGCATTGACGGGAGCCACAGGCAACCGTCCGCTTATATATGCCAGCTGCTGCGACGCACCGCTCACCGCATCGGTCACCGCCTGAAGCAGCCCGGAGGCCAGGGAGTGAAGAGTGGCCAGCTCCTGCATTGCCATCGACAGGATGAACTCAGCCGCCGCAGTGGGCGTCTTTACCCTTTGGCAAGCTATATAGTCGAGCACGGTAGTGTCGCGTTCATGGCCTATGCCCACTATCACCGGCAGGGGGAACTGGGCCACGTTGGCCGCCAGCTCATAGTCGTCGAAGCCGTCGAGGTCGGTCGAGGCGCCTCCGCCGCGGATAATGCATACGCAATCCCAGGCATCGGCATCGGCGGCAATCAGGTCGAGCTGCGCTATGACGCTGCGGGCGGTCTGCGGGCCCTGCACCACGGCCGGGAAGAGCTTAAGTTCGAAGCGCAGGCCGCGGTCGTTGTTAATCAGCTGGTTGCAGAAGTCGCCATATCCGGCGGCAGTAGCCGACGAAATCACGGCAATGCGCTGGGTAGGACGCGGAAACGACAGGCGCTTGTTGCAGTCAATCACGCCATCGCGCTGCAGGCGTTCGAGAATTTCGCGGCGCCGGCGCTGACGCTCGCCCATGGTGAACGAAGGATTGACCTCGGTGATGTTAAGATTCATGCCATAGAGCGGATGATAGCCGGCGCTGACGCGCACCATCACCTTCAGCCCGGCGGCAAAGGATTGCCCCGTGGCCTGGACGAACTCCGCATGGATGCGGCGCCAGTTATTGGCCCACACGGTTGCGCGCGCCTT
>CAYUFQ010000120.1:0-5799 GCA_964444045.1 uncultured Bacteroides sp.
GCTCTGCATCCCGGCCATAGTCCTGGTGTTCTACTACCGCAAGTTCTCCAACGTCAATGCCAAGGGCTCGATGCTTGCCCTGCTGGTCAGCTTTGCCATAGTGGCCGTGATTCTCTACGGCCTGGTGCCCGGGTTTATCGAGGTGGCCCAGTATTCCGAGCTGCTGTTTGTCAACGTTCTCGGCATGAGCTACAACGTCGGCGTGCTGGTCTACACCATCCTCACCCTGGCCACGTTTATCTGGGCTGTATATGAGCTTTATCACCAGAAGTCGGCCCTGAGGCTCAAGATTGCTTTCGCGCTGTCGATTCTCATGAGCGGCATTCCGTTCATCGGCTCATCGCTGGTAATCCCCGTGCTGATAATGGGTGCGCTGATTGTGTGGCTATGGCGTGCGGGCAAGATTCGCGTCAGGATTCTCAACGTGATTACCCTGAGCATATTCGTGATTTTCATAGGCTACTCGAGCTATGCGCTGCTGCTCATCCGCTCGGCTGCCGACACTCCGGTGAATCAGAATGCCCCCGACAACGTGTTTGACCTCGGGTCGTATCTCAACCGCGAGCAGTATGGCATGGCCCCGCTGATTTACGGCACCACCTTCGCCTATGAGCAGGACGGCAACGGTGGCCGCTACTCCAACGTCTACCGCCAGAAGTGGACCAAACACCCTGGCTATCCCGACAAATATCTCGTTGACGAACGCCCCGGCGACAAGGAGTATGCCAAGGCCCTGCCCGACAGTGCCGGCAACGTGACTCCCCGCTATGAGCTGATAGACAAGGCCGTTGACAGTCCGATTTGCGTTTCAGAGCTCGATATGCTCTTCCCCCGCATGTATGATGGCCGCTTTGCCAACGTTGACAGGGGCTATATGTGGTGGGCCGGCATTGACCGCCAGGATCTTAAACCGGTTGAAATCAAGACGGTTAAGGATGATGACCGAACCAGACAGACGGTGTGGGCGCCGACCTTCGGGCAAAATATGAGCTATTTTGTCAATTATCAGCTCATCCACATGTATTTCCGCTATTTCATGTGGAATTTCGCCGGCCGTCAGAACGACCTGCAGGGCAATGGCGAGGCCGACCGCGGCAACTGGATTTCCGGCATACCGTTCATCGATAACTTCAGGCTCGGCAATCAGGGCAACCTGCCCTATGAGCGGGGCGAGGGCAACAAGGGGCATAACGTGTTTTATATGCTTCCGCTGCTGCTCGGCCTGGCCGGCCTGTTCTGGCAGTCGTTCAAGGGCGATATGGGCATCCGCCAGTTCTGGGTGGTGTTCTTCCTCTTCTTCATGACCGGCATAGCCATAGTGCTATATCTGAATCAGACGCCTAACCAGCCGCGCGAGCGCGACTATGCCTACGCCGGCTCGTTCTATGCGTTTGCCATATGGATTGGCCTTGGCGTGGGGGCAGTCACTGCGTTGCTCAACCGCGCTGTCAAAAACCGCAAGCTCGCGGCCGCCGTCGCCGCCGCGCTTTGCCTCGTAGTGCCGGTTCAGATGGTGTCGCAGACCTGGGATGACCATGACCGCTCGGGCCGCTTCACCGCACGCGACTTCGGCATGAACTATCTCTCCTCGCTTGAGCCGAACGCCATCATATTCACCAACGGCGACAACGACACCTTCCCCCTCTGGTACGCCCAGGAGGTAGAGGGCTATCGCACCGACGTGAGGGTGGTCAACCTCAGCTACCTGACCCAGCCCTGGTATGTCAAGCAGCAGCTGCTTCCCGCCTACGATGCAGCGCCTATCGATATCATGGCGACCGAGCGCGACTTCGGCCATAACCGCCGCGCCCAGAGTCTGGTGCTCTACGACGGCAGCGCCGGGCCTACCGACGTGCGCGAATTCCTCACCGACCTATACGGCTCCGAGCCCGACAGCCCGTCGCGCCACAAGTGGTATGAACGCCTGTATGCCGGAGCCGACGGCTCGTCGCCGCTGACCCGCTACCGTGATATTCCCTTCGCCATGATGGTGAACGACCTGGTGATTCCGGGCGACAGCACCAAGGGATATGAGGATATCGTCATATCGCAGTTCCCGGTGCGTGTGGGCTCGAGCGTCAACCTGCAGAATGCCATTGTGCTCGACATCATAGCCACCTCGGCCGCCAACGGCTGGAACCGCCCCATCTATTTTGCCAACACTGTGCCTAACGAGTACTATATGGGGCTGCAGGACTATATGTACAATACCGGCATGGCCCAGCAGGTGCTTCCGCGTTCGGTCTACTCCGAGGAGCCTACCGACGCGCCCATGCGAGCCTATCGCAACATCATGGATAAGTTCCGCTGGGGCGGCCTCGACGCTGAGGGCGGAGATGACGTGTATCTCGACGAAACGGTGCAGCGCATGGTCTTCTCCACCCGTCATTCCGTCTACGTAACGGCCGTAGACCTCTATCAGGCCGGCCGCGGCAAGGAGGCCCTCGACCTGCTCAACCTGCTCTATGAGAAGCTGCCCGCCAAAAACACCTCTTACGACATACTGGCCCGCTATATCGGCAGCCTGCTCATTGATTTGGGCGAGGAGTATGGCGATGCGGAGGCCATAAGGCGCGGCACTGAGCTGATTGAAAATCAGATAGTGAACTATATGCAGCAGATTGCGTGGATGTCGGGCCTGAACGACGGGCAGTATGCCTCGCTGAAGGGCGAAGACCGCGGTGCGCTCATTGAATTCGAGCAGACCCAATATGGCGATTATACCGTCAATTCCGGCATATACGACCTGTTGCGCCTCTATCTGAACCGGTTTGAAGATGAAAGTGCCGCCGTTGAGGCCCTTGACTCACTGAGCCGCAAGGCGGGAGTCGACATCGTTTCCTACATCAGCGCGCTCGACGAAGCGGGCAGGCAGTTCGACGCGATGCAGAGTCAGATGCTTGACGATGTGCAGAACAAGTATCTGGCATCGGGCAGCTACACCGACCTCGACGAAGATGAGCTCTACGACGCCATCATAGCCGAGTTCAACAAGCGGATAGGCTCGCTCAAGGTCTCCACGGCCGCGCAGCTGCGCGATGCTGTCGCCAGAAAGGTGTCAACAAAATAATGCACGAACTGCCGAGGTGAGTCTGCTGTCGTTGAAAAACTGGGTGGTGCAGCCGCCCCTGTTTTACCGGATTCTCTTCCCTGAGGCGATATGGCGCGTCAAGCAGAAGGGCAAGAAGGTGGCATATCTCACCTTTGACGACGGTCCTATTCCCGAAGTCACGCCGAAGATACTCGATATCCTCGACGACTTCGGGGTGAAGGCCACCTTCTTCATGGTGGGCGATAATGCCCGCCGGCATCCCGAACTGCTCGAGGAGGTGCGCCGCCGCGGCCATAGCGTCGGCAACCACACCATGCACCATCTGCGGGGATTCAAGACTCTTCGCCGCCGCTACCTGCGCGACGTCAAGGAGGCCGACAACCTGCTGCTCTCAACCATGTTCCGGCCGCCCCACGGGCTGCTGCGCTGGAGCCAGAGCCGCGTGATTCGGCGCCACTATAATCTGGTCATGTATGATGTGGTTACGCGCGACTATGCGGTACACACCTCGCCCGAAGAGGTGCTTGCCAACGTGCGCCGCTTTACCCGCAACGGTTCGATTATCGTGTTTCACGATTCGCTGAAGTCGCAGGCCAACACTCTGCCGGCGCTTCCGCGTGCCATCAAGTGGCTCCAGTCGCATGGATTTGAACTCCTTGCCCTTCCCGGATAATTGTCCGTGGGCCATCGCCTCGCTCGCCTCGCCGGTCGATGCCGGTGCCGTTGCCTTTCATAGCCGCTGGCTCGCCGAGGGGCGCCATGCCGGCATGGCCTATATGGAAAACCATGCGGCCCTGCGCGCCGACCCGCGCACGTTGCTTCCGGGCGCCCGCTCCATCATATGCGTGGCATTTCCGTATTATACCGACCGGCCCGTCGCGCTCCCCATATCGCTCTATGCCCGCGGACGCGACTATCACGAAGTGGTGCGCCGGCTGCTTGAGCCGCTGGCCGCGGCGCTGCCGGGCGAGAGCCGGATTTGCGTCGACACCGCTCCGCTGCGCGAGCGCTACTGGGCCGCGCGCGCCGGCCTCGGATTCATTGGCCGCAATAACCAGCTCATCATTCCCGGGCTGGGGTCATACTTTTTTCTCGGGTTCGTGCTGACAACCGAAGAGCTGCCCCCCACGGCCGCCTCCGTCGAGCCTGCTTGCGGCGATTGCCGCCGGTGCGTCGACGCGTGCCCGGGCCGTTGCATCAGCGCCGACGGACGGGCAATAGATGCCCGCGCCTGCCTAAGCTACCTCACTATCGAGCATCGCGGCCCGCTGCCCGACGGCATGCGGCTCCCCACGCTATATGGCTGCGACGTGTGCCAGCAGGTGTGTCCGCATAACGCCCGGGTGCGCCCCACCCACATTGCCGACTTCTATCCCTCGGCCGCTCTGGCGGCACTGACCGCGGCCGACGTGGCCGCGCTGACGCCCGGGAGTTTCAGCGCCCTGTTCAGCCGGTCGGCCATAAAGCGCACCAAACTCAGCGGCTTGCTTCGCAATCTGAGTCATCTGGCTCATAAGCGTCAGGATTCGAGCGAAGCTCAGCCACCTGCGACAGACCCATGTTGATGAGTATGAGTAAAACAAGCCATACGGCTCCCACAAGGGTGGAATACTTCATGAAGTCTTCGGCGCCGGGCTCGTCGAGGAAGGGTGCGTTCCAGCAGGCATGAAACAGCACGGGGATGATAAACAGCTTCCAGAACCTGATGTTTTGAAACACGATGAAGCTCAGCCGGCCTTGCCCCTTGGCAATCATGAAGGCCGCGCCGGTTATGGCGGCCCATGCCACGTGCGACCCCGGCGAGAGGAATCCGCGGGTGTAGATAGATGCCGTTACGGCATCTATTGTGGCCTGGCGCGTGGCGCCGGCATCCAGGCTCATGAGCGCGTGCATGGCGTAGCCTGCCGATTCGAGTGCGGCAAATCCGGCGCCGATCACTGCTCCGACCAGCATGCCTTGCAAAATGTAGTTACAGTCGCGCATGCGGCGCAGAAAATAAAACACTATCAGCGCCTTGCCCAGCTCTTCGCCAACGCCTGTCATAAAGGCGCTCCAGAAGTTGTTGTGGCCCGAATGGATTATGTCGAGGCTGAAAATAACGAGGGTGATGACAAGCGAGGCCGCGCCGCCCATGAAAAACAGCTTCAGCACAGTGTAGAAACTGATGTTGCGGAAGGCGTTCAGCTCAAAAAACAGCATCAGTATGGCGAACGGCATGGCGAACGAACCGAGAAATATCAGTCCGGCCAGTGAAATATTGTTTTTGAGGGTGGTGACGCACACCAGCATGAATATATAGGCCACCACCATGCAGAAAAGAATCCGGCTGTAGAGCCATGGCTTGGGCACTTCGCCCGTGAGCTCCTCGATTTTCGGAGTGGTGCGGTATGTGCCGCTGATGAACAGGTCTTCGGCCTCCTCGCGGCTATGGCGCTTGTTGATGCCCGAAAAGAGGTCGACTGCCTTCAGCCGCCACACCCCGTCGCTGCCGAAATAGCGCATCACCACGCCGGCCACGGCCGCATATGCCGATTCGAGAATTTCGCGCAGCGAGCGCCGTTCGGCTACTTGCGCCGGTTCGGCATAGGCCACGGATATAGGGAGTTGAGGCGAAACGGGATTTCCGCAGGCGGGGCAGTACACATCGCCGTCCTGTACCGGCTTACCGCAGTTTCCACAGATCTTCATAATGCTTTCGAATTTATAAATAGTTTCAACGTTATATCCCTATAACAGCTGAACTCCCC
>CAYUFQ010000121.1:0-5796 GCA_964444045.1 uncultured Bacteroides sp.
TAAGTACTTGTAGACCAGCGCCACTGCCGTGGTGCCGTCCACATCATAGTCTCCATAGACCAATATACGCTCTTTTGCGCCCATGGCTTCGTTGAGCCTGCCCACGGCGGCGTCCATTCCCGGCATCAGGAAGGGGTCGTGGAGGTCTGAAAGCTGTGGCTGAAAGAAGGTTCGCGCCTGTTCCGGAGTGTCTATGCCTCTGCTATGCAGCAGTTTGGCCATCACCGGTGAGTCGAAATATCGCTCAACCGACAGGCGTCGCGGCTCCTGGGGGTCAGAAGCCTGGCGGAAGGCGTAATTGTCTGTGGGTGTTAGATTCCATTTGTCGGTCATTTATGTTTATCTTTTTATTTTATCGCGTCAAAACCGACTCTGAATGTGCTTCGGGCACTTTCAAAATCAGCAACATAGCCTGACCGAGAAGAGTTTGTGAGAGATGCTTTGTGCGGGCTATTGTTCCCTCAAAGTTACGGTTTTTCCCCGCCTTTCCCAAACAATTTAACGGAATTTATGAAATATTATCAATTATGAATTATCAATTATCAATTGGTGGCGAGTCATTCATGCTGACTGATAATTGATAATTGATAATTGATAATTGATAACTCATAACTCATAACTCATAACTATCACCTCCCCCATTCCAGCGTCACTCCCACCGAGGCCACGTCGTAGGGCATCGGCGGGGCGAGCTTCTGCAGCGTCAGCCGGCCGCCGGTAAAGGCCGGGAAGGCGGCGCGCAGGGTGCGGCAAAGGCGCGTGGCCGCGTGTTCAATCAGCGCCGACGGCTGCTGCATCTCGTCGGTGATGAGGCGGCAGAGTTCGGCGTAGTTCACTGTGGAGTCGAGCGAGTCGGTCCCGCAGTAGTCAATGCTGACGGTCAGACTCACCTCAAAATCCTGGCCCACGGTCTGCTCCATGGGCAGCACTCCGTGGCGGGCGTGGATGCGCAGGCGGTTTATGTGGATTTGCATTTGCATGTGGGTGGGTTGGTGCGGGTCAGATGGTTTCGTCGAGCGGCGAGCGCTCCTCGGGGGGTGCCGGTTTGGGGGCAGCCGGTTTTTTGCGGCGGGGGTGGGGCCGGCCGGTGGCCGCGCTGTCGGCGGGTTGCACGTAGATGGTGGTGATTTCGTGGGGTGGCCGGGGCGTGGCCTTGTCGTGGCGGTCGAGCAGCAACATGCCGGTGGTGGCGGCTCCGGCCGCGATGGCCAAGAGCAGCAATCCGGTGCGTTCGTTCGACGTCAGGCGCGGCATTTGCCCACAAAGATACGCATTTTTTGCATAAGTCGGAAATTATTTATAACTTTGCCGCGTCTGCTCGAATGGTGAAATGGTAGACACTGGGGACTTAAAATCCCCTGGCCATTGCGGCCGTGCGGGTTCGAGTCCCGCTTCGAGCACTCCCTTTCACTTTCCACTCTCCACAAAAAAATGGCGTCCTTGCGGGCGCCATTTTTTTTGATAGGTGGGGTTATCGATTACTTAACGAGGGTTTTCTCACCGTTGATGATGTAGATGCCCTTGCCGGCCTTGCTCACCTTGCGGCCCTGCAGGTCGTAGATGGTCTGGCCGTTAACGGTAACGTTGGTGATGCTGTTGATGCCTTCCTTCTCCTCGATGGTCCAGGTAACGGTCACTTCGGCGTTGAGGGCCATTTCGTCGTTCTCGAAGAAGCCTTCGGGGATAACGAGCGCATACGTGCCGGCCTCGGTGAGGTTAACGGGGATGGTGTAGTAGGGAGCGGTCAGGTCGTCGAAGCTGAAGCTGTCGTATTGCATCATGTCGTCGCCCTTGAGGTCGAGAATAACGGTGTCGATATCCTTCTTCAGGGTGATGGTGGCTTCGCCGGTGTAGCTGCCGTTGGGGGCCATGCCGGTTTCGCTGTTGAGGGTGATGTTCACGATTTCTTCAACCGTGCCGGCTTCGGGAGCCACGGTGATGGTGAAGGGCTCGGCGGTCTTGTTGATCACGGCGTAGTTGTAGAACTCGGGGCTGTAGATGGCCTCGGCCTCTTCGGTTTCGAGCTGGAATGAGGCGGTCGAAACGGTTACGTAGTAAACGCCGGCTGCGGTGGCCACGTTCTTCAGGGCAATCTGGTAAACGTCGACTGCGGTCGAAACGGTCACTTCCTGGCCTTCGCTGTTCCAGATGGTCTCTTCAATGGTGCCTTCGGTGGGTTCGGCCTCTGCGAGCACTGTGGCGAGGTTGCCGTCGAAGATGGTGGTGTTGGTGTCGTCGGTCGAAACGTAGGCGTTGATGTGGCCGATTTCGGTCAGGGCTGCGCCTGCGGGCACCTTGATTTCGATTGCGTTGATCGAGGTGAAGTCGTCATAGCCTACGGCTTCGCCGATGAAGCTTACGCGGACGGGCTGGGTTTCTTCGTCGAACGAGGGCAGCTGGTCTGCAATCCAGAATGCGCCGCCGTCGTTGGCGTAGTTCCAGGTAACGAGGGCACCGGTCTGGGTAGCGTCGGTGTTGATGTAGTTGTTTTCGATGCCTGAGTTGACAATCATGAACTCGAAGCCGTTGTTGCCGGCCACGAACTGCAGCAGGGCTGCGTCTTCGGCCTTATAGTCGGCGGCTACGCAGGGCAGGGCGGTCGACTGGCTGGCTGCTTTGCCAACGTAGGTGTCGGAGAGGACGTTCTTCAGGTAGAAGGTGCGTTCGATGGCGTTGGGAACTTCGTCGCCGTTGTCGGTAAACTCGGCAACCCAGTAGGCGTTGAGGCCCATTTCGCCGCTGCGGTATTCGGTGATGAGAACTTCATCGTCGTTGGGGTCTTCGGTGGCAATGTAGCCCATGTAGCGGTTGTTGCGCTTGTTCTTCATCACGAAGCCCGATTCCATGTCGCTCTGCATGTAGAGCACGGCCTGGTTGAGGGCTTCGGCATAGATGGCGTCGAATTCTTCAACGTCGGCTCCTGCTGCCAGGTTAACGAAGTAGTCGGCCATGTCGGCGCCGCTGTAGCTGGCCTGGAAGTAGGGGCGCAGCTGGTTGGCGGCAACAACGTTGTTGATGCGGGCTGCGATTTCGTCGAGCTGCTCGATGGTTTCGGCGGGGATTTCAGTCCAGGGGTCGAGGCCGTCAACGATTTCTTCGGCCTGGGCAATGAGGCCGTTGATCGACTCATCGTTCAGGGCCTTGGCCTGAGCTATCTGGGCGTTGTACTGGTTGATGACGGGCTGGGAAATGCCTGCGGCCCACATGGTCGAGCCGGCGTCGGCTGCGGTCCAGTAGAGCAGGGTCCAGTTGCCGTTCTTGTTCTGGAGGTTCAGGTAGGGCTGGCCTTCAGTGGCGATGGCGAAGTAATGGCTGCCGGCAACGTCGCTCTTGCGGATGTTGAACACGGTGGCTTCTTCGAGGTCAACCAGTGAGGTGGTGCCTGCTGTGCCGCTGCCGTTCATCTGCAGGGCCTTGCCTGCTGCCTTGTTGTAAACCTTCACGCCTTCTTCATACGAACCGATGAAGGCGAAGAGCTGATCGTCGGTGAAGGGGGTGGTGAGGTTGGTGAACTGATAGCCGTAGACGGCGTCGGCCGATTCGTTGTAGGCGAGCTGACGCTGCATGTTGGAGTGCATGTAGAGGCCCTGATAGGTGGCGTCTTCTGCCGATGCCGATATCTTGAGCGGGAGGTTCAGTTCGCACTCGGCGGTGAAGGTGAGGTTGTACTGGGTGATTACGCCGCTGACGGGTTCGCAGCTGTAGAAGGTGGGAGCGGTGAAGTTGTATTCGGTGCCGGGAACGCCGCTGACGCTCTGGGTGGCGATGGTTTCACCGTTGTGGGTAAAGTTGCAGGTAATGGTGTAGGAGGCGTCGGCGTCGAGGTTCCATGCGTCGTTCTCGCTCACTGCCTGATAGAACTGGATGCGGTGGCCGCTGGTCCACATCGAAAGTTGGATGATGGGGTCGCCGACAGTGTAGTCAGCATTCCAGTACTTGTTGTTTTCGGTGCACTTTACGTAGAACACGTTGTCGGTGACGTGTTCGAGCTGGAAGGCTGCGGGCGATGTGGCGGCATTGTTGCCGGAGCCGAAGTAGTGCTTGGTGTCCAGGTCCTTGGTGGCAACGTTCATGAACTCCCAGTTGCCGTCTTCGTTCTGGTTGGCTTGCCAGATGTATTTGGCCTCGGTGAATTTGCCGTAGGCGTCCGAAACGGGGGTGTGGGTGCCGATGATGCGCTGCAGCGCGGTAGTGCTCTGGTCATAGAAGAAGCCGTAGCGGGTCTGGGCGCTGTTGTCGTCGTCGTAAATGTAGTAGTAGCCGCCGTTAACGAGTTCGGCCACTGCGGGCTTGGGCGAAACGCCGGTGGGCTCGTCGGCCGGCCAGCTGATGCTGGCGAACATGTCGGAGGCGTTGCCTGCGTTGTCCTGCCAGGTGTAGATGCCGTTGGGTTTGCCCTGAATGCCGAAGCAGGCATCGCCGGTGGGCACGGTCAGCACTTTGTCCTTGAAGGTGGTGTAGGGAATCTGGTCGCCAAGTATCATGATTACCTGTTCGGCGGGATAGCCGGACTCGTTCACGTAATACGTCAGCGTGTTCGAGCTATACATCTTGGTTATGCCGGCTTGAGCGAAAGCGAAGCCGTTTTCAACGATAGCGAATACCACGTGGTCGGGGTCGGTGGCGTCGAACTGGATGTAGCCTGTCTTGGTCGACTCGTTGACTTCAGCCACGGGGCAGTTGCCCTTATAGGGGTCAACGAGGCGGTAAACGTTGGGGTTCTCGTCGTTCTGCTGCAGTTCAACCTTGTAGGGATTTGCCGTCTGGTCGATGCCGAAGCAGGGAAGTACCCAGCCGTCAACGAAAGTAGCCTCGCCCAGAGAGGTCCAGCCTTCGTTCGGATCTTCGGGCGTTTCGATTTCTTGTTTGGTGAGAACGTTTGCATATGTCAAAGACCACCATCCGAGGTCCTCGGCGTTGGGGTCGCCGATGGCCCATATGTCGAATCGGGGGAAAGAGACAGTGTAGTCAGATGATACCGTGCCGACTGTTGCTTCAATATCGGCGGCACCGTCGAGAATGTTTAATTCGCTGTCAACGCCTTTAATGTAGAAATAGCAGGGGTCGCCACCGTTATCGAGGCCAAGATATTGGTTGTTGGCAATGCTGATAGTTCCGGCAGCGGTGTTAACGGTTGCTTTAACCAGAAAATTCTGTGTGAAACCGGAAATAGTTGCTTCGCCGGTGGCCTCGTCATTGATTGTAATGGTTAACTCACCGGATGTGGGGCTGCCTTGCAGCAGGGGCGAAAAAGCCCAGTCATAGGCGCCGGCATAAGATGCAACGGCTGCGGGGGCCTTTGCAGGGGCTTGTGCCTTCACTCCGGGAAGCTGAATTGCATCAAGGTGCGATTTGGTCATCATCACCTTGGCATCTTGTCCTGCGGGCTTGAGTGACTGCGCAGTCGATTGTTGACGCTGGGCGCCGAACACTGACAGTCCGCAAGCGAGGGCAAGTGAAAGAAGAGTAGTTTTCTTCATTGCTTTTGGATGTAAATAAATGTGAATAATAATGTGAAGTATCTAAGTACGAATTAAGTGCACAATAAGGCTTCCCGGGGGAAATATGGCGGCAAATATACGCACTTTTTGCGGTGTGTGCAAGCGTTTTGCAAAAAAAGTGAAAAAAGGTTGAAAGGTTGGGAGGTTGAGAGGTTGATGAGGTTGTGAGGTTGAGGGGTTGTGGGGTTGGGTGTGGTAGTTCTTATAATTTTTTTTATTCTTTATATAATAAGGTGTGTCGGCAAGGTGCGCTGCATTTGCTGCCTTCACCCCCCCTCATCCACCCCACAACCCC
>CAYUFQ010000122.1:0-5586 GCA_964444045.1 uncultured Bacteroides sp.
CCTCAACCTCCTCAACCTCCTCAACCTCCTCAACCCCCTCAACTCTCCACCCTCCACTCTCCACTCGTCCCAAGCTGGTTCTCGCCACAGTCAGAGGCGACGTGCACGATATTGGCAAGAACATCGTGGCCACCGTGATGCGCTGCTCGGGGTTTGACGTGATTGACCTTGGCGTGATGACTCCGGCCGAAACGATTGTTGACACTGCGGTGAGCGAGCGCGCCGATATGATAGGCCTGAGCGGCCTTATAACCCCCTCGCTGGGCGAAATGTGTGCCGTGGCGCGGCTGCTCGAAGAGCGCGGACTCCGCATCCCGCTGTTTGTAGGCGGCGCAACCACCTCCGATATGCACACTGCGGTGAAAATCGCGCCCCTCTATTCCGGCCCGGTGGTGCGCACGGCCGATGCCGCCGCTCTGCCGCCGATGGCGCGCAATCTTGGCAGTCGCCTGGATGAACTCCGGGCTGCGCAAGAAGAGCTGCGCCGGCAGTTTGCAGCAAAAGAGTCGCTGCTCCCCCTCGATCAGGCGCGCAGCCGCTCGCTGGCCGTCAGTGAGCCTGCTCCGGCTCCTGCCCGCACCGGCCGCTTCGACTATTCGCCCGCCGTCGGTGACCTGATGCCGCTGATTAACTGGCGCGCGTTTCTCGGCGAATGGTCATTGCCCCCCGATGGCACTGATGCCGAATCAGGGCGTCTGCTGTCAGAGGCCCGGCGCCTGCTCGATAGCGAGCGGTTCTGCGTGAAGGCCCGTGTAATCATCGCGCCGGCAAGCCGCACCGCCCCCGAAACGATAAGTGCCGCCGGCATCGACATACACACGCCCCGCACCCTGCGCGCCAATCCCGTCAGCGGCTCCTGTCCGGCGCTGGCCGATTTCATCGCCCCTGCGGCCGATCATATCGGCCTGTTTGCCGTCAGCGTGCATCCACAGGCCACTCCGGCCGATGAATTCCACACCCTGCTGCGGCGCACTGTGGCCCATCGCCTGGCCGAGGCAGCCACGGCATGGCTCCATGCCGCCGCGTTGCGCGGGCCGTGGGCGCTCGGCGAAGTATGCGGCATACGCCCTGCGGTGGGCTATTCCTGCCTGCCCGACCATGCGCTGATGCTCGAGCTAAACAAGGCGTTGGCCCTTGACGACCTGGGCATTACTCTGACCGAAACCGGAGCCATGAGCCCCGACTCAAGCACCTGCGGCCTGATTTTTGCCCGCCCCGACGCCCGATATTTTACCGTTGAGCGCTGAACAATCGGCATACGCCTGTTGTTAGATTGTCATAACACACACACAACACACACACTATTTATTTAACTGTTTTGACAAGATGACAAAATCCATTCTCTCATTGTTGGCCGTGGCTATAGCCGGCGGAACATTCACCACTTCAGCTCAGGATGCAGTTGTTACGGAAGAAAGCATCTCGGTAACCGACTTCAGCACAGACTGCGATCAAAAGTATTATAATACGTGGCGCGACGGCTGGTTCATTCAGGCGGGTGCAGGTGTGGGCATGCCCGTAATGGAGGGCTTCAAGTACGGCAAGAAACACATCGGCGCTACCTATAATCTTGGTTTCGGCCGCTGGTTCTCCCCCTACTTCGGCTTCCGCGTAAGCGGCTACTACGGCAACTTTGCCGAAGACGTAGAGCAAGGGTCGCTTCACTTCCGCTCCGCATCGCTCAATGGCGACGTGTTATGGGATATGACCAACTCAATCGGTGGCGTCGACCTTGACCGTCCGGTAAGCGTGGTTTCATTCCTCGGCATCGGCGGTGCCTACACCCACCAGTTCTCGGGCGCTACCGACGCAATCAACGTGAGAGACAGAGAAGGCCGGAAAACCACCTCGTGGACGCTCCCCGTCAGCGCCGGTCTGCAAGTCAGATTCCGCCTTTGCCGCTACGTCGACTTCTTCCTCGAAGGGCGCGCGAGCTTCGCAGGCGATAACTACAACAACATAGCCGAAGAATTCCCTATCGACATCACCTTCCAGGGCACCGGCGGCTTCACCTTCAACATCGGAGGAAAGAGCTTCGAAACCTACAGCCCTTGCGCCGACCAGGCCTATATGGCGGCTCTTAACAGCCAGATCAACACCCTGCGCGACGAACTCGCAGCCACCTCGGCCGCACTGGCCGTTGCCGAAAGTCAGCTGCCCTGCCCCGAGCCTCAGACCATTGTGGTTCCCGCACCCGTCGAAACCCAGGCCGCTCCGCTGCTCACCACAGTCCGCTTCACCATCAATTCCGCAAAGGTATCGTCAACCGAAATGGTCAACGTTTACAACATTGCCGAATACATGAAGCAGAACCCCAACAGCAAGATTACCATAACCGGCTATGCCGACAAAGACACCGGCTCTTCCTCCTATAACCAGACCCTCTCCGAGCGCCGCGCACAGGCCGTCTACGACCTCCTGGTCAACAACTACGGCATCTCGGCCGACCGCCTCGTCAAGTCTGCCGCCGGCAGCTCAGTCCAGCCTTACGACACCAACAACTGGAACCGCATCGTAATCTTCAGCCAGGACTAATCGCCCCCCACAATATCCTCTCATCAACAACGAGGCCGCTCCGATTTCCCCGGAGCGGCCCGTTTCAGTTTTTTCTATCTTAAGATATTTATTTTCAGCTCAAAGGGGAATCTTTGCAGATTCCTGCTTACTGCTTGCTTACCCGGGGTAGCGCATCCGCGCAACCCCGGGCTACTAATCAGAATCAACCCTTCGGGTTGTCACGCCTCCACCTCTCCACCCTCCACTTCTCCACTCTCCACTCTCCGCTCTCCGCTTCTCCACTCTCCACTCTCCACTCTCCACTCTCCACTGTCTACTCATCGGCAGCGGTGTAATCGCCATATTGGGCCTTCATCCATTCGATTTTGCGTCGGAGGTAATTAACCGCCTGATTCCTGCCACGTGATATGTCGGAATTGTCGGCTATGGAATATGCCTCATAGCCATCGGGAGAGGGAACTCCGGCCCATCGCTTGCGGTCGGCTATTGCCGCCGCGCTGATGCGGGCTGTGTAGTCATCTATATCATCGTATAAACCATCGAAATGCGTTGACATAAACCACATCCACATTTCTCTCACTTTCGAGCGAAACCGTCCGTTCATACACATAGACTCAATCCAATGGTTGACGAACGAATGTGAACTGAAAAAATAGGCGTTGGCCGGACCTTCGAAAGCATGACCGCAATCCCATAGCGGTGAAAAATGCCACTTTTCCCTATCTCCGCGGTCACGAAAAAGAAATGTCGAGCCGCCGAACGCCTCTGTGTGGCCAATTATCTCCATAACTATATAATACCGGGCGGCATCGCGTATATCCATGTAGCGCCACAGGGTGTCGCTGCATTCGCCGATGGCGTCAATCATTGCATTAAATTGCTGTTGCACAAACTTACGCTGAGCTGACGAATAATTCTCCGGCGATTTGGCCGTGACATACAACGGCCTGTTTTCTCCGACAAATGATTTTTCTTTGAAAGTCAGATGATTTCCGTCTTTATAATTATCTAACTCAACAAGATATCCGCCTGTTATCAGGCTGCGGTCTGTTTCGCCGTCGTTAAGCTCGGATATGTTGATTCTGTTTTTGCTGACGCGAACACTTTCCGTAAGGAAATAAAGGCCTCGGTAATCACCGTTAATCACGAGCTCTACGGGTTCCTGACTCGGTGTCCAGGGTAATCTGATGCGTCTGCCAAGATTAAAGGCGACGAAATTGCGGAGATACGAATAGTAATCATCGGCGTGAGGCAGCAATGCGAAATGTTTTTCTTTGGCAAGGCCTATCAGTTGCTGTTTCTTCGCAAGTTTTATCTTGTAAGGTTTCTTGGCGTAGGCCAGACGGGTAAAATTGCCGCGTGCTTTGATTTCAAGGGGTAGCGGCTCTGACTCGCTGCCGAGGCATAAGCTCTCCTCGCTGCTTTCAACCCAATAGGCCGCACTGAAGTATTCTTTGTGACGCAGGTTGCGCGATAATATGTTGTTACGTAGACTATCCTCACCCAATATGTTGATGTGCAACACCGGCAGGGTGTATGAGCATGAGGCTTCAGGCCGCAAATCATCTTCATCCCATATTTTGGCGGTCATGTCGATTGTAATATCCGGCTCTTCGCTGCAGGCACAAATCATGGCGGTCAAGAGGAGAAACAATGATTTTAAGTTCTTCATTCCGGGGTGGTAATCAGGGGAAATTTTTGAGCGCGACCACCCACATGGTTTTTCCTTGTGGTGTGGCCGCGCTCTGTTGGGTGTGTGTTTTTTTATGTATGATGTTAGCGTATGATGATTTTGGCGGCTTCGCGGCCGTTGGCGGTAACGATGTAGAGGCCGGATGCGAGGCCTGCGGTTGACAGCGAAACGTTGCGGCTGCCGGCGCTTACGGGCAGCGAGCGAACGGTCGAACCGTTGGCCGACACTATGTTGACCGTTGTTGCCCCGTCGGTTTCTTCGCCGAGGTCAACGTTGACGGTTTCGCCATGGCGCGGAGCCGAGGGCGATACTTTCAGGCTCCCCTTGACGATTACCGGCGCCTTAACCCCGCCTTTCTGGTCAAGTTCATAGAACAGAGAAACATAAACACTGTTATCGTCAGAATAGGTTTCTTGAGTGTAGACAATATATTTCCTGCCGTCAAGGATGTAAGCATGCAGGGTGTTGGAATGATAATAATAGCTATGATACTCTGCCGGAATATCTATATCAAAGAGCTTGCTGCCGTCTTGGCTCATCACTGAGTATCCGGTTGTCATTACCTCTTCTTTTCCCTGCTGATTTGTACCTTTCTCTACTTTGGGCACGATATACTCAAATTTTTCGTCATCATTAAAAAATGTCTGACTGAGCGAAAAGGGATCATCGGATAAGCCTCCACACAAATACATTTCGGTATAGCCGTATACCAAACTGTAGTAGCCGTTATTTCCATACTCGATTTTTTTTGGGGAGTCAACCGTTATTGTAGCGATATTTTCCAGGCTGCTGTTGTAGGCCTTTATAATACGATTGTCGGTGATGGAGATAATAACACTTTTGCCTTCATAGGTCATAGATTCGGGAATCATGTTGAGCTCTCCCGAAATTGTTTTGCCGGGGTTGATGGCGGAGGCGGAGGTGATGGCGGTTGCGGCGCCAAGCAGAAGTAAGATTTTTTTCATACGTGAAAAAATATACGTGCTTTATAAGCCCCACCGAAATCAAGCGGTTAACGATTGGTATATGACAAAAGGCGCGGAGCTTGATTTTTGCTCGCGTCCATCTTACTTCTACGTATCGCCAAACACGCTGACCGAAAGGACGGAAGAAAATAATCACCCCACGCCGTTTTCGTGTATGGCGGCGGCTCAGGCCGGCTGAACCGTAAGCATATACGAATACAACAAAAGGGGCACTCTTCGCGTCGTTCTTCGGTCGTGGAAATTGGCGATTTCAGAAGTAAAGAACTAAGCTAAATGCCTTTTGCTCCGTTGGATTTCTCCCCAACGGATGCGCAAAGATAGCTATTTTTCGCGAAAGTGCCCCAAAAAGAGCAATTATTTTCTTCAATAGAATAATAGAGTGGAGGTTGA
>CAYUFQ010000123.1:0-5568 GCA_964444045.1 uncultured Bacteroides sp.
GGAGAGTGGAGAGTGGAGAGTGGAGGGTGGAGGAGTGGAGAGTGGAGAGTGGAGAGAATTGTCAACCCCACAACCCCACAACCCTCCACTCTCCACTCCTCCACTCCTCCACTAAATTTTTCTTTCGAGAAGAAAGAAAAATTTGTAACTTTGCATCGTTATGAGATGCGTTGTTGCTTACTTGCTGCTTTTTGCGGCGCTTTCGGCGGCCGGGCGGGTGCATTATCTGCCGGTGGAGAATCCGCGTATTCCCGAGGGCGGCAGGGTTGTTGCCGTCGAGGCTCGCGTGGCATTGCCCGAGGTGCGCATCGGTTCAGTCAGGCGGGCCGCATGGTCTATTACCTGGGCCGACACGGTGAGCGTGGCTATCGAATTTGATTTCACCACTTTCGTTGACGGCATTGACGAGCCGCGGGTCACTGTGAGCTGCTGCGGCCGCACGGTTGCTGCCACAAAGGGCTTTGACTGCTCGGGCGGCTTCAACACTCTGGCAGTGGAGTGGGGCGATGATGGCCGGGCAAGGGTGTTGGGCGGCGAACGCGGGCTGACCGAACTGATGGCGTTTGATTCGCTGCCGCGACCCGCCGGCGGTAATCTGACCGTGGTGCCTACGGCCGGACGCATCGACATTGCCGATTTGATGGTGGAGACTGACGATGATGATTTCAGCCGGCTTCACACCGGCTATACCGACTCTGACATTGCCGCAGGGCGCTGCTGGACGTATCTCGACCGCGAGAACGACCCCGCCGTGGCCCGCCCGGGCGGACGCTACGTGCTGGCGCAGATTGGCGATGACCTCGTTTATCTCGATGGCGCGCAAATCAATGCCCCCCGCTGGCGCAGGGGCATGATTAAGGGGCGACTTACCGCCACCCCTTATTCCGGTTATTATCATCTGGTGTGGTTTGACGCCACGGGGCGCCGTCTGGCCGACGACAGCTTTGCCGAGATGAGTGCCGACGGCTCGACCATGACGCTCTGCTTTCCGGCGCTCGACGCCAGACTGAGGTTCAGCAGTCGCGGCGCGACAGATTTGCCGTCAGAGCCATGAACCAGTCGCGGTCGGCCGCGGGCAGTGATGCCTCGGCCAGGGCCTCGTTGGCCAGAACGGTGTAGCGGTCGGTCAGTTCGTGGATGCGGGCCGGGAGATTCAGCCGGCGGTATATCTCGGTAACGGCCTTAATCTTCTCTTCAGGCTGAATGTTGCCCGACATGAGCGGGATAATTTCGGCCGGAGCCTCGTTGAGCGCCGTTATGAGCAGCCAGGTCTTCTTGTCGTTCAAAATGTCGCCGCCTGTGGCCTTGCCGAATGTGTCGGGGTTGCCGAAGGAGTCGAGATAGTCGTCTTGCAGCTGAAAGGCAATGCCAACGTTCTCGGCCCATCGGCTCAGTGCATTGCGCATGCTGCTGCTCGCATGGGCCATCATAGCGCCGGCCTCGCAGGCACACGATAGCAATACGGCCGTCTTGAGCCGGATCATCTCCATGTATTCGTCAACGCTCACGTCGGTGCGGTTCTCGAAGTCCATGTCCATCTGCTGCCCCTCATATATTTTTATGGCCGTTGAGTTAAAGAGCCTCATCATGTCGGGCAGCTTTTCGTCAGGGCAGCGCGCCATGAGCTGAGTGGCCAGGGTGAGCATGGTGTCGCCGCTGAGAATAGCCGTGGCTTCGTTCCAGCGGCGGTGAACAGTGGGGCGTCCGCGGCGCGTGTCGGCATGGTCCATCACGTCATCGTGGAGCAGAGTGAAGTTATGAAACATCTCTATGCCCCAGGCCTGGTTGATGGCCTCTTCGGGGTCAACGCCGCAAGCGCGGCAGCAGGCCAGGGTGAGCAGCGGGCGCAGGCGCTTGCCTCCGCCCTGCAGCGCATAGCGTATGGGGTCGTAGAGCCCCGGAAGATAATCGGGCAGACCAAGGGAATCCTTGCTCTGCTCGATTAGGGTCATGAGTTGAGCCGTGTCGATCATTTCGAAGCGGCTGCCTCAGCCTCGGCCTGACGAATCATCTCCTCGTTGGCTGAAATGAATATCTCTACACGGCGGTTTTGCGCGCGCCCTTCGGCAGTGGCGTTTGAGGCAACGTAGTCGGCCATGGGAATGCCTTGGGCCGAGATGCGGTTGCTGCTCACTCCGGAGTGAATAAGATAGTTTTTAACGGCGTCGGCGCGGCCGTCGCTCACGCGCTGGTTCACCTGCATGGTGCCGGTATTGTCGGTGAAGCCGTAAACCTGCACGTTGGTCTGCGGGTTCTGAATCAGCGAGGCGGCAAACTGGCTGAGGTCGGTCTTTGCCGTGTTGCTCAGAGTGGTGCCGTTGGTGGGGAAGAGGATGCCGCCGTCGAAGGTCACGCGGATGGCCTGAAGGCCGTTGGCGTCGGTGGCTTCTTCCACCTTGGCGTTTTCGATTGCACGCAGCTCGGCGGCCTGCTTGTCCATTTTCTTGCCTATGAGCATGCCTGCGCCTGCGCCTACTGCTGCGCCGATTGCCGCGCCGATGCCGGCACCCTTGCCGCCGCCGATGAGTGCGCCTACGCCTGCGCCCAGAGCGCCGCCGCCTGCGCCGCCTATGGCTGCACCCTTGCCGAGGTTAGTCATTGAATTACAGCCGGTGAGCAGAATCGAGCCGCTGAGCAGGCTGATGGAGAGAACTTTGGTTACGTGTTTCATCTAAATAAAAAATAAATGGTTAATTCATTTGAACTTTGCAAATTTACATAGTTTTTTCCCAACTACAAAAAATAAAACGCATCCGTGCTGCGATTGTTCGACCGAAAAAGCGTATATTTGCCGCATGAAACGGCCTGTCATAATCTTTATGGCGATATTGTCGCTCTTTTCGTCGGCCCGCGCCGGAAGCAAAAAAGAAGACAATTTCGAATTCACTCACCATCGCGCCTCAATCAGCGGCATGCTCACTTCGTCGTGCAGCTGGCAGGTTGAGCTCGGCTACCATTATATGCTCAACCGCTACGTGGGACTGGGCGGAAGCATAGGTGCATGGCAGGTGTATTTTGAAGAAGGGATGGCATCGGGAAGCAACTGGCAGGTGGAAAGCGATGACAACCGGCCGTGGAACATATATCTGCGCCCGTCGGTGATACTGAAGTCGCCGGCGCTGAGCGTGAAGCATGTGAATCTCGGCATTTTTGCCGAACCGGGGCTGATGCTCAACATCCCTTATGCCCGGGTGTGGGTACGGCAGGATACCCGGTGGCCTGAATATGATTTGAAACCGGTCAGCACCACCAAGGGGCAGTGGCTCGGAGTGGATTTGCGGCTCGGCGTCTATGTGAATATCGGGCCATGCGGCTTCATGGCCGGCTACATGATGTCAAACCTCGACGTCTACAGCCGGTATCGCCAAATGTCCTACCGAGGCACCTCCTTCCGCGACTTCTACCCCCGTAAATCATTCATGCAAGGCGCCTGCCTGACCGCCTCCTACTACTTCTGACTCTCCCCGTCCCCTTTCTTTGCCCACGCGTTGACTACTTTAAATTCTTTATTTCGGTTAGAGTAGATATGAGTTTAGAAATGCCACTTAGATAATCGGTAGAATTAATATCCATCCAATAGAAAAGCGTGTTTATCTTGGCATTTATCCATGTAATATAATCCGTAGTGATTTCTGATTTGCCGGTCGGGAAACAGATTGGTTCATGGTGAGCAATACGATTTCGTAAAGAATTGACATGGTCAAGTTCATTGAAAACGGTAGTATTATTATATTGAATATACCTTGTTGACGTAGGTTTATTTGGAAAAATACGCAAAAGAATACGCCCTGAGGCCTTGAATTGCGGATTTGAAAACATGTACTTCCAAATGCCGAACTCCATTTTTGCCAATAAGTGGCTATGAGTATATATGCCGATATTGTAAAGCTTATTATACGCACATCTTATTATTTGTGCATGGTCTCGACACTGAGGTACGTCAAAGAAGCCTCCGGGCAATATGGAGTTTCGAAGCCAATCTGTTCCATAAGTGTCGGTCATTATTTTATCAATTGAATTGCGAAGTGCAATCTCAAATGCACCGACAACGGCAAACATTTCCAATGATACTCGGATATTTGTTCTGTATAAATCAAGAGCTTTGTCTTGATTTCCACTGCAAGCCTCGAGATATCGCTGAAGTCTATCGGTTGAAACAATCTGTTGAAAATTATTGAAATTCACGTGCTTAAAAGACTTTTTAAAAACTTTTTTGAAATCAATTTGTTTTATTAGAAAAAAATCACTAACTTTGCAGTGTTGATCCCCGGTAGCCCCTGTATATCAAGCTATCGGGTTTTGTTTTTTCTGTGGCAAAGGTAGTAAGAGTTATTGATATGACGAAATAATGGTATGAATTTTGGTCAATTTTGGTCAAGATATTAAGTAGGATGTGGGATTGGATTTAGTGCCGACAAACCGCGGCGGGCCACGGCTCTTTCATTTAAAAAATATATAACATTATAAAGCCCTTACCCGATTCCATATAGGTCTGGTAAATCTTTATAGTTTCCATTAGTAGATATTCATAATGACCCGCGCGCCGGTAAGGATGATTATATCGGCAATCCGAACCTTTCCTTTCGGGTTTTAGACCCACGAGATAAATCTGTCTTCGGCAATGATTGAGTCAATTGCCGCCTACCGCCCCTTCGGATGAAACAGTGGCAGTGGATACGCCAAAACTTTTCGACCTTGAATTGTTGAAGAAATGGACTGTCGCCCTGCCGGTTGAGTCAGGCAAAACTTCGGGATTCCAGTAGAGGGTACGGCGGAAATCGGTATCAAAAGGCGCAATGCCTGAATAATCGGGCGAATAAAATTCCACAGGTTCAGAATAGCCCTCAAGGGTTGAGCGGCGCATCCCCGGGCGCATTTTAACGCGCATTTTTGGAAATAGTTCTACAAATACCACACAGCCCATGCGCCGTCGTATGATTGAGCGTTCATTCAGAGATGTATTCGGATATCGCTGACAAATCTGCTCATAAATCACATCATCTCTGGTGTTTATATATACATTTTTGATGTTTTCTACGGGTAAGAGGGCGGGGTCAAAGAAATCAGAATCAACATCCGCATTGTCTTTCATCGCCAATGCATTGTTGCCAAGTCCACTATCCAGTACAAAAAATACACCTTTCCCCTTATATTGAAATGAACGTCCATAAATGAAATCCGGATCAATCAACGGCAGCATATCCATCAGGGTTCTGACAAATCGTTTGCCATCATTCAGAAGCGCGTTGTGAGCAGATTCGATATCATAACTGGTCACCGCATTTTCCACGACTTGCCCTATACTCCAGGGAGCAGCCTTTGCCGTAACTTCTATTTCATCAAGCATTTTCCCTTTGTCAACTTGATTCGGGATAATTTCTTCAACATTCATTGTTGAGTCACCGGGCATTGTTTCATCAAAAGCAAATGTAATGCCTTCAATTTCGCGGGAAATCTGCATCTCCGCCACGTCATAACCGCGTACTTCCGGACCTTCGCTGCTGTTGAGAATTATTCTGTATGGCTTCATCTCTTTGTCTTTAGATGTTGAAAGAGTCATTATGTAGT
>CAYUFQ010000124.1:0-5473 GCA_964444045.1 uncultured Bacteroides sp.
GGCCGTAGGAGCGGCCACAGAGCCGTCAATCCGCGAAAACACCGTCTGATAATCCAGCTCGTCGCTTTGCTCGGTCGAGCGGTTGAGATATGGCGGAATGGGCAGCTCGCCTGCAGCGGCTATGATGCGGGCAAAGGAGTCGTCGCTGCTCCAGCTGAAGCGCACCAACGAGGCGTTGCCCACCCGGCCGGTGCGTTCGGCAGTGAGTTCCACTTCGCGGCCGTCAATCTCCACCGTTGCATGCAGCAGGTCCTCTTTCCAGCGCTTGCTGTTGCCCACGAAGCATTGCCACACCACTCCGTCAGCCCCTCCGCAGGCAAAGCTGACGGCATAGTCGGCCGGGCTCACCGGCTCCAGGCAGAATATTTCGATTAGAGCGCCGCTCGGCTTGCGGAAACGCAGCCGGGCGTTGATTACCCGCGTGTTGTTATATACAAGGAGCGCATTGGCCGGCAGCAGCGAGGTGATTTCGCTGAACAGATGGTCCGACAGGCTGCCGTCGGCATGGCGCACGAGCAGCTTGCAGCGGTCGCGCTGCTCGAGCGGATGCCTGGCTATGCGTTCGTCGGGCAACGGGTAGTTATATTCTTCTATATTGATTGATTGCGGATTCATTCGCGGAAATAAACGCGCTTTACGCGCGGAGAAACAGACGTTAATACTTCATATGGAATAGTGCCGAGCACATCGCTGACCGAGCTTACCGGCAGATTCTCGCCGAAGAACTCCACCGAGGTGCCCGACTTCACGTCGGGGGCGTCGGTAACGTCGATCATGCAGGCATCCATGCACACGTTGCCCAGAATCGGGCAGAGAGTGCCGTTGACCCACACCCGTCCGGCCCTGTTGCCGAGATGGCGGTCAAGACCGTCGGCATAGCCCACGGGCACCGTGGCCACCACCGACTGGCGGTCGAGAATCGTGCGCCGGCCATACCCTATCGACGTGCCGGCAGGCCACTGCTTCAGGGCTATGACGATGCTGCGGAGGGTCGACACCGTGCGCAGCCCCTTCGTCTGCTCCACTCCTATCGTATCCACGCCGTAGAGGCTGATGCCGAGCCTCACCATCTCGAACTGCCACTGCGGAAAGCGCGCTATGCCGGCCGAATTGAGTATATGGCGCATAAAGCCATAGCCAAGGCCGGAGCGCATCCGGGCGCATATGTCGGTGAAGAGTGTGAGCTGGCTCATCGTGTAGTCGTCCATGTCGAGGCAGTCGGCCGTGGCCAGGTGCGAGAACACCGACGCCACGCGCACCACTCCGGTGGCCTTTAGCGCCTCAATCAGCGCCGGGATATCATCGGGCAGGAAGCCCAGCCGGTGCATGCCGGTGTCGAACTTCAGGTGAACGGGATAGCCCGTCACTCCGCGCTTGGCCCCCTCGCGGATAATCTCATCGAGCATCTCGAAGCTAAACACCTCGGGCTCCAGGCGGTTGGAAAAGAGCGAGTCATAGTTGGTCACCTTCGGATTCAGCGCCATTATCGGCATGGATATGCCGGCACGACGCAGCTCTTCGCCTTCGTCAACCACCGCCACCGCCAGATAGGCCGCACCCTGGTTCTGAAGGGTCTTGGCAAGCTCGAACGCGCCGGCTCCGTAGCCCGACGCCTTGACCATGGCCACTATGCCCGTAGTGGGCTTCAGCATTGCCCGGAAGTGGTTGAAGTTATGCACCACGGCATCGAGGTTCACCTCAAGCACCGTTTCGTGATGGCGGGCCTGAAGTTGCTCGGCAAAGTCGGCCACCGGGCCGCCGGCCTCGCCCTTTGCCAGGATAAGTTCGTTGCAAAAGTCGCTCACCGAAACGGTGCGGCCGAACTCCTCGGGGCTCATTCCCCCGGGCCCCACATATATAAGGCGGTCAACCCCGGGAATCCGCGGAAGCGAATCGCAGTGGCGCAACCGGTCGAGAATCAGGGTTGTACGCACCCCCTCGGGCTTGCGCCGCATCATAAAGTCGAGAGCCGTTTCGAGCGAGAACATATCGCAGGTAAAGCGGTCGGTAATCACCGTGCAGTTATTCACCCCCGCGCTCGCGTCGAGCCGGGTAAAGAGCGGGCGGGCAATTCCCTCCGCCAGTTCCGCACCGTAATATCGCAAGGCCTCCACGGCTATGAGGCGGTCGCGTTCATGCCAGGGCGCGTCTTCAGGCATCGCCACTGCTATTTTCATCACCGACGGCCCCACGGCCTCGTCGACATACTCCTGCAGCCAATCCGGATAGACTATAGCCCGGGCATTGCGCGCAAGCATCAGTTTCTCGTGGCATTTCTCGGCATATGAGCTGAATCCGGCCGCGTGTTCCTCACGGTCAATATCGGTTATGACCACGAGCTCAGGGCGCACCATCGCCTCCAGGCGCTGCATCTCGCCCCGCTGCGACACTCCGGCCTCGATCACGGCGAAGTCAGCCCCGGGGTCGCAGCCAAGAACCGACAGGGCCACTCCCAGGCCGCTGTTCCAGCTCCGGGGCGAGCGGCTCACCGGGCCACGGGCCATGAGTGCCTCGGCTATCCATTCCTTTACGATGGTCTTGCCTTTCGAACCGGCCACGGCCACCACATGCCCCGCCACACGGCTCCGGTGAGCGGCCGCCAGTGCCTGCAGCGACTCCAGCGGGTTATCGGTCACGATAAACTCTCCTTCCACCCCGTCGGGAATCCCCTCTGCCACAAACAGACGCACACCCCGCCCCGCCAGTTCGGCTATGTAGTTATGCCCGTCGTTGGTTGCAGTGCGCAAGGCAAAGAAAACCGACCGCTCCGGCTCGCGCAGCGAACGCGAGTCGGTCAGAATCCGGTCTATGCCGAGGCGATTCATCGCCTCTATTATCTTTTGAGTCATTTCTCAGTTCAGTATCGTAAAAATCAATTCGCGCAGCAGGTCATACTCATTCGCGCGCGACCCTATTCCCTTTACTCTCACGTCAAACCGCCGGCAGGCCGATATCGCGTTAAGCACCTGGCGCGCATTATACATACGCATTGCCCCGGCTATGCGCCGCATATCGGGCGACCCCGGCCGCGAGCCGACGGCTCCGGCAATGCCCGCCTCCGTCCGTTCCGGCGCATAAATCGCCATTATCAGCTTGGCGAAAAAGGCAAAAATCTGCGCCCCGGTCACTATCGACGGATTTTGCTTCGGATTGCGCCTGAAATACTCCACTATGGCATATGCCTTTGCCCCGTCGCGCTGCACCAGCGCATCGATCAGCTCGAAATTATTGTAATCCTTGCTTACTCCGATAAGTTTCTCGATTACCTGCGGAGTAATTGCCGCCTTTGCAGGCAAAACGAGAGTGAGCTTGCTCACTTCGTTAAACACCCGGCTCAGGTCGGTGCCCACGTGGTCAACCAGCATGGCGCGCGCCTTGCTGTCGATAGTCAGCCCGGCCTCGCCCACGAGTTCGTCTATCTTCACTCCGATCTGGCTCTCATAGAGCTTGCGCGACTCAAACACCACTGCGCCCGAGCCGGCGGCCGCCTTGAGAAACTTGGCCCCGGTGAGCCGCGCGCCGCGACACACCACCACCAGCACCGTCTGCCGGTTAGGGCGCTCGGCATATGCCGCCAGGTCGTTGATAAACGCCGCGCCCACATTCTGTGCCTCTTTCAGAATCACCACCTGCCTCTCGGCCATCATCGGATAACGCAGACAGGCATCAACCACCGCAGCGGCGTCAACCTGCGGCCCGTAGAGCGTATAGAGGTTGAAATCGCGCTCATCTTCAGGCACCAACGCCTCGAAATCCTTCACCAGCTCGTCGAGATAGTATCCCTCCTCGCCATGAAGCACATAAATCGGGGCAACCGCGCCCGATGCGATTTTTTGCCTGATTTCCTTGAATGTAGGTGATGCAGATGCCATTGATTCTGAAAAAAATCGTAAATTTGTGGGGTGTAAATTTACGCAATTTATCCGAAACAAATGACTCCAGAGCAACAAAAAAATTGCATTGTGCCCCTTAACCTCCCTCCCCGCACCCTGCCGCTGACGCAAACCGCCCGGGGCACCGTCACCGTTTTCGACCCCCTAAGGCGCAAATCCGTAGTGCTGACCCCCGAGGAATGGGTAAGGCAACATTTTGTAGCTTATCTGGTGGCCGACCTGGGCTATCCGGCCGGACTCATAGGCAATGAGGTGAGCCTCAATCTCAACGGGCTCCACCGGCGCTGCGACTCAATAGTGTGGCGCCAATCTGACGCCACCCCGCTGATGATTATCGAATACAAAGCCCCCAGGGTCAGAATCACCTCGAAAGTATTCGACCAGATAACGCGCTACAACATGGTGTTTCAGGCCCCTTATCTCATAGTGACCAACGGCCTGGCCCACCATTGCTGCAAAGTCGACCTCAAAAGCGGCACGTATGAGTTTCTGCCCGCAATACCTCCCTACTCAAGCCTCTGATTGCGCACCACGAAGCCGGCCGAGTCAACCTCTATCAGCGACGGAATCCAGCGCAGCACTCCCCGATACACTACCGGAGCGTCAGGCATCATGCCCTGCGTCCACGTGGCCGAGTCGCCCCTGACAGCCAGACGCCATGCTACCGTGTCGCCCGACACGAACACGTCGCGCAGCGGCCGTCCCTCCCTGCCGGCATAGGCCCGCAGCGTATCGAGCACCATCCCCGTCCGCTCATTGACCGACGAAGTAAACACCCACACCCCCTCGGCATCAAACGTCATCACCGAATCGCGCCCCATAATCAGCTCCGGGGCGGCAAACCGCAGCGAATCGGCAGGCAGATTCTCGGCATAAATCAACCTTACGGCATCTCTCACTTCCGCCGGCAGCGACTCAACATCATCGCCGGCCTTATATGCCAGGAGCTGACGGGAACCGTCGCTCCCCTCCACCTGCTTATCCACCCCGTCTGACTTCAGCACCACGTTCTCGCCGTCATGCACCAGCAAGGCGGCATAAAGCTGACGGTTCGACGTGAAAATCTCCACCACCGATCCCTCGGGCGCCTGGCCCGAAAACTCAAACCGGCCGTCGACCGCCGGCATCGACTGCACGCGCCGGTTACCGTCGGCAGTGGTGCTCACAACCGTAATCTGCTGCGTACCAATATCCGATGCCTCGACCAGCACCTTATAGCCTGCCGCCTCCTTACACGCCGACAGGCTCAAAATCAAAACGATTGCAACTGACAGATACCTCATCATAACACCGCAAATTTACGCATTTACAACCGCCCGGCAAAAAAACTTCACAAAAAACTTGCACACATCAATAAAACTCCCTACCTTTGCACTCGCAAACAGCACTACCACGGAGAGGTGGGTGAGTGGCTGAAACCACCGGTTTGCTAAACCGACGTAGTGAGCAATCGCTACCACGAGTTCGAATCTCGTCCTCTCCGCAAAACAGCGAAGCCGAGCATTAGCTTGGCTTCGCTTGGTTTTTGGTTTAAGGAGAGACGAGTTCGAACGAGTAGAGTTCGTAATCGCTTTAGCGCT
>CAYUFQ010000125.1:0-5285 GCA_964444045.1 uncultured Bacteroides sp.
CTCAGTGCTGGCCTACATAGAGCGCGAACGCGCAGTGCCCTGGCGCCCCTTCCCCATCTATAACTCCTGGTATGAGCTCAACGTCAACCGCAACAACGACCCCAACTACACCAGCAACTTCAACATCAACCAGTGCGTCGACGTGCTCAAGCAGTGGAAAGAAAACCTCTACGATAAGTACAACACTCAGATAGCATCGTTCCTGTGGGACGACGGCTGGGACAACTACGGCACCTGGACCTTCAACCCCAACTTCCCCAACGGATTCAAGGAAGCCGACGAAGTGGCCCACGCAATGGGCTCAAACATCGGCGCATGGCTCGGCCCGGTAGGCGGCTACGGCCAGAGCGGCAACTACCGCCGCGCCTACTGGAACGGCAAAGGCGGCATGCAGCTGAGCAACCCCGACTACTACAACACCTTCCTCACCGCCTGCACCAACATGCTCACCGACTATCACTTCAACTACTTTAAATTCGACGGCATCAGCGCACAGTTCAGCGCCGTAGGCCCCGACAACAGCGCCAACGGCGAAGAAAACGCCGAAGCCATCATCGACATCGAATCAAAAGTGCGCGAAGTGAAGCCCGACGTATTCCTCAACACCACCGTAGGCACATGGGCATCCCCCTTCTGGTTCCGATTCTCCGACACCGTATGGCGCCAGGAGGCCGACTACGGCACCATCGGCAACCAGGGCACCGACCGCGAAAAATGGATAACCTACCGCGACCGCCTCGTTTATCAGAACTTCGTGCAGAACTCCCCCCTCTGCCCCATCAACTCGATGATGATTCACGGAGTGATTCTGACAAAATTCGGCGCCGTGTCAACCAACATGACCTATGCCGGAATTGTGCGCGAACTGCGTTGCGCCTTCGCCTGCGGCACCGGCCAGGTAGAGCTCTACTGCGACTATGAGCGCCTCAACTCAATCAGCGACGGCAAACTCTGGGGCGACATAGCCGAGTGCATCGAATGGCAGCGAAACAATGCCGACGTGCTCCCCGACATCCACTGGGTAGGCGGCAACCCCTGGGACGGCGCGAAGGCCAACGTCTACGGCTGGGCCTCATGGAACGGCGTCAAGTCAACCCTTGCCCTCCGCAACCCCTCCGCCTCGGCCCAGGATTTCACCTTCACCCTGCGCGAAGCCCTCGACATCCCCGATTACTTCACCGGCGAAATCACACTCACCCCGGCTTTCACCACCAACCAGGACGAACTGCCCGGACTCACTGAAGGCACACCCATCAACATCGACACCCCCATCACCGCCACCCTCAAAAAGAGCTCGGTCTACGTGTTCAACGGCATCGACCCCAATGCCGAGAGCGGCATCATCGACGTGGCCACCGAAGAAGTGACCCCGCAACCCGCCGCAGCCATCGAAGGCACCTTTGACCTGACGGGCCGCCGCGTAGCCAACCCCGGCCGGGGCATCTACATCGTCAACGGCCGCAAAACCCTGATTAAATAACCCCCCGTTTCCACCCCAACATCAAAGCCGGGGATTGCGCCACCAAAACCGCGCAATCTGCACCCCACTTCTCCACTCTCCACCCTCCACTCTCCACTCTCCACTCTCCACCCTCCACCCTCCACCCTCCACTCTAACAAGCAGTGTCAAAGTATCTCACCATATCCGCTCCGGCAACGGCCAAGTTCACCGAAAAGATGAGCCGCTTCATCGCCTTTGCCTACCCCGCCGACAGCATCGACGAGGCCAAGACCCGCATGGCCGAACTGCAACGCCAATACTGCGACGCGCGCCATGTGTGCTGGGCATGGGTAATCGGGGCCGACGACACTCCGCAGACCTATTGCACCGACAACGGCGAGCCCTCGGGCACCGCCGGACGCCCCATTCTCGGCCAGATTAACTCGCGGCAGCTGCGCAACGTGGCCGTAGGAGTGGTGCGCTACTTCGGCGGCATCAAACTGGGCACTCCCGGCCTCATAGCCGCCTATAAGCTCGCCGCCGCCATGGCGCTCGACGAAGCGCAGATAATCGAACGGCAGGAAATGACCTCCATCAGCCTGCAATTCGCCTACGCCGACATGAACGCAGTGATGCAGCTGGTCAAGCAATCCGACGCGCAGATTACCTCACGCAACTTCAACAACACCTGCAGCCTCACCCTGAGCCTGCCGGCCGACTCGGCCGCCACCATGCGCCAACGCCTCTCCGGCATCAGCTCGCTGAAATTCACCGATGATTAACACCGTAAGCGAATGTGCCAGCACCAACTCGGCCATTGACCGCAACCTGCCCCACGGCGATGCGCTCATGGCCATAGCACAGAGTGCCGGACGCGGCCAGCGCGGCAACAGCTGGGAAGCCGCCCCGGGCCTCAACATCACCCTGAGCCTCATGCTCCGCCCGGCCGGGCTCCATGCGGCCCGTCAGTTTGCCATCAGCGAGGCAGTGGCCCTCGGAGTGGCCGATCTGCTTACCGAACTCGGCATTGCCGACGTGAAAGTGAAATGGCCCAACGACGTCTACGTGGGCAACGGCAAGATTGCCGGCATACTGATTGAAAACTCGCTCACCCCCGCGGGAATGATTGCCCGGAGCATAGCCGGAATAGGCCTGAACGTGAATCAGACGGAATTCATCAGCGATGCGCCCAACCCGGTGTCGATAAAGCAACTGACCGGCCGCCACCTCGACCTGATGCCGCTGGCCCAACGCATGGTGAGGCTGATTCTCGACCGCATGGAGCGCACCGGCAACCATGCCGACTATCTCAGGAGCCTTTGGCGCGGCAGCGGAGAGTGGCCGTGGGTCACCGACACCGGCCGCCGGTTCACCGCCGCGATAACCGACGTGCTCCCCTCGGGCCATCTTGTCCTCGGCACCCTCCCCCCATTCGCCTTCAAGCAGGTGCGCCCCCTCGGCTACTCCAACTGACCTCAATTAACGTCAGCATCATCTATGATGCCTTTCTCCTTGAGCAGCTGCCAGAAGTCCCACATGTCGTAGTTGCTGTTCATCACCTCGCCTTCGGGGTTGAACAGCACATAGCGGGGAATACCGTTGAACTCAAAAAGCTCGCGCAGCAGAATCATCTCTTCCTCGGGCAGACGCTTTACGTCTTCTTCCTTGAGGTTGGTTTCCACGTATCTGTCGTAGAGCTCCAGGGGCGAGCCCTTTTCGGAGGCTAAGAAGAGGAATGAGAAGCCGGGGTTGCCATGATGGCGTTCACGGCGCTCCTTGTTGCTCTCGATTCCGTAGCGGCAAGGGCCGCAGGTAATATCCCAGAAGTCAACCAGCAGATACTTTCCGCGATAGGGCTCAATCAGGCTTTCCATAAAGTTCCCGGCTTCCGTGTGGGGCAGTTTCCGGGCTCCGGCCATGGGTTTGGAGGCTTCGGTCATCCGGTCAATCAGATATCGGTTTGTAATTCCGTGGCTCGCGGTCATTTCCGGCAGAAAGTTTTCGGCGTTATTGCGGCCCTCGCGCGCCGTTACGGCAAATTGCCACACGAGGGGCAGTTCTTCCTTGCCGGTTATCCGCTGAATGAATTCCCGGTTAGTCTCGCTCCTTTCCGTAAAAATGGGGGTGCTGAAGAAACCTTTGTCACGATACTCCTGTGCTTTATCACCCCGCTGAGCCGCGCTGAAAAGAGCATTGCGCATATCATAGAAATCCGCATACGTGCATACCTGCATCGAATCAGGCGAACCGAGGTCGGCCACACGTCGTATCAGTTTCTTCTCTCCGTCGGTAAGCTCTATGCCGTTTTCAGCAAAGAAGTCAATTGCCGGACGCAGCATCTCCACGTTGATGTCATAGCGATATATCGGCAACACATTCGTGAACCCCAGCCGGTTCAACAGAAAGAAAGCATCGCATGCAAGCAAAGTAGAGTCCGCGCTGAACACCTCTTTGAGAAAATCAACATAGAAGCTCTCCGGCAGGAGCGGCCCCGTATATTTATAGTCAGCATAATCAAGCAAATCGCGCGTACGCTCCGACAAAACCGAATTTCGCAAAAGCGCAGCCGCTTTGGGCGATACCTTTCTGTCGGCAATATAGGATTCAACCCCTGAAGCATTCGCGGCATGATGGTCAATAATCATGCGTTTGGCTTCATCGGGCGTTTTATCTTCCGCTATGATATGGGAAATAGGTGTAGCCATATCCATCGGGCTGGCAATCAGCTCGCTATTGATTTCGCCCAATGAGCCGCCGAATGTCACTGCGTCGGCCTTTTTCGCTGCGCCCACCCCGGCGTCAAGCAACTTGTCGTAATCAATCAGGATTTCAAGGTCATTTCCCGGCTCGAGGTAAACTCTGAAACTCAGGCGGTAAACATTGACCTTCAAAGTCGGCATCTGCGCCATCGGCAGGAAAAACCGGCGGCGGAAACTGCCGTCAGGCTTCACGGGAATGGCTACCGGCAGAGTGCGCCCGATTGCTTCGTCGGAAATCACCAGTTCCATCACGTTAATGCCCATGCGCGGGTCATAGTTCTTGATTTTGCCGCTGAGGGTAATGGTGTCAGTGGCGAAAATCGTCGCGATAGGTCTGTAAGGAGTCGTAACCACCGTTTCTTCACCTTTGTTGGCCGGCTTTTTCTTGCCCGTCAGGTCAATGCCGAAAATCGCCGCCCATTTATTCGAGGCGCCGGTGTCGATTTTCTTCACCGACCCGGGGAGCGGCGGGTAGGTCACGGTAAAGAACGCCTCGCCCGATTCCGGCATTACATACTTCTCGCCGAAAGTCAGGTCACCCTCAATAGTCAAGGGTTGAATCTGAACCGTATCATCCGGCAGGGTGATGGCAACGTCAACGGTATCAACCTGAATCCACCATCCTGGCTTATATTTTGCACTAAAGGTCAGCCGGGTGGCATCCCCGGTCTGCTCCACCCGGGCAACTTTCAGGCACCCGCCTGTGCGGAAATCATAAGCCGGCGATTCGATTACCTTTGCCGAGGCCAAGCCGGCGCCGGCAATGCCAACAACGGCGGCAAGCAATATTCTTTTCAGCATAATGTGTTGATTGATTATCGGTTTATCGTGGCAAAGATAAGTATTATTACTCATACTTCCAAACTTTAGCATGTGTTTTCACTGGGGGGAGGTAAATTATTGATTATCACAGAATTACACCGACACGGCAATCTAATGCATGCGCGCGCAAAAAAAGGCGGCGACCCTCACGGGCAGCCGTCTTCCATAATCAATCTAAAATCTATATGTATGTGTTTTTACTTAATCAGAACTTTCTTGCCATTGATGATATTTATGCCCTTGACGGGAGCGCTCAACCGCCG
>CAYUFQ010000126.1:0-5272 GCA_964444045.1 uncultured Bacteroides sp.
CCTTGGTGGTGTTGCGGGGCATGAAGCGCACTGAGTCGAGCGGAGTCTGAGGCAGGGCCGTGGTCCAGTCGTCAACGGTGGCCACCTGCATTTTCAGCCCTTTTTCAGCGGCCAGGCTCTCGACTTCGCTAACGGTCATTTCGCCATTGATGGTGAACGCCTCGGTCAGGCCGGCTTCGGCAAGTGTCATTTCGGGGAGGGAATCTCTCGAGTTCGGGTCGCAGCGTTTAACTCCCTTTTTGATGCGCAGATGAGTGCCGAATTCCTTGGTGAAGGCATCGTAGAGCCCGATGGTGGTCATTTCGGGAGTAATCTTGAAGCCTTCGTCGACGGCTTCGTCGGTGCTTTCCACTCCATTGATGAAGTCAACGAGTTTTGAACCGAACAGACGTGTGTTCCAGTTGCTCTGCGCCTTCATGCCGGTCAATGCCGCAATCTTGCGCAGGGCGGCTATGGTGTTGCCGAATACGCGATAGGAGTCTACGTGGCCCGAATCGCTGCGCGAAATCGTGTATTCGCCTATTTCGGCGATATTGCCGCTGCCGTATGCGTCGATGAGTTTTTTGCCGAACTGCTGGGTGTTCCAGTTGGGGTCGAAGGTGAAGCCAACTTCTTTCGCACACTGGCGCAGGGAGTTTATTACGTTGTCGTAAATCTGACATACGCGGATTGCGCCGCTGTCTTCAATCGTGATGATGTACTCGCCTGTAATCGCTGAATTTTTTGCCATGGTAGTGAGATTGTATTGAAATGAGATTATATTGATATGTGATTGGTTACTTGCTGACTTCGGCAATCGCGTAGCGAAACTTGTCGCCGTTTTTTGCCCGCGTGGCTATGCGCGTGTCATCCCAGTGGCAACGATATCGGCCCGATATCGTGAATTCGGGATGGCCGCATGCTATCGACTGAGCCACCGCCCCGTTCCAGGCCAGCAGGCCCGGGCCGACGGTGTTGCCTTCGTGTAGGGAGAAGTTGCGGTATTTTGCCGTGCTGACGGGGTGATTCCAGTAGTCGTGGCTGTTGCTGATTATCAGGGCAATGCCGCCGGCAACGTTGCGATACACCGATGTCAGCATTTCGATGCGCCTCACGTCTTTCCAAAAGTTATACATGGTGAGGTTCGAGGCGGCCTGATTTTTCAGAATCCTGGCATCTGTGCGGAGTTTTTCGCCGAATATCGTTTCGACGCCGTCGATATTGCGTGTGGCATATTTGAGCTCAACGGCGGCAAAAAGCCCTTTGAGCTCCACAACTATGTCGACCGACATCTGATTGTTCCACGGAAACGTGGGGTCCGGCATGCGGGTCTTGGCCGTAGCCGGATTAGGCTCTACGGGCACTCCCCTGGCTTTGAGCTCGGAGAGCGGCACGCGATATTCGGTGTACACGTTGTCAAACTTCTGCCGGCTTTCGAGATACTTGGCGATTTTCACCTGTATGTCGCGCTCGTTGGTGAGCAAAGCCGTATTGTCCGCAATCCAGGCAAGGATTTCGGACTTCAGCAGCGTGATGATGCCGGCAGACTTGTTTGCCATTTTGACTTAGAAATATCTGGTAATGGGTGATTGAAATTTCTAAGTGCAAATGTATGACAATTATCTCGCTTCTGATTGGTCCAAGTTAATCCATCTTCAATTCGTCATAGCGGCGGCGCATATATGCGCCAAGTTCAGCGCGTTTGGCCGCGGCTGTTTCTTCTGTGCATCCTATCTCAAGGAGTTTGTAATACAGATGCTCCTGCCATTGGGGAATTATGCCCTCAACGTCGTTTTGGTGATCCTCCGGGTGGTCGAAGCTGTAGGTGGCGAAGAATTCGATCTGCCGGTCAATATCCTTTACCGCGCTGTTCCACACGGCGCTGATGGTAGCCTCGGTGGGTTGTGCGGGCGACTCGATGAAAATGGTGTCGGTCTTGTGGATATAGAGCGTGTCGGTGACCGGTCCGGTTGATTCGGCCGGTATGCCGCTATTCCTCGATGTCAGGCCGGCGGCTATGGCTATCACTATGCCGGCTAAGGCAAGCGGAAGGTAGACCATTGCCGGCCTTGCGCCGCGTTTTGTGCGAAGTCGCTTCAGCACTGCCGTTGCCGACGGACGCGCCTGCGCGTCGTTCAGCAGGCACTGATTGATTATGCCCCGATATCTCTTCGCCGGCAGCAGCAGCTCCATAATCTTGCCCAGGGCGTAGATGTCGGCGCCGGCCGTGGCCTCCTGTTCGTTGCCGGCCGTCTGCTCGGGCGCACCGAAGTGTTTTGAGCCGCCTGAACGCTTGTAGACCACGAAGTCGTCGCCGTCGCCAAGCCCGAAGTCAATCAGCTTCACCCGGTTGCCTTTGTGGGTAATCAGCACGTTGTCGGGCTTGAGGTCGCGATGGCTGATGCCCATCGAGTGGATATACTCCAGGGCCTCGGCAATCTGACACACAACGCCTACGCGGGCCATCGGGTCGCGGGCTTTGTCGGATTTAAGCCACTGGCGTAATTCATTGCCGTCAACGTACTCCATGACCAGCGCCTCACCTGCCTGGCCAACCACCTCCCATCCCACTGTGCGGGCAATTGCGGGATGGTCAAGCCGGATGCCCAGTTCAAACTCCTTGAAGAGCAGACGTTGCCACTCGGGCAGAGCGCGATACTTTCCGGCAAGGGCCTTGATGAAATATTTGCGGCCATAGCGGGTGGCGGTGAAGAGGGAATAGACGCCATGGTCGCCGATATGCCTGATGTCGCTCCACTGTGCCAGCCTCAGGCGCGGATTAGAGCCGACGGCATCCGCCCCGACAACCAGTGCCGAGTTGCACGACCAGTCGCTATGTGTCCGCCCCTCCATGTTATTTAACTTAATGAGCTCAGAATTAGATAAATGAATTTCGCCATAAAGGGCTATTCAGCCTTTCCCTTACATCCTCTTCCCGCCTTTCTTGGCGCTGGCATTTCATATGATTTGTCATCAGATTCAGCTGTTCGGAATTTCCGAACAGCTGAATCTTCCTTATGATGCTATCTGATGTTATCTGCGGGTTCGTTGTGCCGCGGTCTGCATAATCGTGCGGAGCAGACTCAGATATTTTTCACGGTCGCGGTCGCTAATCGGCCTATATTGTTTCGGGCCCATCTTGCCGCCTTTGCATGTCGGGCAGATACCGGAACTGCCGCATGCTATGCATGCTCCGTATGTGAGCCCGGTTTCCCAGTCATAATAGCTATAGCGACTTGCGCCCTGACAATTCGGACAAGCGCCCGTGCCCTTACATACCGAGCAGGGGGGATAGTAGGCCTCTCCGTAATTCAGAAGCTCCATAATAGTCTGCACGTTTTGCGCTTCGGAGGGATATAATATGGATGTTCCGCCTCTGGAACCGCCTGTTTCGCCGGTGCCGCCACACGCCGTGCACATGCAGTAATGATTGTCGGAGGAAGAAACCGACTTTCCGCAGTACTGACATTGGCGCGTTCTGCCGCCTCCAACGCCATAGCTGCCTACTCCGCCGACAAATACTCTGCGGAACCCTTGACCGTGGCAGGCGCCACATGGGCGTGCCTCAGCCGCAATTGCAAAAATCAAACAAGCGATTACGGCTGCAGTTCTCAATAATTTATTCATGATCGTGTCGGTTTATATATGATGCCTATTGCGGATTTTATGTTATTGACACGTGCAAATGTACGACAAAATTCTGAAAGAGAAAAGCACAGCCAAAAATTCACCGCCGTGCTGACAGTTGCACAAAATTTTGCCGAGATAGCCTGAGAATAAAAATTAAATTCGTATATTTGCAATTATAAAATGCCACTTTAGAATTGCAAAGACATGATAAAAAGAGATTTAAGTGATAAAATCCGGCAGCTAAGTGAAAAATTCCCGATTGTTACGGTAACCGGACCGCGTCAATCGGGTAAGTCGACCTTGTTAAAAAACCTCTTTCCTGATTACAGATATGTGTCTTTGGAGAATCCGGATATGCGTTCATTTGCTACGGATGATCCCAACGGTTTTATCAAGACATTCGATAATCATACAATCATAGATGAAGCGGAACGGGTGCCGTCGCTATTTTCCTATCTTCAGACACATATTGATGATGTAAACGAATCGGGAATGTATATGCTTGCCGGTTCGCGCAACTTTCATCTTATGGCTGCAATTGATCAGTCGCTTGCCGGACGTACTGCGGTTCTAAAGTTGCTGCCTTTCTCGCGTCACGAATTGAATGAGGCAGGGAGATTGCCCGGTTCTATAAACGAGCAGATTTTCAAAGGCTTTTATCCGCGTATTTATGATAAGGATATAGCACCGACAGACTATTATCCTTCGTACATTGCCACTTATGTGGAGCGGGATGTCCGTGCCATGCTTAATATAGGCGATATCGGAAGATTCGCGAAATTTATCCGCCTTTGTGCCGGTCGGATTGGTCAGTTACTCAATAAATCTAATCTTGCTACAGAAGCAGGGGTTACGATACCCACAGTTGAATCATGGCTATCAGTGCTTGAGGCAAGCTACATCCTTTATCGTCTCGAACCAAATTTCAACAATTATAACAAACGGATAGTCAAGACCCCGAAACTATTCTTTTATGATACCGGCCTGGCTTGCAGTCTGCTCGGCATACGGTATGCTGAACAGCTCGATACTCATTTCTTGCGTGGCGGACTGTTTGAAAATTTGGTAATCAATCAATTTATTAAGAATAATATGAATAAAGGGTTCACTCCGGATCTCACTTTCTGGCGTGACAGTACCGGTCTGGAAGTTGATTTGATTGAAACAATCGGCTTGGAACAGCATGGATATGAGATTAAATCCGGCAGCACGTTTAATCCCTCGTTTTTTGATGGACTTGAAAAGTGGGGCAACCTATCGGGAACCCCTGAAAGTTGTAGAAACGTAATTTACTCCGGCTCACAGAGCTTGCAGACTTCCAACGGCAATGTGATTGCCATTGACTCTTATTTCTGAATTCGGTAACAGATTATGAGGATTGCTACATCAGAATAATCTAACAGATTAGCCTGACATTTAAGGGGGGTAAAATTACACAAAAAAACCGCTTGAAATCCCAAGTGGTTTTATTGTAATGCCAAACTCTGTACGGAGTTTGCCGGAAACCTTTGTCAGTGTATCAATACAGTGCTTGCGGAAATCCATGTAAATTAATATTCCTCCTCGTTGAAGAGTAAAATGGCGTTAATATTCAAATATTTACGGCAAAAATGTTTGTTTTGCGCCTGTTTATTATAGGGTCGGTTCATATACGATGCCGGTT
>CAYUFQ010000127.1:0-5272 GCA_964444045.1 uncultured Bacteroides sp.
GGCGATAGGTGTCGTCGGCGTTGGGCTTGCCGCCGGGCCAGCCGGTGATGGTGTGTTGCAGTTCGTTAAACACCTTGATGTTCACGTTATAGCCGCTGCCGAATATGGTGAGCAGCTCGCCCAGGCCATGGTCGTTATAGTCCTGGTTGGTGAGCTTGAGAATCGGTTTGCCGGTTTGCTGGCACAGCCATACGATGGCACGGCGAATCAGTTTGTCGTTCCATTCGCATGAGGTCACGAGCCAGGGGTGGGATATGCGGGTAAGGCATTCGGCGGCATTGATGTCGAGCACCAGGGTGGTGCGGCTGTGGGTCTGAAGCATCGATGCGGGCACGTTGGCGGTCACGTTGCCTTCAACGGCCTTGGCCACTATCTCGGCGCGGTTCTCGCCCCATGCCATGGCGATGATGCGGCGCGACGCAAGTATGTTGCTCATGCCCAGGGTGAGGGCTGTGGTCGGAGCCTGGTCAACCTTGTAGGAGTTAACGGCGTTCTGACGCTGCTCGGCGCTCAGAAGCACCAGGCGGCAGGTGCTCGATGCGGTGGCGCCGGGTTCGTTGAGGCCCAGGGCGCCATGGCTGCCCACCTGGCATAGACACAGGTCGAGGCCGCCGGCGTTTTCAATCTGGGTTTCGTATTCGCGGCACATCGCGCCTACCTGGGCGCGCGGGCAGCTGATATTGAATCCATGGATATTCTTGGGGTCGATGTCGATTTTGTCAAGAAAGGTTTCCTTTATGGCAGTCATGGTGCTTGCGCCTTCGGTCGTGCCTTCGTAGTAGAAGTCGCACAGGTTGAACACCACGGTGTTCTTGAAGCTCACCTCTCCGCTCTTGTATAACTCGATGAGCGAGGCATAGACGGATGAGAGGCTGTTGCCGGCTCCGAGCGCCATGACGAACTTGCCGCGTTTGGCTTCGGCGCGCTTGAGCGCGTGAACCACGTGCTGGGCAATGCCTTCCGAGCCTTCGGCAATGGTTTCGTAGATGCGGGTGTCTATTTTTTCTTCGCGGGTAAGGGCCGCAAGCTCGATTTCATCGTCGGGAGCGTAATAACGCTGCGGAATGCTGTCGAGCTTAATCTTGGAACTGAGGTTTGTTCTCATGGATGGTTATTGAATTTTTGGTTTATTCTTACCCGCAAAGTTACGACATTTTACCTGAATTATCAAAAAAATTTTGGCTGATGCATGCAAAAAATCTCATCGATTTTGCCTATATTTGCCGATGTATAAATGCATGCACGATGAAGAAACTTGTGATTTTTGACCTTGACGGCACTCTGCTCAACACTATCGACGATCTGGCTCATGCCGCCAACTATGCCTTGAAACAGTGTGGATTTCCGGTCCACGATGTGTCAACCTACCCGTTTTTCGTTGGCAATGGAGTGGGGCGCCTGCTCGAGCGTGTGCTCCCCCCCGAACATCGCGACGCCGACACCGTCGGCCGCCTGCGCGGCATCTTCCAGCACTATTATGAACGTCATCTCCATGACCACACCGTTCCCTATCCCGGAGTAGTCGACATGCTTTCCGAACTGAGCGGCATGAAGCTGAAGTTTGCCGTCGCGTCAAATAAATATCAGGAGGCAACGTCGGCTCTCATCTCGCATTTCTTTCCCCGCCTGCCGTTCGAGGCCGTTCACGGCATGCGCCCCGGCATACCGGCCAAGCCCGACCCTTCGGTAGTGTTCAATGTGCTCACCGACGTGCCCACCTCCAAGGCCGACGTTATCTATGTGGGCGACAGTGGGGTAGACATGGAGACGGCCCGCCGGGCGTGTGTCGACAGCGTGGGCGTCACCTGGGGATTCCGCCCTGTGAGCGAGCTTCAGCAGTTTTATGCCCAGCATATCATATCCCACCCCATGGAGCTCGTGGATTTGGTGAGAAAGTAACCTTATTTTTAAAATGTTATGGCAAAAATTGGAGATACAGTCAGATTTCTGAACGATGTCGGTGGCGGCATCATAGTGAGAATAGAGGGCCGCACGGCCTATGTGCGCGATCCCGACGACGGCTTCGAGACCCCCATGCCCCTGACGGAGTGCATCGTGGTGCCGTCGGCCGCCGCCAAGGAGGCTCCCGCCGAGCCAGCGAAGCCCGCCGGGAAGGTGGCCGTGGCTTCCCCGGCCGCAGTTGTCGGCGCCTCACGCCCAGCCGTCGCTTCTAACCGGCCGCTAACCGTTGCGCTGCTGTTCGAGCCTCAAGATATCCGCCGCCTGTCGCAGACGCCGTTTGACCTCTATCTGGTCAACGACTCCGGATTCAACATCCTGTATTCCGTCGCGTGTCGCGACACCGATTCTGCCGACTGGACTCTGATTGGCGCGGGCGAGGCCATGCCCGATATGCAGGTGCATCTCGGCGTGGTCGACCAGTTATCGCTCAACTCGCTGGCTCACATATCGGTGCAGATTCTCGCCAATAAACCTGATTGCCCGTATGAATTGCAGCCTCCGGTCAACTTCCGCACGCGCTTCGACCTTACCCGCCTGGCAAAACTCCATTGCTTCACCTCAACTGACTATTCTGCCGTTCCCGTGCTCACCCTGCCCGTCACCGCCCCGCAGACCGACCTCTCGCCCCTCATCGCCAAGGGTGGCAAGGATGCCCGGCTCCCCTCGCGGCAGCCTCATGGAAAATCCATGAAACAGCGGCCCGGACTGCCCGAGGTGGTCGACCTCCACATCCACGAACTGCTCGACACCACAGCCGGCCTCACCTCTGCCGATATGCTCGCCTGCCAGCTCCGCGAATTCGAACGCCACATGGAGCAGGCTGCCCGGCATCCGGGCACCAAAATCGTGTTTATCCACGGAAAGGGCGAGGGAGTGCTGCGCGCCGCGTTGCTCGACCGCCTGCGCCGGCGCTGGCCGCGATGCGAGGCCCAGGACGCCTCGTTCAGAGAATACGGCTTCGGTGCCACCCAAATCACCATTCACTGATGAAGAATCTGCGCTGTTTCTCCGGACTGGGCAACTCCGCCTCCGTCGCCGCGATGCTGAACGAACTGCTCCCCGACGACTTTCATGACCATCTCTGGGTATTCCCCGTATATGCCTGGGGTGTGCCGCCTATAGTCGTGAAAGCTCTGCAACACACCGACTTTGCCGGCGCCTACGTCCACATGGTCTGCACCTGCGGCAGCGAAACCGGCCATATCGACCGCCAGTGGCGCCGCCTGGTCACCGGGCGGGGAGGCATCGTTGGCGGCATCTACTCCGTCATCATGCCCCTGAGCTACGTGTGCATGCCCTTCATGAACACCGACCCTGAAGCCAAAGCCGCCGCCAAACTCGAAGCCGCCCGGCAGCGGGTCCAGACCATCGCGTCATGCATCAGGGCTCGCCAGCAGACCGTCGACCTTCACCTCGGCCCCTGCCCCGGATTCCTGAGCCGCTACGTCTACCCCTGGTTTTTCAAATCACTCATGAAAACCACCGCATTCCACACCGCCGAAACATGCACCGGATGCGGCCTCTGTGCCCGACGCTGCCCGCGCTCCAACATCACCATAACCGACGGCCGCCCGCGCTGGGCCGACAACTGCACATACTGTCTGCGCTGCTACCACTCATGCCCCAACCACTCCGTGGCCTACTGGCGCTTCACCCGGCGGAAAGGCCAATACCTCAATCCTGGCTACAATCAAGTAATCAAACACTCAGACATTGCCGATTAACATATATTAACACCCTCTCGCCTATATAATCCAAACTTTATCCCTACCTTTGCACCCATCTAAGGAGTGGTGCTCGAGTGGCTGAAGAGGCACGCCTGGAAAGCGTGTAATCGGCAAAACCGATTCCCGAGTTCGAATCTCGGTCACTCCGCAAAACAGCGAAGCCGAGCATTAGCTTGGCTTCGCTTGGTTTAAGGAGAGACGAGTTCGAACGAGTAGAGTTCGTAATCGCTTTAGCGCTTTCGTAGCGAAGCGGAGAAAGAATCTCGGTCACTCCGCAAAAAAAGAATCCCGCAAGCTAATCTGCCTGCGGGATTTTTGATGGTTTATTTTTCGATGCTGGACTTGATGGAGTCGACGATGTAGCGCACGTCGTCGTCGGTGACGTATGGGCCGGCCGGGAGGCAGATGCCCACTTTGAACAGCGCCTCGCTGACGCCGTTGACGTAGGCCGGCGCGTTCCTGTAGACGGGCTGCCGGTGCATCGGCTTCCACAGGGGGCGAGCCTCGATGTTGGCCTTGTCGAGGCAGACGCGAAGCGCCTCCACGTTGTCGTTGGGCTGACAGTCGGTAGTGGCCGTCGATGCCGCATGAATCACGCCGGCCGCACCGCCCACCGCGCCGGTGACTATGGTCTTGTAGGCGTTCTCCTGGCCTTTGACGCGCAGTCCGGGGTCGATGGTGGCCGTGCAGAGCCAGTAGTTGGAGTCCGATTCCGGCCAGGGATTGGCGTGCATCGTGATGCCCTCAACGTCCTTGAGCAGCTCCTCATAGAGTGCCTGCACGTGCTTGTGGTGGGCTATGTGGTCGTTGATGATGGTCATCTGCCCGCGCCCTATGCCGGCGCAGATGTTGCTCATGCGGTAGTTGTAGCCGATGGCCTCATGCTGATAGTAGGGATACGACTCGCGGGCCTGGGTGGCATACCACATCACGGTATTCTTGTCTTCGGCGCTGTCGCACACCAGAGCGCCGCCCCCCGAGGTAGTGATCATCTTGTTGCCGTTGAACGACAGCACGCCATATTTGCCGAACGTACCCAGCACCTGCCCGCCGAAACGCGAACCGAGCCCCTCGGCGGCATCCTCGATTACCGGAATGCCGTAGCGGCCGGCAATCTCCATGATGCGGTCAATGCGGTAAGGCATGCCGTAGAGGGCAACGGGCACGATGGCCTTCGGGGACTTGCCCGTCTTGGCTATGCGGTCCTTTATCGCCTCTTCGAGCAGCTCGGGGTCCATGTTCCACGACTCCTTTTCCGAGTCGACAAACACCGGCGTGGCTCCGCAGTAGGTAATCGGATGCGACGAAGCGCAGAACGTGAACGACTGCACCAGCACCTCATCGCCCGGGCCTACGCCGCAGGCTATCAGCGCCAGATGCACCGCCGCCGTGCCGGCCGACAGCGCCACCACCTCCTTATGCAGAGGCCCCGCCCCCTGGCGGTCGTTGACAAACGCCTCGAGATCCTTCTCGAACCCGTTGACATTCGGCCCCAGAGGAACAACCCAGTTCTGGTCAAACGCCTCCTTGATAAACTCCTGCTCCCGCCCGCTCATATGCGCCAGGCATAGCAATATCCTCTC
>CAYUFQ010000128.1:0-5255 GCA_964444045.1 uncultured Bacteroides sp.
CTGAAACCCATGCAGCCCATGCCGACTGCAGAAACTTCGATGTTTCCTAACTTTCGCATTTTCATGATACTTATTTTTTGTTGTTCATATCTATTACGTTTTATTTCGTGCTACGCAAGCGCTAAAGCGATTACACGATGCAAAATTACAACATAAACAAGCTCACCGTGTTGCTCACAGGCTCAAAGAAGCGTTGCTCACAGGCTCAAACTTTCATCACAGATGCATTACATGTCCGTCATACAGAAAAAAGGCCTATAGAACGTGTCTATAGACCTTATTTCTGTGATCCGCGTGGGGCTCGAACCCACGACCCCAACATTAAAAGTGTTGTGCTCTACCAGCTGAGCTAGCGAATCATCAGGCTTGTGTTTCTTTCAGCGGTGCAAAGTTAGGGAGTTTTTTTGATGTATGCAAGGGTTTTGCGTTTTTTTGGTAAAAGATTTTGTTATTTGCGGTTCGCCCGGCGCCGGATAAGGGCGTCGGGCGAGTGAATCGGGTCAGGATTTGAGGGCTGCGAGGGCTGCGCGGTAGTCGGGTTCGGTGGTGATTTCGTCGACGAGTTGTTCGTATCTGACTTTTAGGTCTTTGTCGATGACGATTACTGCGCGGGCCAGGAGGCCGGCCAAGGGGCCGTCGACGAGTTGCACGCCGTATTTCTGGCAGAAGAGGGGGGAGCGGAATGCGGATGCCACGATGAGGTTGTCGATTCCTTCGGCGGTGCAGAAGCGTTTGGCGGCGAAGGGGAGGTCCATCGAGACGCATATCACGGTGACGTCGGGGATGGAGGCGGCTTCGGCGTTGAAGCGGCGCACGGAGGCGGCGCAGACGGGAGTGTCGAGGGAGGGGAAGATGTTGAGCACGATTTTGCGTCCGGCGAAGTCGTTGCAGCGGATTTCTTTCATGTTCTGGTCAACGAGGGTGAAGCAGGGGGCTTTTTCGCCCACGGGGGGTAGGAATCCGTATGTGTGGCACGGTGTGCCCTGGAAGTAGATGGTGTCCATAGTAGTTGGTTAGTGTGTGTGTTTATTGCTGAGAGAATATAGTTGAGAACATTCGTATAACGTCGATTTCGGTTTGATTGTTCAGGCCGATGGCAAGGTCGGATATGAGGCCTGCGGAGTTGCAGGCAAGTATTACCGGGAGGGTTGCGGCGCCGCAGTCGCGAATCAGCGTGCGGGCTCCGCCGAGGGTGGTTTCGCCGGGCCGCGGGGTGCCGATGAGTTCGCTGATTTCGTCGGGGTTCTTGCCGGTGCAGGCCCAGATGATGTTGACGTTGGCCGGCAGGCGGTCGATGGCGTTGCGCACGGCTTCGATGAGTTGCGGGGCAAGGGCCGAGTCGGAGTCGAGCATGACGATGGCTGTGGGTTCGGTCAGAGGGTCGGCGGCGCGGCGCGTCAGGCGGCCGCCGCCGCATTGCGGCAGGGAGAATCCGGGGAGTTGCCGTCCGCGCATTGATTCGATGGCAAACTGGCTTTCGCGGCATTGCTCGAATGCCAGGGGATAGCGTTGGCGCAAGGCAGGCTCGTCGAGGGGACCGGAGATGTGCAGGGAGTCAGGCAGGGGGGAGTAGACGGCTTTGACCTGCTGGCCGGATATGGCGCCGGGGTTATAGTCGGCATAGAACCGGAGCGGGCGCAGGGTCGATGCGTCGAACACCCATTGCAGTTCGGCGTCGTCGCTGCCTGAGGCGAGGCGCACGGCGTCGACGCGCAGTTCATCGGCAGAGGGGGAGATGGTGTAGCGATACAGCCCGGGGTCGTCGAGGCGGCGCAGCTCCATGGCCATGCGCGAGGGGAGCAGCGAGGCGAACTGGGCCGAGTTCTGGATTGCGCGGGCGCCGGCGGGGGTGTCGGCATCCCATTGCGCGTGATGTTCCTGCAGGCGGTTGTTACGCAGATTATAGAAGTGGCCGTCGAACCAGGCGGTGAAGCCGTCGACGCGGCCCGAGGGGGAGTTGACCGTCCAGTCGATGAGGTAGCTGTCGGCCGACGCGGGCTGATGCAGTTCAACGGTGTAGACAATGTCGTCCTGAGCCTGCGGCAGCGTAACGGCATATTCCACAGCCGCCTCATAGTCAGGCATATTACTGAGGACATTGGCAATCTCGGCGACCGACTGGGCCTTGAGCAGACCCGTCGGGGCGCCGAGGAGAAGAAGCATGGCAGTGATGAAATGTTTTCCGTCGTTTCTCATAAATAAACAGTTGAATTACTTTATTAACATTTTTAACAGTTTTATTGTTGCGGCAATGATATGTGCGGGAACGGTTAATTAACTTTTTTTAACATCACCACGGAAAGATATTGGATGGAAGTTGACTAACTTTGCAGACACAAAACAGGATATTCTTTTTCATAAAACAAAGTCGTTATATAATATGCGAGTAAAAATACTTGTAATTGATGACGAGGAGTCGATTTGCGAAATCCTTCGTTACAATCTTGAAAAGGAGGGTTATGAAGTAGACACCGCTCTGTCGGCCGAGGAGGCGCTGACGATGGACCTTCCGTCGTATTCGCTTTTTATAGTGGATATTATGATGGATAAGCTGAGCGGTTTTGACTTTGCCCGCAAGCTCAAGCACAGCGATGAACTGGAGAACAAACCGATTATTTTCTGCACGGCCCTGAGCGACGAGGATGACACCGTGATGGGGCTCAACATCGGCGCTGACGACTACATCACCAAGCCGTTTTCGATTCCCGAGGTGCTTGCCAGGGTGAGGTCGGTAATGCGCCGCAGCAATGTGTCGGCCCATCTGAGCGCCAACAAGTCGAAGGCCCGATATGAAGAAGACATAGTGTTCAAGGGGCTCAGGCTCAACCGCAACGAAAAGGCCTGCTATATCGACGGGGTGCTTCAGCAGCTGTCGAAAACCGAGTTTGACCTTCTGATGTTCTTTCTCGAACACCGCAACCGCATCTACTCACGCGAGGAGATTATCCGCACCGTATGGTCAAACAACGTTGTCGTGAGCAGCCGCACGGTCGACACCAGTCTAACCCGATTACGCAAAAAGCTTGGAGCCTACGGCAAGCATATTGAAACGCGCGTAGGCTTTGGATATGGCTTCAAGGAGGTCGTTTAAACTCACTCTGCGTCTGTTCCTGCCCACGTTTTTCCTGCTGTGGGCAATCATCGGCCTGATGATGTGGTACACCATAAGCACGGAGAAGGACCTTCGCATGGAGCTTCTTCAGGACCGGCTGCGCACGGTGACCACCAGCGTGCTCAACGCCTATGAGCGCGGCGTCAACCTGCAGCAGCAGGTAAGGTTTATCGATGAGTTTTTCGACAACACCACGTTTTACGACCTGCGCGTGACCGTTTACGACGAAAACGACCAGGTGATAGCCAAAGTGGGCAACCCCATAGTGGTTGAAGACGCCGCCCACCATCATGTGCCCGAAATCGAGTCATCGAAAAAATATGGCCAGGGAAGCGGCGTGAGAATATCGCCCGAAACGGCGCGCGAGTCGTTCTACGACGCCGCCACCTCAAACGACGGCTTCGTGACGGTGATTGCCACAGTGCCCTACACCAAGAACATGGAGCGGGCTATATCTTACGACTCGATGATATGGATAGTGGTGTTCGCTCTGGGCATAGCCGCGAGCGGCATCAACTACGTGATTGCGCGCAGGAGCGGCCGAGTGATCAGCAACCTTCACAACTTTGCCAAGGCCGTGAACCGGGGCGAAACCATAGCCATCGACTCCATGAAGTTTCCGCGAGGCGAGATAGGCGACGTGACGCGCGAGATCATGCGGCTTTACCGCGAAAAAGGCAAGGCCACGCAGCGGATGGAGCACGAGCACGAAGTGGCCCTGCGCGCCAACGAGGAGAAGGCCCGCATCAAGCGCCAGACGGCCAACAACCTGAACCATGAGCTGAAAACGCCCGTAGGCATCATCAAGGGATATGTCGACACCATATGCGCCGACCCCGACATGCCGCAGCCGATGGTGCGCAACTTCTTGCTGAAGGTGCAGGAACACGCCGACCGCCTGACCCAGCTGCTGAAAGACGTCAGCTCCATAACCCGCCTCGAAGATGGCAGCCAGCAGATAGAGACCACCGACTTCGACTTCCACGACCTCATCTACAACATAGCCTCTGACCTTGAGGTGAGCCATATGAATGAAAATATGGAATTCGAGTGGGACGTGCCGTTCGACACCTACGTGAGGGCCAATTACACGCTGGTGAACAACGCCGTGATGAACCTCGTGAAGAATGCCGTGAAATATTCGAAGGGAACCGTCATGACCCTGAAGCTGGTGAAGCAGGACGAGAACTTCTGCACATTCCTGTTTGCCGACAACGGCACCGGGGTTGGCGAAGAGCATCTGCCCCACCTCTTCGACCGATTCTACCGGGTAGATACCGGCCGCGCGCGCAAGAGAGGCGGCACCGGACTGGGGCTGCCCATAGTGAAGAGCACGTTTCAGGCGCTTGGAGGCGAAATCACCGTCAGAAACGCCGAGACCCACGGCCTGGAATTCGTATTCACGCTTCCGAAGCCAAAAAATATTGAAATACACCAATAAATCTAACCCATGAACGTACTTGAACGCTTTCTCGACTACGTCAGATTCGACACCCAGAGCGATGAACTGACCAACATGACACCCTCCACTCCGGGTCAGTTCGCCTTTGCGGAATATCTGCAGCAGAAACTGCAGGAAATGCACCTGGCCGACATAACTCTCGACGAAAACGGCTACCTTATGGCCACCTTGCCCGCCAACACCGACAAGGAGCTGCCCACGGTGGGCTTCATTGCCCACCTCGACACATCGCCCGACATGAGCGGACGCCACGTGAAGCCGCGCATAGTCAAGGACTACGACGGCGGCGACATAACCCTCAACGCCGAGGCAGGCATTGCCCTGAAGCCGAGCGAATTCCCCGAACTGCTTCACTACGTGGGCCAGGACCTCGTGGTGACCGACGGCACCACGCTGCTCGGCGCCGACGATAAAGCCGGCATTGCCGAGATTATCGCCGCAGTGGAGTACCTGCAGGCCCACCCCGAAATCAAGCACGGCAAGATACGCATTGCCTTCAACCCCGACGAAGAGATTGGCCGCGGCGCCCATAAATTCAACGTAGAGCAGTTTGCCTGCAACTGGGCCTACACCATGGACGGCGGCGAAATCGGCGAACTCGAGTTCGAGAACTTCAATGCCGCAGTGGCCAAAATCACGTTCACCGGACGCAACGTGCATCCCGGCTATGCCAAGCACAAA
>CAYUFQ010000129.1:0-5248 GCA_964444045.1 uncultured Bacteroides sp.
CGATGCATGGAACCGGATGCCCCCTTTATACGGGCCTATGGCCTTGTTGAACTGCACGCGATAGCCCAGATTGGTCTGAACTTCGCCGCGGTCGTCGACCCAGGTGACGCGGAAGGTGAGAATACGGTCGGGCTCGACCATACGCTCTATAATCTTCGCCTTTTCAAATTCGGGATGCTGATTGTAAACGTCAGCCACACTGATCAGCACCTCGCGCACGGCCTGCAGATACTCTTTCTCGCCGGGATGCTTGGCTTCGAGCGAACTGATGATGTTGTTGATATCCATTGCTTTATTATATGATTAGTTTCTATAACAGTTTCAAAATATTGTATGCGAAATATATGTCGTGAAGGCCGAGGCCGATGTTGTACGCCAGTATCCGCTCCGACTCCGACCGCCTGCCGGCATCGCGGCCGGCCAGCACGTCGGCCAGCTCGGCAAACCGCCGGAACTCGTTGAAGTATCTGAACCCCTTCACGTGGCCCTCATCGTCGGCAAACACGCTGTCGAACACCGTGTCGCAGTTCTGGAATCCGCGGGTATGCACAGGCACTACCAGCACTCCGGGGCGAAACAGCGATGCATCGTCAACAATGAGCCCCTCGGCGCTGGTTATGCACGAAACCACCACGTCAGCGCCGTCAACGAGCGCCTCGGCACTGTCGGCAATCTCGAACTTTACGTCGGGATAATCCGGCGCGAACTGCTCCACTACCTTTTCGGCATGGTCTTTATACCGCATCAGCCGCAGGGTCATCTGCCGGCCCGGATGAGTTTCGAGCACGAAGCGCACCACGGCGTGGCCCACCGCACCGAGTCCGATGAAGGCAAAAACCGACGCGCCGGGCCGCGCCAAGGTGTCGATGGCAAGGTTGGCCACTGCGGCAGTGCGCATCGTGGTGATCCAATCGGCATCAAACAGCGCCGACATGCGTCCGGTCAGAGTGTCAAACACCATCATCTGACTGTTAAGCGCCGGCTGCTGCCCCCGGGTGCGCGACACCACCTTGCAGCCGAACGCATGACACTCCTCGGGCAGCAGGCAGGGCATCGTGTTGATAAAATCATCACCGCGGGGATGAACCGACACTTTCGGCGGCAACTGGCAGCGGTCTTTCAGCAGAAATGCCTCGCGCACCCATTCCACGCAGGTGGCCGCGCTGATGCCAAGCGCCTCAATCTGTTCGTTGGTGATATATCTCATGCGGCGGCGGTCATTTATTCACTTGAAAACGGGTGTCGCCATCGCGGAAAAAAGCTACTATCTGACGGGCGGCGGCAATGCCGGCGTTTATGTTGGCCTCGGCAGTCTGCGCCCCCATCTTTTTGGGCGTGCAGAACACTCGGCCCGGCAATTTCTCAATGAGCGCGTCGGCAGTGTCGGGGCGCACGTCGGCAACGTATTTCAGGTCGGGCCGGTCGGTGAGAGCCCTTTCGAGCCCGGCCTCGTCGATCACCTCCTTGCGGGCGGTGTTGATGAGCACTCCCCCCTGAGGCATCGAGGTGATAAGGTCGTAGCCCACCGAGGCGCGGGTTTCGGGCGTGGCGGGAATATGCAGCGACACGAACTTATTCTTCGCATAAAGCTCCTTGAGCTCATGAACGGGCGTCACCCCTGCGGCTATCATCGCGTCGTCGGGGCAGTAGGGGTCGAACGCGCTCACCTCCATGCCGAACCCTTTGGCTATGCGGGCCACGTTACGGCCAACCTGGCCGAAGGCATGGATGCCGAGCGACTTGCCCTTCAGCTCCGAGCCCGATGTGCCGGCATACATATTGCGCACGGCCATTATCAGCATGCCGAACACCAGCTCGGCCACGGCATTGGAGTTCTGTCCGGGAGTATTCTCAACCACCACTCCGCGCTCACTGGCGGCCGCGAGGTCAACATTGTCGTAACCGGCGCCGGCGCGCACCACAATTTTCAGTGCCGGGGCAGCGTCAAGAACGGCCGCGGTGACCTTATCGGAGCGTACAATAAGCGCATCGGCATCGGCAACGGCCTGCATCAGCTCGGCCTCCGAGCCATAGCGTTCGAGCAAGGCCAGCTCATAGCCCGCTTCGCTCACCTCCCGGCGTATGCCGTCAATCGCCACCGGAGCAAACGGCTTCTCGGTGGCCACAAGTATTTTCTTCATCAATGTTTAGCTTCAAATTCCCTTATCGTTTCAACCAATGCCTTCACCGACTCAAGCGGCAGGGCATTATAGAGGCTTGCGCGGAAACCGCCCACGCTGCGGTGGCCCTTGATGCCCACTATGCCGCGGGCCGAAGCGAAGTCGATAAACTCCTTTTCAAGAGCCTTATATTCCTCGGCCATCACGAAGCATACGTTCATAATCGAACGCGATTCAACCTGCGCCGTGCCCTCAAACATGCGCGAACCGTCGATGGCATCGTAGAGCAGGGCGGCCTTCTCCTCATCGGCGAGCTGCAGCTTCTTCACGCCGCCAAGCTCCTTATAATATCTGAGGGTTTGCAGCGATGCATATACGGGGAGCACCGGCGGAGTGTTGAACATGCCGTCTTTCTTGATATGCGTCTGATAGTTGAGCATGGTGGGGATAGCGCGGTCAACGCGGCCGAGCGCATCGTTTCTCACGATAACGAGCGTCACTCCGGCCGGACCGAGATTCTTTTGCGCGCCGGCATAAATCAGGTCATATTTGCTCACGTCGACCGCACGGCTGAAGATATCCGAGCTCATATCGGCCACCAGAGGCACGGGCGATGCGGGGTCTTCCCTGAGCTCGGTGCCGTAGATGGTGTTGTTCGACGTATAGTGGAAATAGTCGGCATCGGCCGGTATCACGAAGTCACGGGGCACATAGCTGAAATTCGCATCCTTGCTCGATGCCACCACGTCCACTTCGCCGAAAAGCCGGGCTTCCTTCACTGCATTTGAGGCCCACACTCCCGTTTCGAGATACGCGGCCTTGGTTTTCAGCAGATTGTAGGGCGCCATGCAAAACTGCATGCTCGCGCCGCCTCCAAGCCACAACACGCTGTAGCCCTCGGGCACTTCGAGCAGCTCCTTCACCAAGCGGCATGCTTCGTCAAACACGCTCACGAACTGGCTGCTGCGATGCGACACCTCAAGGAGCGAAAGCCCCATGTGGTCAAAGTCCTTTATTGCGGCAACGGTGTTGTCGATTGTATACTGGCTCAGAATCGACGGCCCGGCATAAAAATTGTGCTTCTTCATGTCAATTATTTTGTTTTACGTTACAAGAATCAGTGCAAATTTACTATATTGAATTGACATTACAAATAAAAGTTCATGTGTTATTTGACATGTTTTGGGGATTTTTTGTAACTTTGTGGCTGTGAAACAGCTGTCAACAACCATAATCGCTTCTACAATATTCGCCGCCATGGCGATAGCATCGTGCGGATGCACCAAGTCCGCGCCCCTGCCTGCCGCGGCCGAACCCGCCGCCCCCGGCAATGCGCTGCCGGTGCCCGAATTTTCGGCCGATTCGGCCTATGCCAACGTGGTCAGGCAGGTGGAATTCGGCCCGCGCACCGGAGGCTCGGAGGCCCACGAGGCCTGCGCCCGATGGCTCGCCGCCGAGCTCAGGCGCCACGGGGCCGACACGGTGATGATTCAACAGGCCGAGCTGCCAGATTTCGGCCCGATTGCCAACATAATGGGCCGCTTCAACTCCGGAGCCTCCAGCCGCATACTCCTGCTGGCCCACTGGGATTCACGCCCCTGGGCCGACGAAGACCCCGATGCGGCCAACCACTCCAGGCCCATCGACGGCGCCAACGACGGCGCCAGCGGAGTGGGCATCCTCATGGAGATAGCCAGGCTGGCAGGCGCGCAGGCTCCCGAAGTGGGGCTCGACATTCTGTTTGTCGACGCCGAAGACTCCGGCTCGTCGGGCAACGACGACTCCTGGGCGCTCGGCGCCCAATACTGGGCGCTCAACATGCCCTACTACCAGCCGGGCGAAACTATGCCCCGCTATGCGGTGCTGCTCGACATGGTCGGCGCCCGCAACGCCGTATTTCCGCGCGAAATGATCAGCGAGGTCAACTGCAAGGCGCTCAACGACAAAGTGTGGGCCATCGCCGCCCGGGCCGGGCTGGCATCACGATTCGCCGACCGGGTGGGTGGAGCGGTCAACGACGACCACGTGCCCCTGCTCAAAGCCGGCATACCCTGCATCGACATAATCGAGACCGACCATCCGCAAACCGGCTCGTTCAACCCCACATGGCACACTCTCGCCGACAATATCGACAACATTGACCGCGCCACCCTCGCCGACGTGGGCCGCGTCATCACAACCCTAATTTACCTCGAAAAATAATTATGACTATAAACGAAATTCAAGACGAAATCATCGAGGAGTTTTCCGAAATCGACGACTGGATGGACCGGTATGCCTATCTGATTGACCTGGGCAACCAGCTGCCGCCGATTGACGAAAAATACAAAACCCCGCAATATCTCATCGAAGGCTGCCAGAGCCGGGTGTGGATTAACGCCGAGCTAACCCCCGAAGGCCACGTGGTCTACCAGGCCGATTCCGACGCCATTATCGTCAAAGGGATGATAGCCCTGCTGATAAAAGTGCTCAGCGACCACACTCCCGACGAGATTCTCGGATCCGACCTCCACTTTATCGATGCGATAGGCCTGAGCGAACACCTCTCCCCCACCCGCTCCAACGGGCTGCTGGCCATGGTGAAGCAGATGCGCCTCTATGCCCTCGCATTCAAGACCAAACTCGAAAATAATAATTAACAATAACCAATCATTCACTTCACAATGTTTAAAAACCAACCCCGCGGACTGTATGTGCTCGCGCTCGCCAACACCGGCGAACGCTTCGGCTACTACACGATGCTCGCCACTTTCTTGCTGTTCCTGCAAGCAAAGTTCGGACTTGACTCCACCGTGTCAGGCCAAATCTATGCGGCATTTCTTGCCCTCGTTTACTTCATGCCGCTGGTTGGCGGCTGGATAGCCGACAAATGGAGCTTCTCGAAGTGCGTCGTAACCGGCATCTTCGTGATGTTCATCGGCTATGCCATCATGTCGATTCCCACGCCGATTCACTCCGGCACCTCGCTGGCTATCCTCTGCGCCGCGCTGCTGCTGATTGCCACCGGCACAGGCCTGTTCAAGGGCAACCTGCAGGTAATGGTCGGCGACCTCTACAACGAAGCCAAATATTCCGGCATGCGCGATGCCGCGTTCTCGCTCTTCTACATGGCCATCAATATCGGCTCG
>CAYUFQ010000130.1:0-5175 GCA_964444045.1 uncultured Bacteroides sp.
TCGCTCGGCACCCCCGTAATCGCCGAGAAGGCCATCGGCTTTGACGGAGTGCTCAACTATTATGCCGGCCGCAACTCCATAGCCGACCTTGAGTTCGAGCGCAGGCTGTGTGACCACACAGGCTGGAACCCGCTGTGGGCCAAGCCCTACGTGGTCGATGCCGACGCTGAGCTGGTGGACCGCATTGGCCGCGACGACATGGTGCGCGGCAACACCATCTCCGCCGTGGGCTTCTACGGCCCGCAAGGGCGGCAGGTGAGGCTTCATCTTGCCAATCCCGACCTCAACTCGCGCATTGAATCGTTTGAGCTCCAGGGGCGCCGGATCACCAACTACGAAATGGAGTCGGCCCCGCTGCAAGGACTCGGCCGCCTGATGGGCCACCGCTGCATGACCGTCTGCTCCATCATTGCCAACCGCTACAACAACACGGCCAACCCACAGTACAAGAACGCCGTGCAGGATCTGGTGCACACCGTGTTGCAGCGCATCTGACAGAATCTCCGTTCATCCCCGCCTCCACGTTCAACCAGCCTCCACACAATGAAACTCAAATCACTGCTACTGTGGGCCGCACTCGGATGCACGGCTTTCAACGCCGCATCGCAGTCGCTTGCCGACGATGCCCGCGAATCAGTAAAGCACTCCCACAAAGTCATCTCCCTGGGCAAGGGCGAGCTGACCGACGACGAAGTCTTTGCCAACGACTCCATCAGGCATCTGCTCGATATGTTCTACTACGACCAGTTCCGCAGCTTCTCCGACCCCGAGTCCCCCTACTTCCTGATGATGAGCCGCGACGCCACCCTTGCCATGGGCATGGGCGGTGCTGTGCGCATGCGCGGTTACTTCGACTGGAACGGCGCCATACCCGCCGCAGCCTTCGCCCCGTATCTCATTCCGATGCACACCGACGCCACCGCCATGCGCCACTTCGCCACCACTCCGGCCGGCACCTGCCTGTTTTTCCGCGTAATCGGCAAGAACCGCTCGCTCGGCCACTATCAGCTATATATCGAGGCCAACTTCAACGGCTATCAGGCCCGCGACTTCCATCTGAAGAAGGCCTATGCCACAATCAACGACTTCACGATAGGCTATGCCCCGTCGACCTTCTCCGACCCCGCCGCCGTGCCTCCCATGGTCGACGCCAACGGCCCGAGCAACAAGATTTCGCCCACCAACGTGCTGGTGCGCTACATGCCGCGCCTGAGCAAGCACTGGGTAATGGCCGTCAGCGCAGAAACCCCCGCCACCAAAATCGGGGCCGACAACACCCTGACCCGCGCCATCGAAAACTGGGTGCCCGACGGTGCCGCATTCATTCAATACGAATGGGGCCCCACGGCCCACGTCAGGCTTGCCGGAATAGTGCGCTCGCTGTCATATCGCGACGTGGCCGCCTCGACCAACCATCACCGCGCAGGCTGGGGCCTGCTGCTAAGCTCGGTGGCCCACCCCACTCGCCAACTCACCGGCTACCTGACCCTCAACTATGGCCGCGGATACGCCTCGCTCGGCGGCGACCTGGCAGTGAGCAGCTACGACCTGATTCCCGACCCCGACGCCCCCGGCAAGCTCTACTCGCCGGCCACGTTCGGCTGGTGCGCCGGCCTGCAATGGAACTTCCGCCCCAACCTCTTTGTCAGCGCGTCGGTGAGCAGCTCTCACCTCTACACCGAGGGCCGGCCGATTGCCGACTCGGAGTTCTCCCACGGACTGCTCGCCGCAGTCAACTGCTTCTGGAACCTCACGCCGCGCATTCAGGTAGGCGGCGAACTCGACTTCGGCCGCCGCACCAACTTCTCGGGAGCCGCCCGCAATGCATGGCGCGTCGGCGCCATGACCCAGTTCAGCTTCTGATTCCCGCAATTTTTTCGCGGGCGTGCTGAACTTATGGAACCGGCAGAGCGTTATAGTTGCAAAAACACGTTTAAAACATTTTTAACCAAAATTCAATCATCAACTACTAACGCTATGAAGAATTTACTTTTTGCCGGTTTCGCCGCTCTGGCCCTGGCAGGCAACGCAAACGCTCAGTCGCAGCCTCTGACTCCGAGCAAGCCCTTCGACAACTTCTCAATCACGGTTAAGGGCGGCGTGGCTGCTCCTGTCAACACCCAAGCCGGCTCAATGGCCGAAAACTTCCGCGGCGTGGCCGGTCTGGAAGTACGCAAACAACTTACCCCCACCTTCGGCCTGGGAGTAGAGGGAGAGGCCTTTTTCAATTCATCGACCTGGAACAAGATGCCATCGCTCCACAATGTTGTAGACAACACCTACGTCGGCCTGTTCGGCGCCGTTAACCTCAACAACCTCTTTGCCGGATATGCCGGTCAGCCCCGTGTGTTCGAGGCCGAGGTAGTGGGCGGCATCGGTTGGCTTCACGGATTCATTCCCAAGAGCCAGGGCTATGACTACAATGACCTTGGCGTGAAGACCGGCATGAACTTCAATTTCAATCTCGGCGCCGAGAAGGCATGGACAATCGGCATCAAGCCCGCCATTCTGTGGAACATGACCAACCTCAACCACACCATATTCAGCGGACGCGCGGCCGCCTTTGAGCTCGAAGCAGGCGTTACCTACCACTTCGGCAACTCCAACGGCACCCACAGCTTCGCATTCTATGAGCCCGACTTCTCGGAATACAATAATCAAATCAACGCCCTGCGTGCGGAAGTATCGGATGCTGCCACCGCAAACGCCCGTCTGGCCAACGCCAACGCCGCCCTCCGACAGCAGCTCGTTGAATGTCAGAACCGCCCCGTGCCCGTAGTGACCAACACCGTGGTTGAAGAGACCAACACCCTCGAGAGCGTGCGCTACGTATTCTTCAAAATCGGTTCGTCGAAGGTAACCACCGACCAGCAGCCCAACGTGGTGATGATTGCCGACTACATGAAAAACAATCCTGAATCTACAGTAGAAATCAAGGGCTACGCCTCTAAAGACGGTAACATCGACTTCAACGTCAAGCTGGCAAAAGCCCGCGCCGAAAGCGTCAAGAATCTGCTCGTGAATGGCTACGGCATCAAGGCCGACCGCATCAAGGCCGAAGGCCAGGGCATCGGCGAGATGTTCAAGGAAGAGAGCTGGAACCGAGTAGCAATCTGCATCATCAGCGACAATTAAGAAAAACAAGAAATCTAAAAGAAGCGGCTTCGGCCGCTTTTTTTGTGTGGAGTGTGGAGGAGTGGAGCCGCGCGGAGCGCGGAGCGGGTTGATTCTCTCCACTCTCCACTCCTCCACTCTCCACTTACTCAGCGAATCTCCTTCCGCACGGTGCCGTCGGAGTAGCGCACCAGGTTTAGCCCGCGGTAAGGCTTGTCGGAGCGCACGCCCTGCACGTTCCAGTAGCCCACCACTGTGGCAGCCTCCTCCGCAGCGTCAGCCTCCACCTCTTCGATACCGCTCTCCTCGCCTTTGGTGGTGAAGCTTACGGTGTCGCCGTAGGTTGTGCCGCCCGCGGTTTCAACAAATACGCGATAGCTGTAGGTGGTGCCCGGCTTCAGTCCGCTGAGCGGGTAGGTGAGCCTGGTGCCCGACACCTCCACCTCGGTAATGCCGTTCGCGGCGCGCGAGGTAGCCTCGGTATCGCTCCAGTACTGGAAGCCCTGACGCTTTATCTCATCCGAACCGCGTAGCGCATAGCCTCTGATTGTGGCGCCGGTCTCGCCCACGTTGGTAGTGGTGTAGGTGCGTACCGTCGGGTCGAAATAAACGTTTGCGTCGCCGGTAAATATTGTCACCCAGTCACCATAATAGGTATTGCCGGAGTTTGACGTGTAAAACGGGCGATAATTGTAATAAACGTCGGGATTCAGATTGCTCAGGGCGCCCATCAGCATACCGTCAACCACGGCACACATCACCTTCTGCGATGGCAACGTTTCCGGCGCATCATATCGCCGCCACTCAAAGCCCACGTTCTCCTCGAGTTCGCTCATGTTGGTCTTAGCGCTGAGCAGTGCCGTTGTCATATTCATAGCCTGCCCGGGCTGCGTCGTCAATTCCAGCTCCTTGGTCTTGACGGTTATGGACTTTTCAAGTTCCCAACCGCTTTCACCCTTCACTACATATGAGAAAGTATATGATGTATTGGGACGCAGCCCTGTAAGCTGTATTTCTCCGCTCGGCTTACCCGTTATTCCGTCCCAATATTCCATGTATTTTTTTACAGTCCCACCTTTTATATTTACCGATGGTACTAACACCGTCGTAGTTGCTGTTGTTGAATTGACCGATATTTGCATATCAGCGGATGCGGTGCGTACCTCTGTAGATGTTAAACTGAAAAACGATTCTTTAAAAACAAAGCCAAAAGACATCCAATATAATTTTCCAGATATTAAACCATAGAATGTGTGTGTTCCATTTTGAGTTACACGATTATCCAGCATGGCAGCTAGCTTAAAATTACTACTGCTGTCGGCCTTTTTTACTTCAATCGATACACTATTTGGCGTCACCTCATCTACACTATATGAAATCAGTTTATGGCAGCCGGAGAACGCATTCGTGCCAATCGTGATCAGCGAGTTAGGTAGCGTAAGGCTTGTCAGACCGCTGCAGCCATATAACGCATATTCGCCAATTGTGGTCACCGAGTTGGGTAGCGTCACGCCGGTCAGACCGCTGTAGCCGGAGAACGCACCACCCGCAATAATCTTTATACCGTCAGGAACTTTTACCTGTTCTCGATTTGACCGGTATGCGTATGCAAATATTTTATTGTTATAAACGTCATGCGTCAAATTGTTGCAACCAGCAAATGCATTGGTTTTAATTTCTGTTACCGAATTGGGCAGCGTCACACTTGTCAGGCCGCTGCAGCGCTCGAACGCGCTTTCCAAAATCGAAGTTACCGAGTTAGGTATCGTCACGCTGGTCAGGCCACTGCAGCCATAAAACGCATAGTAGCCAATAGATGTCAGGGTGTATGCTTCATTCTTGTAATAAACAGTCTCCGGCAAAGTAAGCGTACCTGTCACTTTATTCCCGGGCTTTCGATCAGTATAATTACCGCTTTTTGTTTTTACGGTTTTTGCATTTTCATCGAGGATGGTGTAGGTGATTGTCTGGCCCTCATACGTGTAGGTGAAGTCGGTTGCATTGAGGGCTGAGGGGAGAAGGCCGGTCAGCATCCACATGGGGATGAGTTTAAGTAGTTTG
>CAYUFQ010000131.1:0-5093 GCA_964444045.1 uncultured Bacteroides sp.
AATCTAAGATCGGTAGCATTAAGAATTCCCTTCTCCATGCGTCCGATGAAAGCCAAAGAGCGCACGCACCGCCGGGCTATACGAAAAGAAATACGTGAGCCGCGAGGAATATGAGGAGTCGCAGACCGCCCTGCGCAACGCCGAGATCGAGCTCGATGCCGCGCAAGATGCGCTGTCGATTGTCCGCGAGGGAGTGTCGGCCACCAACGCTCAGAGCTCAAACACCCTCGTGCGCGCCACCATAAACGGGCTGGTGCTCGACGTGCCGGTCAAGGTGGGTTCGTCGGTGATTCAGTCAAACACGTTCAACGACGGCACCACGATAGCCACAGTGGCCGACATGACCGACCTCATCTTCAAAGGCAAGGTTGACGAAACGGAGGTGGGGCTGCTAAGCGTGGGCCAGCCGATGCGCATCACCATAGGCGCCCTGCAGGATGTAAGCTCCGAGGCTCTCATCGAATACATATCGCCGAAAGCCACGAGCGAGAACGGCACCAACACGTTTGAAATCAAGGCGGCGCTCAACGTGTTGCCCGGGCAGAATCTCCGGGCCGGCTACAGCGCCAACGCGTCGGTGATTCTGCGCGAGGCCCGCAACGTGATGAGCGTGCCCGAGGCAGTGGTGGAGTTCGACGGCGACAACGCCTACGTCTACGTGCTCACCGGCGAAAATCCGCAAACCTTCGAGCGGCGGCAGATTCAGACCGGACTGAGCGACGGCATAAACATCGAAGTGACCGGCGGAATATCCGATTCCGATAAACTCAGGGGGGCCTTAAAATGAAGCGCATATCATATATTCTGCTGGCGGTAACGGCTACTGCGCTCAGCGCCGGCGCCCGCACGTGGACTCTCGACGAATGCATTGACCACGCCATAAAGCATAACCTCACCGTGCGCCGGCAGCAGGTTGAGCAGCTCGATGCCGAGCAGCAGGTAATCAGCGCCAAAGACGCCGTTCTGCCCCAGGTGAGCGGCTCGGCCAGCCAGTCGTGGAACTTCGGCCGCGGCCTCACGGCCAGCAACACCTATGCCGACCGCAACACCACCAGCTTCGGCGCCAACATCGGGCTGCAGCTCCCCCTGTTTAACGGACTGCAGACAGTGCGCCAGATTGAACTGGCCAAAACGTCGCTCACGGCCGTGGTCGAAACTCTCGAAGCGACAAAAGACGACGTTGGCCTGCGCGTCATGGCGCAATATCTTCAGGCGCTCTACTGCCGCGAACTCGAGGCGGTGGCTCAAAGCCAGCTCGAACTGACCGACGACGAGCTGACCCGCCGCCGGGCGCTGCTCGAAGCCGGCAAGATTCCCGAAGCCGACATGCTCGACGCCGCCAGCCAGGCGGCCGATGCACGCCGCCAGCTGGTCACCTCGCAGAGCGACACCCGCCTGGCCCTGCTCGACCTGGCCCAGCTGCTGCGGCTCACCGACGAAGAATTCGCCGGCTTCGACATAGCCCCCCTGCAGGCCGACGCGCTCCCCATGCTGCCCGACCCGCAGACCGTATACCACTGCGCCCTCGGCATCAACCACTCGCTGGCGGCCAGCCGGCTGCAGATCGACGCCGCCGACCGTCAGATTAAGGTGGCGCAGACCGGCTACATTCCCCGCCTGAGCTTCAACGCCGGCCTGGGAAGCAACTACTACAAGATTTCAGGCATGCCTAACGAGGCCTTCGGAGCGCAGATGCGTCATAACTTCAGCCAGTACGTCGGCTTCTCGCTCAGCGTGCCTATATTCGACGGCCTGACCACGCGCAACAACGTGCGCCGTGCCCGCCTGCAGCGCCTCAGCGCCGATCTGACATACGAAACGCAGAAAGACAACCTCTACAAAGCCATCAGCGAGTCATACTATCAGGCCGTGGGCGCCCGCGAACGCCTGCAAGCCTCGGAGGAATCGACAGTGGCCGCCGAAGCCGCCCTCAACGCCGTGCGCGAAAAATACAGCGTTGGCCGCGCCACCCCCACCGACTTCGAAACCGCCCGCAACCGCTACGTGCAGTCGCGCTCGGAGCAGGTAAGCGCCCGCTACGAACTGCTGCTACGCGCCCGCATACTCGACTTCTACGCCCGCGGCCGCCAGTCAGATTAACGCCTAAAAAACATCCTAAACATACACAGCTTCCATTCCCCGGGGGGGTAGCGCCAATGCGCTATCCTCCATTTTTCACTCTCCACTCTCCACTCCTCCACTCTCCACTCTCCACTCACATGAACCGGCGGAGGGTCTGAGGCGTTGAGAGGATATGGACGCAACGCTTTTCTCTGACTTCCTCAAAGAGCTGGAGGTGCCCCACACCGCAGCCTACTCCGACAAGGCCTACCGGGCCATGCCGTTTCAGTCGTGTTTCGGGCTGAAGAAGCTCCTGGCGCAATATGGCATTGACAGCGAAGGGCTCACGCTGACCGACAAGAGCGAAATCAGCAAACTCCCCGTTCCGTTTCTGGCCCGGATGAGCAAGGGATTCGTGATAGTGACCGACGTAAATACGCAAACCGTCAGCTATCTGAGCGAGAGCGTCACCGAAACGGCGCCGGCCGACGTGTTTACCGACGCCTGGCAGGGCATGGCGTTCATAGCCTACCCTACTCCGCAGGCCAAGGAGCCTGACTATGGGCGGCATCTGCTGAGCCAACGGCTCGAACGGGCCAAGCACCTGGCCCTGATACTGGCGGTTGGGGTGCTGCTCGGCTACTTCATCATCGAAAACAGGATTTTCAGCCGCCCGTGGGCCATAGCGGCCCTGATATTCAACGGCGCAGGCCTGTTTTTCAGCTGGCTGCTCGTCATGAAAAGCCTCCACATCAAAAGCAGCACGGGCGACAAAGTGTGTGGAGTCATTGAGCGACACGGCTGCGACAGCGTGCTGTCGACCAAGGCATCGAGCTTTTTCGGTCTGTTCGGCTGGAGCGAGGTGGGGCTGGCCTATTTCAGCGTGTCGCTCATAGCCCTGCTTGCCTTTCCGCAGGCGGCGGCGAGCCTGGCGCTGTGCAATCTGTGCTGTCTGCCGTTTTCGTTCTGGAGCGTCTGGTATCAGAAAACTCGCGCCAAAGCCTGGTGCACGCTCTGCCTGTGCGTGCAGGCAACCCTGTGGGCCCTCTTTTTCTGCTATCTCGGCGGCGGGATGCTGAACGGGGCCTTTTCGCCCGACGTCAACCTCATTGCGCTGATTGCGGCATATGCGTCGGCGCTGCTCGGACTGAACCGAATGATGCCACTGATTGAAAGAAACGAACCCGACGAAGAAAATGAAACAGATATCACGGCCTGAAATAGCCTCGGCCCACACCCTGACACCGCTGGAGCTCAACGGCATACGCTTCAGCAACCGGCGCCTGGTCATCACCCCGTCCGACCTGCGCGACGAAACTGCACATGCGCCGGCAAAAGGTGCAGATGGTTAACTTTCTACAAAAAGTTTCCATTATTCAAAAAAGATTGCTTAAATTTGCACACTACGAAAAAATTATCATCTCAAACATAACATCAAACAAACTTATGGCAAAGGCAATAGGAGCAGTAGACATTGACAGCAACCGCTGCAAGGGGTGCAACCTCTGCGTGGTGGCCTGCCCGACCTCGGTGTTGGCTCTGCGCAAGCATGAGGTAAACGACCGCGGATATCACTTTGCCTACACCCTCAACCCCGACGGCTGCGTGGGCTGCGGTTCATGCTCGCTGGTGTGTCCCGACGCCTGCATCGAAGTGTATCGCCTCATGCCCGGCGGCAAAAGCGTGTAGTAACAACTTTCAAACATGAATACAGAAGAAGTTAGACTGATGAAAGGCAACGAGGCGGTGGCTCACGCAGCCATCCGCTATGGCGTGGACGGCTACTTCGGCTATCCTATCACTCCGCAGTCTGAAATCCTTGAAACCCTTGAGGCACTGATGCCGTGGGAAACCACAGGCATGGTCGTGCTCCAGGCCGAGAGCGAGGTTGCCGCTATCAACATGGTTTACGGCGGAGCCTCAACCGGCAAAGCCGTGATGACGTCATCGTCATCGCCCGGCGTGAGCCTCAAGCAAGAGGGCATCAGCTATATTGCCGCAGGCGAGCTGCCTGCGCTGATTATCAACGTGATGCGCGGCGGGCCCGGACTGGGCACGATTCAGCCCTCGCAATCAGACTATTTCCAGGCCACAAAAGGCGGCGGCCACGGCGACTATCATCTCATCGTGCTCGCACCCGCTTCGGTGCAGGATATGGCCGACTTTGTGGGGCTCGGATTCGACCTCGCGTTCAAATACCGCACCCCGGCCATGATTCTGGCCGACGGCGTCGTAGGGCAGATGATGGAAAAGGTGGTGCTGCCGCCGTTCCGTCCACGCCGCACCGACGAGGAGATTGCCGCCCAATGCCCCTGGGCCGTCACCGGCAAACACAAGCGCGGCCACCGCAACGTGTCGACCACCCTCGAGCTCGAGTCGCACGCAATGGAAGAGAACAACAAGCGCCTGCAGAAGACCTACGCCGAAATCGCGGCCAACGAGGTGCGCTTCGAAGAATACATGACCGACGATGCCGACTATCTGCTCGTGGCCTTCGGATGCATGAGCCGAATCTGCAAAAAGTCGATTCAGGACGCCCGCGCCGCCGGGCTGAAGGTGGGGCTGCTCCGCCCCATCACCCTATGGCCATTCCCCTATGAGGCCATAGCGCGCCTGGCCGGCAGGATGAAGGGCATACTCGTGGCCGAGCTCAATGCCGGACAGATGATTGAAGACGTGCGTCTGGCCGTAGAGGGCAAAGTGCCCGTGCGCCACTTCGGCCGCTCGGGCGGCATAGTGCCCAACCCGGCAGAGATAATCGACTCCCTGCGCGAACAGTTTAAAGATTAACGCATTCCAACTCCTCTCTATAAATGACTAAGGAAGAGATAATTGCCCAAGGAGGCACAAAAGTGAACTCGCGCCCGCGCCTGCTCCTGCCCGCCACCATGCACTACTGCCCCGGATGCTCCCACGGAGTGGTGCATAAACTCGTGGCCGAGGTGATTGACGAACTGGGCATGGAAGACAGCGCCATCGGCATCGCACCGGGGGGTTGCGCCGTGTTTGCCTACAACTATATCGACATCGAC
>CAYUFQ010000132.1:0-5076 GCA_964444045.1 uncultured Bacteroides sp.
TGATGGGAGCGAAGCCTGACTTAACGAGGGTCTGACCGGTCTTGAAGTCCTTGCCGGCGATGGGCATCTTGGTCTTCTCGGCGAGTTCCCACATTGCGGGGATATCGACGGTGGTATTGGGAGCGCCCATGATGAAGGGGCAGCCTTCAGACAGTGCGGCGTAGGCGTAGCACATCGAGGGAGCGATGCGGTCCTTGTCGTCGGCCTTCATGGCAGCCTCGAGGTCGGCCAGGGTGTAGTGCACGTCCTTGTCGACGGGTACATAAACTTCGGTAGAAGCAGCCCAGAGCACAACCACGCGGTCAACACCGGTTTCTTTCTTGAAGTTGCGGATGTCTTCGCGGATCTGCTCAACCATATCCCAGCGGTCCTTGCAGTCCTTCACGTTGTCGCCGTCGAGGCGCTTGGCGTAGTTCTTGTCGAAGGCAGCCTTGAGGGGCTTGATGGCTTCGAGTTCTTCCTTTACGGGGAGAATGTCTTTAGCTTTGAGAACCTCGGCATTTACGGCCGACTCGAAAGCGTTGGCGGGATAAACGTCCCAAGCTGCGAACACGATGTCGTTGAGATCAGCCAGAGGAACGATTTCGCCATATTTGAGGTATTTTTTATCAGCGCCCTGACCTACACGCATGATATCGTACTGGGTCATGGAGCCGACGGGTTTTGCGAGACCTTTGCGGGCCATGAGGACACCGGTCATGAACGTAGTGGTGACAGCACCGAGGCCGACGACCATAACGCCGAGTTTGCCGGTAGCGGGTTTTGCAATTGTGCTCATAAGGAATAGAGTGGTTTGATATGAGATGTTATAAAATTCGTGCTTTAAGGCCTGTCGGAGTGGCGCTGACTCAGCGTCCGCTCCAAAAGGCGGATTTGCGTGTCAAAAGTAGTTATAGTATTTCAATTGCAAAAATTTTCCTACGGAAATTTTAGTCAAGAAGTTTTAAATATCCTTAATAGGATGGCTGAATAGTGAATGGATGTCAAATTGTTAAGGTGATAGCTTGGCAATGGTTAAAGGCTGTTAATTATGCACTCGGCGCGAAAAAAGCGATTTGCCACAAAAAGTTGCGGTGAGCGCCCGCGCGCGGACTGCTCGCGCTTTACCTTTTATATATATCGCGCAGGGCGTAGGTTTTTTCGCGGAGGTAGGCGCCGAGTTCCTCGGGGGTGGCGCCGTGGGCGGCCTGCTCCTCGACCGAGATGGGCTGCCCGACGCTCACGTGGAGCGTTTTGCCGCACTTGCGGAATACCTCGTGGGGCAGCATGAGCGAGCGCAGGGGCCAGCACACGTGGCCCATCACATTGCACAGCCAGCTGTTGCTGCCGTGGAAGAAGATGGGAATCACGGGCACCTTGGCGCGGTGGATGATCTGCAACACCGAGGGCTGCCAGGGGCGGTCCTGCAGGCCGTCGTGCAGCGTGGTCTTGCTCATGGCGCCGGCGGGGAAGAAGCCCACGGGCTCGCCGTCCTTGAGCTGCTTGATTACCTCGCGGATGCCGCGCACGCTCACGGCGCGCTTGGCGGGATCGTCCGAAGCCCATGCGTCGACGGCGATGAAGTTGGGGCGCATGGCCGTGATCTTGTTGAGTATCATGTTGACCATCACGCGGAATTCCGGGCGGTAGCGGCCGATGAGGTATATGAGCATTATGCCGTCGAGGGCGCCGAAGGGGTGGTTGCTCACGGTGATGAAGGCGCCCTCGGGCAGATGCTCGAGCACATCCTCGCCGTCGATGTCGAGTTTTACCTTGAACTGCTCGAAGAGCAGTCGGCGGGTGAATTCGGGGCCGGGGGTGTCGCAGCAATTGCTGTGCACACGGTTCACCTTGTCGACCTCGAGCAGTTTGAGCAGGGCGTTGGTGATTTTGGGATGGCCGTCGAGGGCCGGAATCATGGTGCGGAGCTCGTCGTAGTCGAGCACGTCGGGCTTTATTTCGTATTGGCTGTAGTCGCGCATAGTCAGGATATATAATCGGTGTAACGGCCCATGAAGCGCGCCACGGCGGGAATCTTCATCAGTCCGTATTCAAAAATTGCGATGCCTGCCAGGGCGGTGGCTATACCGCCGAGCACATCGAGGATATAATGGTGGGATGAGTAGACGGCTGTGAACCAGATGCCTGCGGTGACGATGCCCAGGGCTATCCGCCAGCCCAGAGGCGAGCGGCTGCGCAGCGAGTAGACAAAGGCTATGAGCGTATAAGCCGAGTGGAGCGAGGGCATGGCGGCGAACACGTTGGAATTGCGGGCATAGAGGGCGTTGAAGATCCCCAGGCCGGTCATATCGTCGAAGCGACCCAGGCCGGCGACGTCGCCGGGAGTGCCGGGCACGGCCTCGAAGCCATGCAGGGCCACATACCAGGGCGGAGCGGCCGGGTGGACGTAGTAGAGGGCGAAGCCGAGCAGGTTGACGAAGAGGAAGACCACGGCGAAGTGCAGATAAGCGCCGCGGTGGCCGCTGAAATAGAGATAGAGGCCGTAGACGATAGGCAGGGGCACCCAGCAGATGTAGAAGATTCCGGCCAGGAAGTCCATGAGCGGGCTGTGGTGGATGGCGAAGAACTCGTTGGGCGTGAGCACCTCGGCCTGCGCCACGGTGATGCCGAAGAGCGACTTCTCGGTGTTGTAGAGCCCGGCCACATCGACGGGGTTGACCTCGTAGTTGGGCAGGATGTTCATCCAGTCGTAGCTGATGCCGAAGAGGAAGAAGGGCACCAGGGCGATGACCAGGCGGCGCGTGGCGCCGTTGAAGAAGAAGAGGGCGAAGATAAGCACGGCCAGCACCACATGCTCGGGGCGGAAGCCTATGCACAGAGCCGTCACCAGCAGCCAGAGGCAAAGCGCCCCGGCGCAGCAGCACGACTCCTTGAGGGTGGGAAAAGCGCGGCCCATCGGTTTACTTCTTGGCCAAGAGCGCGCGGCGGCAGTGGTTGATGCGCGCAAAGGCCGTGAGGTTGGCGAATACGGCTATCACAGCCATGGCGATCACGAGGATGAGGTTGGGGTCGAATGTCGAGGCCGGGCTCAGGCACTGGCCGGTGATGCCCGTTGCCAGCGAAGCGAGCGCGGTGACCACCACTCGCTCGGGGCGCTGCATGAAACCGATCTTGCACTCTATGCCGAGGCCCTCGGCGCGGGCGCGCACGTAGCTCACCATGATTGATCCCACCAGGGCCAGGAATGTTGTGACTGCGCCGCCGACATTGCCGCAGCAGGCCAGGAAAGTGGCAATGCCGCCCAGGGTGAAGAGCTCGCAGTAGCGGTCGAGCACCGAATCGTACATGGCGCCGAACACCGACACCATGCCTCCGAGGCGCGCCACCTGGCCATCGAGCATGTCGAAGAGCGAGAAGCCGATAATCAGGCCGCCGGCCCATGTGATCTTGGCCCAGTCGATTGGGGCGCCTTCGGCCACGTCGATGCCGGCCCATACCAGCACGGCAGCGGCGGCAAGGTTGCCGAGCATGCCGATGGTGGTGACCATGTTGGGCGTGACACCGATGCGGATCATGAAGCGCACGAAGGGATTTATCACCGCATAGATGCCCTGCTGCAGGGCATCGCGCAAGCGCTTGAAAAATGCTTTGATTTCCATAGGATTATGATTGGAGGCTTATTCGGCTTTGGCTTTCTTCGAGCCGCCGAACAGCGCGATAATGTATTTGTCGAAAGGCATGGGGCGGTACACCACATAGCGCTGCAGGGCGAAGTTCCAGAACCACGACACCATCAGGCTGATGAAAAGACGCGAGCCGATGAACACCACGTTGGGGCTTATGCCCAGCTGTGCAGGCCACTGCCATGTGCTGCTCCAGTTGTAGAATGCCTCGGTGCCGAAGGAGTTGAGCAGCAGGCTGCCGAGCCACACCACGGCATATTTCACCACCACGGCGCGCCAGTCGCAGCCCTCGGCGCGGAAGGTGAATTTATAGTTGATGATGCAGTTGATCACGCCGCCGCAGAACGCGCCGGCAGCCGTAGCCCAGAACGACGACAGGCCGGCCAGCGAGAAGAGCAGGAAGCAAACTATATAATCGGCCCAGCTGGCCGCCTGCGACGATAGGATTGAGCGCAGGTAGGTAATTATGAGCGAATTGCTGTGGAGGAACTTATTGCTTATTTCTTTTAGATTGGCCATTGTATGGGGTGAGGAGTGTCAGAGCAAGATGAAATGATTGAGAATCAAGAGCAGGAGAGCCGAATAGACGCCAGCCACCACGTCGTCGGCCATCATGCCCATGCCGCCCGGCAGTTTTTCGGTGGCGCGTATGCCCAGAGGCTTGACGATGTCGAAGAAACGGAAGAGCGCGAGCGACACCAGTATCTCCCACCAGGGGCAGAAGGGCGCCACGGGCAGCAGCGATATCCACTGGCCCACGGTCTCGTCGGCACAAGCCACCACGGGGTCGTGGCCCCAGTATTTCTCGGCCTCGTCGCTGGCCCAGGTGCCCGCTATGCAGTAGACCACGGCGGCGCCCAAGGTGACCCAGAAAGTGACCGCCGGGCTGGCCCAGATGTAGAGAGGCAGCCACAGCACTATGGCCACCAGCGCGCCCCAGGTGCCGGGCGCCACGGGCAGGAAGCCGGCGCCGAAGCTGGTGGCCAGCAGTTTGGGCAGCAAGGGAAAGTCCTTGCCGCTTTCGGGCAGAGCGGTGGATTTGCGGTATCGGTTCATTTTTTTATCCATTCCTTGATTTCTTTCATCACCAGGCGGGCGATCTGCGGAGCCGCCTCGGCACGGCATGGCGCGAAGCTTGGCCAGTCCTTGAAGTCGATTATCGAGATAGCACCGTCGGGAGCCACTATGCAGTCGCCGCCATAGATTTTCACGTCGAGCACCTCGGCGCTGCGCGCGCAGATGCTCTTGAGGCTGTCTACGTCGAATGCGGCATGGGTGGCCGGAATATCGGCAGTGCTGCGCGGGTTGTCCTCGCGCGGATAGAACCAGAAGAAGAAGGGTGTGCCGGCCACGCCGTAGAACTTGACGAGCTCGCCGGGCAGGTGGCGGTTGATGACAGCGCGCTTGATGCCGCGCAGGAAGAACTCCTGGAGAATCTCCTGGGCCTCCTCGG
>CAYUFQ010000133.1:0-5019 GCA_964444045.1 uncultured Bacteroides sp.
CGCTCTTTCTTGACATTGCGAAATCTGGTAAATTTCAATGATTCGTCAAGAATGTAGCAAACGGTAGATGCCTTGTGGATATGTTTATTCCGCCCGACATGACACGTCAGTGCCATGGAACGGGTGCATGTATCATATTCTGCGTGAGGCCTCTGCGAGTTTGCTCGTTCAACGAATCAGGGCAATACCAGAGCCTCGCAATGTGGAACGGGCAACGGTACTGACCTCACGTTTCCGTATAGAAACCAATCAAAAGCAGAGCCAAAGAGAGGGTCCGGCGGCGCAATTTGTTCTTATGAAACACAAACTACTCAAACTCATCCCCGTGTGGATGCTGGCGGGCCTTCTCCCCTCAGCCCTCAATGCAACCGACTTCACCTACACGTATGAAGGCCAGACCATCACCTACACCATCCTCGACGAAGCCGCCAAAACCGTTAAAACAAAAGAAAGTTGGCGCTCTTCCGGAAACGACGTGGCGGGTTCGCTGATTCTCCCAGAAACCGTGTATTACGAAAATGAGCCATACACACTGACGGAAATAGGAGAGTATGGGTTCTTTAGATGTAGCAGCCTGACAGAAGTTACGCTGCCCAATTCGGTGACCGCAATTGGTTATGCTGCGTTCAATGGCTGCAACGACTTGACAAGCCTGACTCTGCCCAACTCACTGACCACTATTAGAGATTGGGCGTTCGAAAACTGCAGCAGCCTGGCCAACATTATTCTACCCAACTCGGTGACCTCAATCGGAGAATCGGCGTTCAGTGGCTGTAGCGGACTGACACAAGATGTTTACAACGCCAAAATATTTGCATATGCGTCGCGGCAACCAAACAGAATGTCTTGCGAGATTCCCGATGGCATAGAGATTATATTAGGCTCTGCGTTTCGTGACTTTAGCGGCCTGACCAGTGTAACTCTTCCCAATTCATTGACCACGATTGGCGAATCAGCGTTTCGTGACTGCAGTGGCCTGACAGATATTATGCTGCCTAATTCGGTTAACACAATAGAAGGAAGTGCGTTCTATGGATGCAGCAGTCTGACCCGCTTGACGTTGCCTGATAATTCGGCAACGACAGTCCATGGCGGAGCGTTCTATCGTTGCAGCAGTCTGATTCTACATGACTTAAATGAAGTAACGTCTGCAACCATATCCGGCGAAGTAAGAAAAGCGGACGACCGTAGCGACTTCGAGCCGATAGCCTGGCTGAACGGTGAGACAGCAAGCGGGAAATACCTGTTCGGCAATTTAAGCCCCGAAACAAAATACAATGTACAATATGGCTTTATTTATAACGGTACGTTTTGCTATATAGACTATGAATCGGTAACCACCGCAGCCGGTGATGAAGGCGGCATCGAGGAGATGGAGGCGAAAGCAGCGGCCACAGCAGTGGTGGGCTACTGGAACGTGCAGGGCGTGCGCTCCGACAGGCCTTACCGCGGACTCAACCTGGTACGCTACTCCGACGGCACCGTGCGCAAGGAGATCAGAGAGTGATTATCAATTTTATAATAGGCTTTATATGAAATTCAGATTAGTTAAACTCATCCCCATGTGGATGATGACGGGGATTCTCCCCTGCGCCCTTAATGCAACCGACTTCAACTACACGTATGAAGGCCAGACCATCACCTACACCATCCTCGACGAAACCGCCAAAACCGTTAAAACAAAAGATGGCTCCTTTTATATCACGGGTAAAGTCGGAAACGTTGTGGAGGGTTCGCTGATTCTTCCTGAAACCGTGTACTATGAAAATGAACCATATACGCTGACCACCATAGGCAATGACGCGTTCTTTGGTTGCAGCGGTCTGACAGACATTACTATGCCTAATTCGGTAACCACTATTGGTGATACGTCGTTTCGCGACTGCACCGGCTTAACGAGCCTGACGTTGCCCAACTCAGTGACTACAATCGGAATCAATGCATTCTACGGCTGCAGCGGCCTGACGCAAGATATTTACAACGATAAAATATTCGCATATGCGTCGCGTCAACCAAACAGGACGTCTTGTGCAATCCCCGACGGAATAGAAATTATTGCCGGTTATGCTTTCTTTTATTTTAGCGACTTAACCAGTGTGACGTTGCCTAATTCGTTGACCACAATTGAAAAAAATGCTTTTATTGGCTGTAGCAATCTTGCCAATATTACTCTACCTAACTCATTGACCACAATTGGAAAGAATGTGTTTGGTGGCTGCACCGGCCTTACAAGCCTGACGCTGCCCAACTCGGTGACCGCAATTGGCGAAGCGGCGTTCTATAACTGCAGCGGCTTGACAAGCGTGACGCTACCCGCCACATTGACGTCAATCGGCAACAGTGTGTTCAGTGGCTGCACCGGCCTGACAAGCCTGACGCTGCCCAATTCGGTGACCACAATTGACGGTTATGCATTCTATGAATGCAGCGGTTTGACAAGCATAACGCTGCCAAATTCATTGACCGAGATTAAAATTTATGCGTTCTGTGGCTGCAGCAGCTTGGGCAGCATAACGCTGCCCAACTCGTTGGACACTATAGATTTTGGCGTATTCTATGGATGCAGCGGTTTGACAAGCATAACGCTGCCAAATTCATTGACTACGATTGGCTCTTATGCATTCTATGGCTGCAACGGCCTGATAAAGGTGTATTATGGGGCAGAGGAGCCGATTAGCGGCAATGAGAATATATTTGATAATGATACTTATGCGGGAACTACACTATACGTGCAGGAATCGGCAATAGCAAAATGCCGGGAGATTGACCCTTGGAAAAACTTTCAGAATATCGAAGCTCACGATTTTTCGGGAATCGGTGAGGTGGAGGCCGACACCGCGGCAAAGGCTACAGTGGCGGGCTACTGGAACGTGCAGGGCGTGAGGGCAGACAAGCCTCATCGCGGACTCAACCTGGTGCGCTACTCCGACGGCACCGTGCGCAAGGAGGTGCGCTGAGCTGCCCCCGGATTTTATGACAAAAATGGAATCTGCGATGATTCTTCTTCAGCTCTACCGAAGAATCATTGCAGATTCCAGTTTTCTGTGCTTAGTAATCCTTCGGGCAACAAATCCGGATTCACGTTATCTTAGCGGCGGATGAGCTTGCGGGCCGAATCGAGGCGGAGCAGGATGAAGAGCAGCAGCGTGAAGCCCCACAGCGAGGAGCCGCCGTAGCTGAAAAACGGCAGGGGTATGCCTATGACGGGACACAGGCCTATGACCATGCCCACGTTGATGCACAGGTGGAAGATGAATAGGCAGGCAACGCTGTAGGCATACACCCGGGTAAAGGTGGTGGGCTGCCGTTCGGCTATGTGAATCAGACGCAATATCAATATCAGGAACAGAATGATTACCACCGACGTGCCCACGAAGCCCTGCTCTTCGCCTATGGTGCAGAAAATGAAGTCGGTGTGCTGTTCGGGCACGTATTTGAGCTTGGTCTGGGTGCCGTTGAGGAATCCCTTGCCCGACAGGCCGCCCGAACCGATGGCAATCATGCTCTGATTCACGTTGTAGCCGGCTCCACGAGGGTCGGCGGTGATGCCGAGCGACACGAGTATGCGGTTTTGCTGATGCGGAGCCATGTGAGAAAAGATGGCATTGACCGAAAATGCGAACGCTATCGACCCGACGGCAAAAACAGCGCACACAATGAGCTTTTTCATGCGGTTGCGTATGCTCATCACTATCATATAGGCGGCCGCCAGGGCAATGCCGCCTATGAATATCCAGCTCCAGGGCAGTTCAAGGCCCAGCGACTGGCCCAGAAAGCCAGCCCCGACCAATCCGGCGAAGAAAAGGAAGAGATTGCGCATCACTTCGAGGCTTTTGGCAAAGAATCCGGCCAGCAGGGTGGACGTCAGCATGGTAAGGGTCTGCACGATGAAGAGCCCCTTGGTCATGCCGAGCACCTCGGAGTCGATATACTTTACGCTGACCACGAAAATCACCACTGCCGCCAGGGCTGCCAGCAGGATTATGCCGGTCATCCCCTCGCGGTAGAGCACGAAAAAGAGCGCCAGATATGCCAGAGCCGACCCTGTTTCCTTTTCCATGATTATCAGCAGGATGGGCAGCATGATTATGCCGATGGCCTTGGCATAGCTCAGGGGGGTTGTCAGCTTGAAGTTATAGCTGTTGAAGAGCTTGGCCAGCGCCAGGGCGGTTGCGCACTTGGCAAATTCGGCCGGCTGTACGCTCACGGGCCCGAGCTTCAGCCAGGAGTGCGAGCCCTTGATGTCGGGCGCTATGACGGCCGTCACCGCCAGCAGAAGCATCATGAATATGTAGAACGGATAGGCATAGGTTTCATACAGCCTGTAATCGCTCATCAGTATGACGAAACCCATCACCAGCGACAGGCCTATCCAGCGGATCTGCTTGCCCGAAAACTCGTCGAACGACAGCATCGACGCATGGTCGAAGTCATAGCTCGCCGCATAGATGCTCACCACTCCGGCAAAGACCAGCAGCAGGTATAGCACCACGGTAAACCAGTCGAGCGACCTCATGGGGCCGGGGTCGCGGTTAGTTCGTCTTCTTTCTGACAACACGGTTTTGCAATGTGCTTGAGTTCAACATGGTTTCTTCGAGATATTTCCGCTCGGGGCGTATGGTGCCGGTAAGATACTTCTCGATGATGAGCGCACCGATGGGCACTCCGTAGGTGGCGCCCCAGATGCCGTTCTCTACGTAGACGGCCACGGCAATCTGCGGGTCGTCGTAAGGGGCGAAGCCCATGAATGCCGAGTGGTCCTTGCCGTGGGGATTCTGGGCGGTGCCGGTCTTGCCGGCCACGGGAATATCCGGTATGTTAGCCTTGGTGCACGTGCCGCCGGTCACTGCCATGCGCATGCCCTCGGCCACTTCGGCATACCACTTGGGGTCAATCGGCGGAGTGTGCACGTCGAGCATGCCGGCGGGCAGCACGGTATCCTGTATCTCCTTGACCACGTGGGGCGTGATGAAGTGGCCGCGGTTGGCTATGGTGGCACACAGGTTGGCAATCTGCAGC
>CAYUFQ010000134.1:0-4891 GCA_964444045.1 uncultured Bacteroides sp.
CGACTACCGCATTGCCATGGCCATACCCGACTACTGGATTAAAACCCTCAAGGAAAAGAAAGACGAAGACTGGCACCCGACCTCCATTTTCTGGGAACTGACCAACCGACGCGCCGACGAAAAGACCATCAGCTACGTTGAGAGCCACGACCAGGCGCTCGTGGGCGACAAAACGGTGATATTCCGGCTGATGGATGCCGACATGTACTGGCACATGAGCCGCGACGACCAAGACCCCGTAATTGCCCGGGGCATGGCTCTGCACAAGATGATTCGCCTCGTAACCCTCTCCACCATCAACGGCGGCTACCTCAACTTCATGGGCAACGAGTGGGGGCATCCCGAATGGATTGACTTTCCCCGCGAGGGCAACGGCTGGAGCTACAAATATGCCCGGCGACAGTGGGACCTGGTCAACGCCGACTACCTGAAATATTTCATGCTCAACAACTTCGACAACGCCATGATTCATCTGGTAAGCGGCGAAAAAGGCTTTGAGCGCACCGAAGTGACCAAGCTGTGGGAGAAGGATTCCGACCAGGTGCTGGCATATATGCGCGGCGACCTCGTGTTCGTGTTCAACTTCAGCCCCACCGAGGCCTACGACGGCTACGGCATCCTTGCTCCGGCAGGCGAATACGTCGGCGTCCTGTCGACCGACCAGCCCGAATTCGGCGGATATGACAACATTGACCTATCCACCCGCCATCTGACGCAGTTCGACCCGCTCTACGCCCCCGTAGGCCGCGAATGGCTCCGCCTCTACCTGCCGCCGCGCACCGCCATGGTACTCCGCCGCCACTGAAACCACTTATTCTCCTGAAGATTCAGCACACTCATGCTTAACATGAAATTTCGCTTAAAACTTCTATTATTGTCGGTGTTAAGTGCGTTTGCAACTAACGCGCAGATTGGGTATCAGGTGGCCTTGATGGACCAATCCACCGGCAAACCGCGCGCCAACGAAACCGTTTCTGTCACGGTGACGATTTCCGACAATGCCGGCACAAACATATGCCAATCAACGCAAAACGCAACCACCAACGATTTCGGAATGCTCTCAGTGCAGGTAGGCAACGCCTCTACTTTCAGCAACATTGACTGGTCGAAACTCCCGCTTTGGGTATCAGCAAGCGTTGGTGGAGTGACTATCGGCAAATCTCAGATTCTCAACATCCCCGTTGCCGAACACGCAAAACACTGGGGAACCCTAACTCAAGAAATGCTCACATCCAAGGTATGGCATAGCCAAGTAGACGACTGCAGCGCTTCCTTAACCTTTAATAAAAATTTTACGGGAACGTTTAGCAGGAAATGCAATGGTATTGACAATATCGATAATGTAACGGAAACTTTCCATTATAAAATAAACGGAGACATGATTGCAATTCAATTCTCTGATAATTATGCACAATTGGCTATGTATTGCGATGGAACAATCTATGGAGTTTATTACACTTATAAATAATTGATTATGCGGACTATTCAAAGACTGATATATCTGCTGTCACTCTTTTTTGCTGGCAATTACTGTTTAGCAGACAGTGAGGCTACAACATTGACTGTAACATTAACCAACGGCGAACAGACACACTACGCACTATGGGAAGTTCCTACAGTTAAAATAGTCGATGGGAAACTGCAGATCCGATGGAATAAAACCAACGTGGAGCACCCGATTGAGCAGATTAAAACGTTCACGTTCAATTCGCTGCTTGCAATTGATGAAATCACTGAAGGCGGAGGCTTCGAGCGCCACGACGACACATTGGTTTTCAGCAGTTCCGACTCAAAACGCACTTTAACCATAACTGCGCCCAACGGTCTGACAATCATTTCACAGACCATCAATCCGGGCCATACCGAAACCGTTTCGCTCAGCAACCTGACTCCGGGCATATATTTACTGTCAGTAAATGGTGTAACGTCTAAAATTGTCAAACAATGAAGAACCGCACCTTGCTCATAGCGCTGACAGCCGCGTTTGCCATTTCCGGCTTACACGCCCAAAAGAACGAAACGCTGTTCGTTTACCATAAAGACGGAACGGTTTCTCCATTCTTCTTTGCAGAAATCGACAGTATTAACTTCTCCTACCGCACTATTGACGGCAAAATGGCCAGCCTTCCGGTTGTACAGGAATTCTGTACGCCTGATTCCGTGTATCGCTATGAAATCGCGGAAATCGACAGTGTTTCATTTCAAGCCCCGCCAACAATTGCGCCCTACGGGGTTATCAATCTGGCAGATAACCTTTCGCCATTTATCGAAGGGTGCGTAATGGAACAAGATGACTTAACGCTGACTTTGTCGGCAGCAACGCCTTCTCATCTCATTCCGCCGGCCGGAACTACACTCTATCAGATGAGTCCGACCGAAAAACTGCCGGCCGGATTTGCAGGAAAGGTTGAGGCGGTCAATGGCACACGCCTGATATGTAGCGCCGTTCTGCCTGAAACGATTTTCGAGAGCCTCTCCTGGTCAGGCAACTACGATTTAGAGAGCGAAAATACCGACGCTTCGCTGCCTCCCATGCGCAGACTCCAGATGCGCGCCCTCGTTTCCGAGCCATCATATCCTCATCTGATTGAAGGCGCTCTGATAATGACCGATGAGTTGCGCGATATTCCGGCCGGCCCCGAGATGCCGCAGATTCGCGGGCGCATATCAGTAACGCCACGCATTAGATGTCACACCGGGCTCTATGTTATTCCTAACGCAAACGGCGATATATTACGCATGCGCCGATTCTTTACCGAAGTCGAAGCCGGAGTAAACTCATCGGTTGAAGGGCGCTATAACATTGGAGAGGAACATGCCGACAAAAACACCGGCAAAATCTCAATGACAATACCGATCGGTTTCGGCCAGGAATGTAAACTCACCTACACCGGCTCGATGACCCTTAGCGGCAAAATGGGCTTAGACTACAAGTTGTCAGGTCATTGCCGCTCCGGAGCAGTGTCGCAGATAAGCTATGACCCCGACTATTTCGACATACACTCGAAATTTACCGCCCAAAACAAGCCTATGGAGATTACCGAACACAGGCTTGACGCGTCAATGACAGGCAAGCTCAAATTGTCGGCCTCGCTGACTCTCACGCTAACTCAAAGCGGCGACTCACTGAAATCAATAAGCAATGTGTTTTCCTATGGTTCCACACTTGAAGGCGAAGCGCTCTTCCTGACCTCCGAAATTCCGGGCTCAGACACCGACAATGCCCTTTATCAACGCATCACCGCCACCGGAATCACCGCCAAGCCAATTGAAAGCTTGTCAATGTCTGCGAAATACTTTTATGCCACCGTCAACAAGGCTGCTACCGGGCTGAGCTCGCCTGCTAATCTCACCTTCTATGCCGTTCCCAAGCTATCGCATCCGCAATACGACGCTCAAACCTCAACCATAAGCTACGATATGGAAGGGCAACCTATGGAGTTCGCCAAGTCGAAACTCGGTGCGGCAGTAATGCACACGTCAAACACTTATTCCCGCTTTGATTCCGGATTTGTATGGCCGGAGAAACGAAACTCATTTAGCGTTGGCGTAAGCTATAACGAAAAAGTTCACGATGTTATCTTTCCAACGGTTACCCTACCCGGAGGCGAACAGCTTCTTGCCGCCCCTCAATGGCCTTTGACCGGGAACATGCTTTTCCCGATAACTTCAGCCGGCGAACAAGGTGGCGTTTATTTCAATTCCGGCACCCCCATGACCGGCAAAGCCACAAGCGGCAACCACATAATATTCGTGAGCAATCCATTCCCTATTAATTTCAACAACAAATGAAAAATCTGATTTTATCGTTTACATTATTGGTCACAGGCGCGATTGCGGTCAATGCGCAAATCGGATATCAGGTGGCCTTGATGGACCAATCCACAGGCAAACCGCGCGCCAATGAAACCGTTTCGGTCACGGTGACGATTTCCGACAATGCCGGCACAAACATATGCCAATCAACTCAAAACGCAACCACCAACGATTTCGGAATGCTCTCAGTGCAGGTAGGCAACGCCTCTTCTTTCAGCAACGTTGACTGGTCGAAACTCCCGCTTTGGGTTTCCGCAACTGTTGGCGGAGTAACCATCGGCAAATCTCAGATTCTCAATATCCCCGTTGCCGAACACGCAAAACATTGGGGCACCCTCACAAAAGAGATGCTCACTTCCAAAACCTGGAGCCAGAAACATTCTTACGGAGGAAGAACTACTATAACGTTCAGTCAAAATTCATATACAGTGATTGATGTAGATGAAGACGGCCGTTCGTACAGTGAATCCGGAACATACTGTATAGAAAACAATTCTGTTTTCTTAAAGAGAGCGGGATGGGGTACAGTTCTGCAATATTCGGCTCAACTCAATATGCTGTTTGCCGGAGATGATGCTGCCTACCAGTAATGGCGGAACTACTGAAATTTGCAGTGCTGGCCGAATTTGCGTAACTTTGCGCCGAGCAATCAGGCATACAAATGATTTCGATTCGCAATCTTTCAGTGGAATTCAGCGCCAAGACGCTGTTAGACAACATCAGCTACGTCATTAACCGACGCGACCGCATTGCGCTCGTGGGTAAAAACGGCGCCGGAAAGTCGACAATGCTCAAAATCATAGCCGGCTTGCAGCGCCCCACTTCGGGCAGCGTCGACGTGCCCTCGGGAGTGACCATAGGCTATCTGCCCCAGCATATGACCACCGAAGACACCTGCTCGGTGGCCGACGAGGCACGCAAGGCCTTCGGCCACCTTAAGGAGATGCACCGGCAGCTCGACGCGCTCAACGCCGAACTGGCCGAGCGCACCGACTATGATTCCGACTCGTATGCCGAACTTGGGTTGGGGATTATTGTATGAAGCCGTAAGTTAAGGGTTAAGAGTGAAGAGTGA
>CAYUFQ010000135.1:0-4878 GCA_964444045.1 uncultured Bacteroides sp.
AGTCGAAGGTGGCGTCGGTGTTGTATGTCATGTTGAATTTCAGGCGGTTGCCCACGCTGGCCTGTATGGCTGCCTGAATCTTCTGGTCGAAGTCAAAGAATGTTTTCCGCCGGTTGTTGACCGACAGCGCCGGATTGTCCGTCTTGTTGCTCTTGACACCTATCGACAGCTGCACCGAGCCGGTGGTTTTGAGCTGCACGCCGCCCGGGCCGAATATTTTTTCCAGCGGCCCGAGGGCAAAGTTCATGTCGAGTATGTTGAACGGCTCTTTTGTTGCCTCCGAGTTGAATAGCTCGGCATTGCGCTTCTGCCAGTATCTTGCCAGGGTCTGCTTGGTCTGCCATTCGTCGTATTGCCGCTTGGTCAGCACGAAGGGCGTCACCAGATCGTTCTTGCCCAGGCGGATGTGCATCAGATACGTGCCCGACTTGGGATCGTAGTCGGCTTCGGTGGTGATGTTTTGCGGCTGATTGAGGTCTTCGGCAAACTGCCATTGCAGCAGCTCCTCGTAGTTGCGGGGCACTGTGGGGCGGACGTCGCGCCGCCCGTCGGGCAGAATGGTGTCGGTCTGTTCGCCGGCAAACGGCGTCATCGGCATGGCCGGTGGCGGGGTGACTGATGGCTGATAGTATTGGGCCGAAACGCGCTGAACCCCCGGCAGCAAAGCCGTCAGCACAACGGCCACCACAAGGAGTCCCCTCAGTTTTATTGTCGTATCGGAATGCTTTACGCTCAGTTTCATTGCAATGTGAACTACCCTTTAAACGCAAGGCCGGCTCCTTTTAGTATAAGCCCGTGAAAAATGTGACGACAATTCGCGGGGGGATAATATTCAGGCCGGCGGTTGCATGAGCGCAACCGCCGGCCTTGCGGGGAGAAATTAAATCGTATGGGGGGTGGGAGAGAGGTATCAGAAGAGGTAGGCGGCGGTTACGGTCCAGCCCGAGGTGCGGCCCTTGATGCCGGGGTCGGCCACGTTGACGCTGGGAACGTAGTTGATGGCTTTGTTCATGCCGAGGGTGTATGAGCCGGCTATCTGCACGTGGTTAACGAAGGTGAGTGCGATGCCGAAATCCCAGCCTACGTTGTATTTGTTGGCCTTGTAGTCGCTGATTATCTCCTTGCTGCAGCGGAATGCGAAGTTGGGGCCGGTGAAGATTGCCGGGGTGAGCACCTTGCCGACGATGGGGAGGCCCAGGTCGTAGCGCAGGTGAAGGGGCACTGCGATATAGTCGTAGTTGAGCTTCTGTGAGTTCTCGCCCTCAACCATTTCGGCGCTGCGGCGGGCATACATCACGGCTACGTCGGCGCCGATGCCGATGATGGGCACGGTGAATTTAGCGGTCAGACCGCCGGTGAAGCCGGCACGGTTGTCGGCCGAGAGGAGTTCGCTCTTGTCGGTGGTGAAGCGGTTGATGTTAGCGCCGACTATTACACCGAACTGGAAAGGACCTGCCGAGGCGGTAAGCGATGTCAGGGCAACTATTGCCACGACAAGTGCACGGGTGATGCTTTTTTTCATAATGTGTTTTGAAAAGTGGTTATGGATTATTAGTTGTTATCTGCTGGGTATCTTCAGGCGCTGGCCTATTTTGATGTTGGTGTCGGTCAGGTTGTTGGCTGCCTGTATGGCGGCTATGGTCACGCCGTATTTCCGGGCTATGGCATAGAGGCTTTCGCCCTTGCGCACTTTGTGGGTGGTCTGGACCGGGGCCGGAGCGGGGGCCGGCTCGGGTTCGGGTTGCGGTTGAACCGTTGCCTCCACGGTGCTTTCGGCAGCTTCGGCGTCGACAAAAGTGGGGGTCCGTTCGGCCTCGATCGAGTCGGCAGGCATCTCAATTTCAATCTGTATTTCGGGCGAGTCGGCCGTTGCTGCGGTGTCAGGTTCCTGCGGAATGGCCTCGCGCTCTATTATCTTAAGTTTGGCTCCGCGTTGGAGCTTGTTGGAGCGCAGGCCGTTCCATTTCTTAATGTCGGAAACCGTCACGCCATATTTCCGGGCAATCTGCGCAAGGGTTTCGCCGCGGGCTACTTTGTGCCACTTGGTGATTTCGCGATAGGTGCCGTTGGCCGACGTTGCGGTCTGGCCCACTTCGACCACACCGCGCGGCCCCATGCCGCGGGAGTCGGATATGATGCTGTCTTCGTTCATCAGATATGAATATATCATCTGAGAGGGGAGGCGGAGCGAATAGGGGCGTACGTCGCCCGGAATTATGTCTTTGCGATACTGGGGATTGAGCACTCTGAGTTCCTCGACGGGAATATTGAGCGCATTGGCTATTGCCGAGAAGTAAAGACGGTCGTGAACGTGCACGGTGTCGGTGAGTATGGGCCGCTTGGCCAGGGCCGGCGAGATGCCGTGGTCGGCAAAGTGGTTCATGGCGTATGTGGCGGCTATGAATCCGGGCACGTAGCCTCGGGTTTCGGCCGGCAGATAGTAGTATATCTCCCAGAAGTCTTTGGGATTGTCGGCTGTGGCTCCGGCGCGCGTAAGGGCCTTGGTCACGTTGCCGGGGCCGCAGTTGTAGGCGGCGATTGCCAGGCTCCAGTCGTGGAATATCTCGTAGAGTTGCTTGAGGTAGCGTGCGGCGCTTTCGGAGGCGATGATGGGGTCGCGGCGTTCGTCGACGAGGGTGCTTATTTCCATGCCGAGGCCGCGGGCCGTTGCCAGCATGAACTGCCACAGGCCTGTGGCTCCGGCACGGCTGACGGCGTTGGGGTTCAGTGCCGATTCGATAATCGGAAGGTTGCGCAGCTCGAGCGGAAGACCTTCCTTCTCGAGGGCTTCCTCGAATATCGGCATATAGTAAAGGCTCAGGCCGAGCATGGTTTCAACGAGCGAGCGCCGGTTGTTGACGTAGCGTTCGATATGGCTCTTTACCACCGGGTTGAACGGCATCTCGATGGTGGTGGGGGTGAGCTGCAGGCGCGAAATCAGGGTTTCGTCGCCGGCCGGTATGTTGGCGGTGGGAATGGTGTCGAGCACGGTGTAGTTGCGCAGATACCAGTTCTGCTGCATCTTGTGAACGTCGGCCTGCATGCTCTCGGGGAATACTATGGCGGTGTCGGTGATTTCGTAGCGAAGGTCGCGCACCGATTGCGCCCGGGCGGTGGCCGCATGCATGCCGCCGAGCGTCAGGGCTATGATTATTGGCAGGTGGTGAAATAGTTTCATGCGATGATATTAGAATGTTAGGGCCCATTGGACTCCGATGGAGGGAAGGGGGTCGCGGGTTTCTTGAATTAGAACCGGCGACCAGTTCAACGACAGGTCGGGCGATATGTCGAAGTGTGCCAGCGATGCGTCGACGTAGGCATCGACTATGGCCAGCAGATACACTCCTATCATGCCGACGATGCACAGGTCGCGGTTGCGGCGGAAGTAGTTTTTGCGCGACTGAAACACGCTTTCGAGCCACGAGCGGCTCAGGTCGGCCTCGTTGACGTTGGGCGCGAAGAAGTCCATGTAGCTTTTCGTGTCGGGGTCGTTGTCGGTGAGGTCGCGGTAGGCCTTGGTGTAGTCGCGGAGCATGGTGTTGTTCCAGTTGGTGGCATAGGCCAGTCCCATGTATGCGCCCACCACTATGGGCAGCTTCCAGTAGCGGCGGTTGTAGACCTGTCCGAGGCCCGGGCATAGAATCGACAGCCAGGTGGCGCGGGTGGGGTCGGGGTTGAATATGCGGGTGTTGACTTCAGGCGCCGCAACTATGAGGGAATCGGCGCTCACGGTCAGGCTGTCGGCCGTGAACTCAACGTGGAGAGTGTCGGGCGCCGGAGCCTCGATTTGCAGCGAGTCGGCCGTCAGGACCGGCTCCCCGGCGTTTGCCGGGAAATATGCCGCAAGTAAAAGCAGTAGAGCGGTCAGCCGACTTAACAGATTCATCCCTTGATAGTGTCGAACAGTCTGATTAGATTTTCGAGTTCTTCTTCGTTGGCAAAGGGGAAGGTGATTTTGCCCCGGCCGTCTTTGTTGCAGGTGAATTGCACGCGGGTGTGGAAGGCCGCCGACAGGTTGCGCTTCAGTATGTCGAACTCTCCGGCGCGCGATGCCGGTTTGCCGGCCGGTTTTGGCGTCGGGGCACCCTGCTGCCGGTATTGCTTGGCCAGTTCTTCAACCCGGCGCACGCTGAGCCCCTGCTCGAGAATCTCGTTATAGAGCTTCAGCTGCAGCTTGGGGTCGTCGAGGGTGAGCAGCGTGCGTGCATGGCCCATGTCGAGGCGTTTGTCGCGCAGGCCGAGCTGCACTTCGGCCGGCAACTTGAGCAGGCGCAGAAAGTTGGCTATGGTGGCCCGCTTTTTCCCTATGCGTTCGCTCAGCCTTTCCTGAGTGAGTTCGTATTGCTCAATGAGCTTCTTGAATGTCAGGGCAATCTCGATGGCGTTGAGGTCTTCGCGCTGAATGTTTTCAATCAGCGCCATTTCGGTCAGCTCGGCATCGTTGGCGGTGCGTATGTATGCAGGCACGCTGTTGAGGCCGGCCATTTTCGCGGCCCTGAAGCGGCGTTCGCCCGCGATGATCTGATATTCGTTCGAACCGACCTTGCGCAGCGACAGCGGCTGGATTATGCCCAGTTCGCTTATCGACGAGGCTAATTCGGCCAGAGCCTCTTCGTCGAAGGTGCGACGGGGCTGGTCGGGGTTGGGCGAGATGGACGAGAGGGGAATGTCGTTAATCGCCGACGAGCCGCGGGCGGGCACGTCGTCCATTGACAGGAGGGAGTCGAGTCCACGTCCCAATGCTGATTTCTTCGGTAGGGCCATAGTGTGTCGGTCAGTTTTTGCGGGAGTGTTTCTTGATAATCTCGGCGGCGAGCTGCTGGTGGCTGGTGGCGCCGCGGCTCTCGGGGTCGTAGAGCAGGGCGGGCAGGCCGTGGC
>CAYUFQ010000136.1:0-4802 GCA_964444045.1 uncultured Bacteroides sp.
GGTTGCGCCGCCTATTGCAAGCAGACTTGCTGCGATGCTTAATGTGGATTCAATGCTCATGAGTTTTTTAGCGCTTAGATGCAGTAGGGTGCGTTTTTTTCTTGGGTTTGGGGTCGGGTAGGGCTTGCCAGAGGGTGGAGATGACCGTGCGGGTGGTGCGGGGGTCGGAAAGGGGGAGGATGTAGCCCTCTTTTGCGCCTTGGTAGGCGCAGCCTGTCTCGGCATCGGCCATTAGGGGAGCCAGGCAGGGCAGCTTCTTAATGAAAGCGTTGTTATCGCAGGCGGTTATGATGCATTTGTCGTTGAGGTATATAACGTAGTCGCCCATCATTTTGCGGGAGCGGACTTCGCCAAGCGGCGACAGGATTTCGATTATCGAGTCGATAAATTCAGGTGTGCAGGCCATATGCGGTTAATGAACGTTTAGCGGGCAAGGGAGAGGTTGAAGGTGATGCCGTAGGCGGTGTTGGTGGTGGGAAAGGCCGAGTTCGACACCAGGGGAGTGTTGACCTGATGTTCGAAGAACATGCCCATCTGTATGCGGCGCGACAGCGAGTATTTTGCCGTGACGTTGATTTCGAAGTTGCGGCTGCCCGAGGTGGCCTGAGTGTAGTTGGTTTCGATGCGGCGAATCAGGGCCTGGCTCTGCGAGAGCTTGAAGTCGGCGTTGAGGTCAAGGTCGCTGCTGGTGCCAGTCTGTTTGCCGCGCAGCTTGATTACGCTGAGGAAGTTGGCAATCTTATAGCCGGCGCCTACCGATAGCTGGCGGGTGTTGGCCTCGACAAGCTGCCCGGCAGCCGAGTTGAGGGTGAGCGTGCGGTTTTCGTTCCATTCGGCATTGATGCGCAGGTCGTTTTTCAGGGTCATCTTCACTCCGAACAGCGGGGCGAAGCGCTCCTGGATTGACACTGACGAGATGTTGTAGGGCGATGACGGAATGGGCGAGCCCGTGAGCTCGTCGAGCGTGAAGCCGAGGTTGGAGTCATTGTTAGAGCCGCCCATTTCCACCCAGTTGAGGAATCCGGTGTAGGAGCCAACGTTGTAGGTGCACTGATAGGCATGGGTCAGGGTGAAGCTCTTGAACACGTTTTTGAGGTTGCCCAGGTTGATGAGGCCGTCGTAGGTGACGCGCCAGTTGGGCAGCACGGCGGCCAGCGAGGGGAACGGATTGAGATATTGCGAGTTGGGGTCGGTGCCGGTGTAGGCGGCGAGGAAGGCGGGAATCAACACGTCGGACGATGTTGGGCTGACGGTGCCGTTGGCGGGGTTGAACGGTTGGCCTGCCAGCGGATTATCCTGCATGAAGCCGCCGCGCGGATAGCTGGCGCCGGCATATTGCCGCTCCACGCGCTTGGCCACGATGGGAATGTTGTCGAGGAACTTCTGGAATGTCGGGTCGTAGTATCCGTTGTCGGCCTTTGAGCTGTGGAGGGCCGAAGCCAGGGCAATGTGGGTTTTGGTGTAGTTGCCGCTGCGGGCCGTGGGCATGTCGTCATACATGAACTGCACGGAGCCGGTGCGCGAGTCGTTGCGGGTGGCTGTGAGCACGATTTTGAGCCCTGAGATAGGCTCGAGGTTGGCCTCCATGGTGATGTTGAGCGACTTGTTCGACAGGGCCGGCGAGGTCTGGCCGTCGTCGGTGAGGAGCCAGCCGCGCTCTTTGGCTTTGTCGATGAAGTCATCGCCGGCAAAGCCGAAGGCGAAGTCGAGGCCCGGGGCCATGGGGCCGTATGCGCCGCTTTGGCCGAATGCCGCGCCTACATCAGGGCGGTAAAGGGGCACCGAGAGCGAACGGCTGTTTTGGTAGCGGAACGAGAAGTTGCGGGGCGACATGACCAGGCGCGACGTGTATGCCGCAGCTTCCACCCAGAAGTTTTTCTTCTCTTTCTCCTTGATTTCCGTGATGGTGAACTTGAGGTTCTGATCGCCGCGATTAAGAATCTCAACCGAGTTCTCGTCTATCTGGCGCGACTCGATTCGCTGAGGCTGGCCGGCGGTGTTGGTGGCCGTAACCTTCACCTTCTTCACCTTAAGGTTGTGCTTGATAACGAGGGTGGTGTCGGGTTTGAGGCGGAATGTGCGCTCATATCGTTTGGGGCGGTTGGCGCGTTTCTGGGCCGACGTCGAGGCGTTGCGGCCTCCGCTTTTGTTTGAGAAGCGCTGGTTGACGTTTTTCAGGTAGGGCACTTTGTTGAACAGGCCTTCGAGATTCAGGCGGGCGTCGAGGCTTATGTCGGCCTTGTTGGCAATGCTGTTGCCGAAGGAAACACCGTCGACCGTGGCGCCGCGGTCCCACTGATAGGTGGCGTTGTATTTGGCCGAGCCCGAGAACCAGTCGAGCACCGGAATCTGATTGAACGGCAGCTTGTATTCGGCCGAGAAGGTCTGATTGTAGCTCCAGGGGGTGCCCAGATTGCGGATTGAGCTCATTACGGTGTCTTTCCACTCCTTGTAGGCATCGGGGAATAGCTGGCGGTTCACTGCGCCGGCCGTCTCTTCTATCCGGGCCGAGGTGTTGGAGTCGAAGCGGAAGCTGAGGCTCTTGGTGAGATTCCACGACAGGGATAGCTTGCGGTCCCACAGGAAGTTTTTGTTGACCGACACGGGCAGCTGGAAGTTATCGTCGACGGCCGAGCGGGTTTGCTCCTCGAAGTAATAGCGCGAAATGTTGGTGCTCAGGCTGATGTTGTTGAACAGGAAGCCAAACTCCCAGTCGCGCAGGAATTTCATCGACTTCTTTTTGGGGTCGACCATTTTGCTGAACGGCTTCACGGTGCGCTTGAAGGGGCTCCAGTTGTATTGCAGCGAGCCGCGATAGTCGTTGGTGTGCTGATATTCGGTGGTGGGGTCGACGAAGCTCTGCTTCGAGAACGAGAAGTTGAGGGTCAGGTTGGCGGGGTCCCAGGGCATGGAGTTCTTTGACTTCACGTCGAATTTAAGGCCCGAGATTGAGAAGTTGGTCGAGCGGGTCTCTTCTATGGCATAGGCGTTGATGGAGTCGCGCTGCTGCTTGGTGGTACATTCGTCGAGGGCGTCGGAGAGGAGCACGTCGGTGTCGAGCGGATTATATTTCGGAGTGGTCCGTTCGGTGGAGGTGGAGTAGTAGATTGGCGCGCGCAGTTTCACCGATTCGGGCAGGAAGCGGCCTGCATCGACCTGCATGGCGAAGTTGAGCTGGCGGTAGTCGTCCATGCGGCGGTTGTTGAGGCTCTGGTCCACTCCGCCGAAACCGTTGGTTTCGATGTGGGCGGCGAAGTTGAAGGTGGCCACGTCGCTCATGGCCAGGTTCACGTTGGCCTTGGCGGCCCAGCCGCCATCCTGGTCGAAGTCGGTCACCTTGAGTTCGTTGACCCACACGGTGCCGCTCTTTTCGGTCGATGAGTTATTGCGCACGCCTATGAGCATCACTCTGACGTCGCCTATCGACGGATTGCCCACCACGCTGATTGTGTTGGCCTGATTTTCGGGGTCGCGCTGCGAGTAGCGCTGCGAGTAGCCCACTCCGGGTTCTTTGGCGTTGATGGCATGATTGCGCGCGTTTTTCACCTTTACGAGGTTTTGCAGGGCAAAGTCCATGTAGTTGCTTTCGGGCCATACGAGATATCGCTGCGAGGTGAGGTCGTTGTTGTAGCGGCCCGGTGCGGTGAGTTCGAGCGGCACTTCATATTCATAGTAGTTGGCCTTCACGTCGGAGCCCATGCGGATGAACACCGAGAACTGGCCTGAGCGCAGGTTTTGCGAATTGTCGATAGGCGCTTCGGCGTGGACCCACATCTGCAGGCGCTTGTAGTTGCGCAGTTCCTGGCGCGAGTTGCGGTGAACGCCGCGGGCATCGCCCGGACGGATGTTTTTCAGTGTCATCGACATTGATTGCTCGTTGAGCTGCACGATCTGGCTCTGGTTGGGGTCGGCAATGCGGGTAACTCCGGGGGGGAGCACGTAGTTCACCGGTTCGCGGCCGGCATTTTCTTCGATATTGACCACCGAGAGGTCAAGCTCGCCCTCGGCCGGGGTGTCGGCGCGGTTATTGAGGTTGAACTTATAGCTGCGCCATGTGCCCTGCACCAGTTCGAGAGTGGCGAATCGCAGGTGGGTCACCTCCTTGAAGTTGGTCATGAACATGCGCATAAAGCGGATGGAGGTGAAGTCGTTGATCGAGCCGAACTTCTTCTCATAGTCGGCAAGGGGTATCTTAAACTGATACCATTCGACCTGAAGCGGCTGGCCGTCGCGTCCGGGCACCATGCTTACCTGCTTGTCGGTGATGTAATTGCGCCCAACCTCAAGGTCCTCGGGGCGAATCGATACGTGATACTGGAAATAGCGCTCATATTCATTGAGCGTGTTGTCCTGGTTGATGTCTTCAACGTCGGGGGTGGAGCGCGACGACTGATAGAGGGGGTCGGAGGCCGTTTCGGCGTTGAGCGAGTTGCCTTCAACTCCGTTGTAGCGCTTGTAGCGCTCGAGAATCGACAGGCGCTCGGTATCGTAGTCATATCCGCGATAGAAGTGGTAGTTATCGCCAGCCGGGTCGTTGAAGGGCGAGAATTGGTCGGCCTCGTAGCGGGCTATGGCGTCGGCCGATAGCCGTGAGCGCAGCTGGGTGAGATAGTCGGAATATGACGGGTGGGAATATTCTTCGGCGTTGATGAGGCCGTCGAGACCAACGTCTTGCACGGGGCGCGAGCCGGAATTGTTGTCGAACGAATAGGTCAGCGAGGCCTGGGTGGATACGCGGCCCCATGCCGTTTCGCGCATGTATTGGTCATTGCCGTCGTAGGGCACGCCGTTTTCGTAGCTCT
>CAYUFQ010000137.1:0-4715 GCA_964444045.1 uncultured Bacteroides sp.
CTTGATTATAAAGACCTGATTCCATGCTGCGCCGGCATGCTGCAGCGCGAGGTGGCCGAACGGCTCGCCGCCGCGCCCGGCACTAAGGCCCGGGGCATACTGAGCGTGTTGCTTCAGGCATGGTATGACGTGGAATATCTGTTCACCGTGAGCGAAGGGGTGTTCAATCCCCCGCCCAAGGTAAAGAGCGGCGTTATCCGCCTGACCCGCAACGGGCGCACCGACCTCGGAGGCGTTGACCCGGCGCTGTTTAAGGCCGTGGTGAAGACCACTTTCGGCCAGCGCCGCAAAACCATACGCAACTCCATCCGCGCCCTCTGCCCCGACTTCCCGGCCACCCACCCCATGGCCTCGCTCCGGCCCGAGCAGCTCAGCGTCGACGACTTCATAGCCCTCGCCGCCTCGCTATAACCCGCAATATATAATCAGGGGCGCACAAATGTGCGCCCCTGGTCAATTAATGTCAATTATTGAATCTCAGAAGGGATGTGAGATCGGGGTCAGGAGGAATACCGACTGCATGGGGCGCAGGGGCAGGCGATATTTGGAGAGGGGAATGGCTCCCCAGCTGTTGATGCCGCCCACGCCGCTCTGGGCGCTGTCGATAAGCAGATTCACGTAGTCAGCCTGCTCAACCTCGGGGAAGTGGCGCTGAGTCTTGCGGTCGCCGTTGTCGAGCGACTCGATGGAATAGCGCAGGGCCGATGCGTAGAAGGGTGCGGTTGAGGTGATTTGCAGGCCGCGGCCACCCTTGTCGGTCTGGCTCCACGTGCGTATGTCGGACTTGGTGCCGGTTTCCTGCGGACGGATGTAGGGATAAGCCTGCTCGCCGGCGGTTTGCGTATAGCGGCCGATGAAGGCGGCGGTTTTGCGGTCTACGTAGTTCTCCACCGGGCCGCGGCCATAGTAGGTTGACACGTCCATGGCCTCGGGCATGGGCAGCTGCAGGCCGAAGCGGAACATTTCGGGCACCCCTTTGGCGTCGGCATCGGGCGTGAGGTCGGTTGAAACCATTACCTCGCCATGGCCTCCCACAACGTAATTCATGGTCAGGGAGCAATGCACGTCGGGCAGTTTATACGTGGCCCTGACGGTGGCGCTTGCGCCGTCGGCACTGAAGGAGAAATCTTCGAGCTTCATTTCGGGATGGCGCCAAACGCTGCGCTTGACGGCGAGATCGGCGCCATAATCATTGTCGGTCGGCGCGCGCCAGAAGTTGGGCGTGATTTCGGCGTCGGAGGCAAGCAGCGGATTGCCGTCAACGCGGTATGCGCAGATGAAGCCCGACTGGCGGTTGAACTCAATATGAGCCCTGTCGGAGCTGATTATCAGGCGGTTTGAATTCTTATCGTTGACAGTGAGCGGCATACTCGTGTCAACGCCAAGGTCGGTCGCCGCAATAAACTGATATTCGCTCAGCGGCAGCTGCACGCGCGCCTGGACATGGCCGGCCGGAACGAGCTGCGACTCGCGGAGAGTTACGAACTCGAGGTTGAGCATCAGTTCGCCCTGCGATGACGCGGGCAAAGCGTAGGGCACCGTCACTTCGGCCTTTGCCTGCGGAGCGATTGCGGGCAGCGCCATGGCTCCGGCCTCGATTGGCTTGCCGTTGAGGAGCAAAGTCCAGCGAAGCTGATAGTTGTCGAGCCCGGTAAAGAAGTTCTCGTTATAAATTTCAATCTTCCCCTCGGCAAGATTGACCGGCGATGCCCATATGCTCTGATACTGATGGGCCACCTCGGCCATATGCGGATTGGGCACGCGGTCGGGCGAGATGAGGCCGTTGTCGCAGAAGTTATTGTCGGAGGCATCGTAGGGATTGAAGTCGCCGCCATAGGCATAGATTTCCACTCCGTCGGCATTGTGCCAGCGCAGGCTCTGGTCAACGAAGTCCCAGATGAAGCCGCCCTGATTGAGCGCATCGCGGCGCGTCAGGTCCATATCCTCCTTGAAGCCGCCGCCGCTATTGCCCATCACGTGGTTATATTCGCATTGAATTATCGGACGGTCGGAGTCGGGATTGCCGGCATACTTCTCCACCCAGTCGGGCGAAGCATACATCGGGCAGTAAATGTCTGTCCAGTAGTTGAGGCCGGCGCGCTCGTACTGAACCGGGCGCGAGGGGTCTTCGGCCTTGATCCAGTTATACACCTTCTCGAAGTTCGGGCCGTCGCCGGCTTCGTTGCCCATGCTCCATATTATCACCGAAGGGTGATTGAAGTTGCGGGCCACGTTGCGCTGATTACGCTCAAGATGAGCCTTCTCCCACTCGGGGCGCAGGGCAAGGGTTTCGGCGCCATAGCCCATGCCGTGACTCTCGAGATTGGCCTCGGCCACTACGTAGATACCAACGGAGTCACACAGGTCATACCACAGATTATCATTCGGATAATGGCTGGTGCGCACGGCGTTGATATTGTTTTCCTTCATGATGCGGAGGTCCTGGAGCATGCGCTCGCGGCTCACCACGTAGCCGCCGTCGGGATCGAGCTCATGGCGGTCAACCCCCTTGATGATTATGGGCTTGCCGTTGACCAGCAGCTGCTTGTTTTTCATCTCCACCTTTCTGAAGCCAACCTTCACGGGAATGCTCTCGATTACCTTTCCGCCATTGCTCACAGTGGCCGTCAGCGTGTAGAGATTCGGAGTCTCGGCCGTCCATTTCAGCGGATTGGCCACGCTCAGCTCCGTCTTGCCGCTCCCCTTCACGGCCTGAGCGGCAACCACCGTGCCGTCGGGGGCGGCAAGGCTCAGCTCCACGGTGGGATTCCCCTTGGTTTTGAGGTCGATGCCGAGAGTGCCGTCGGTATAGTCGTTAACCAGGTCGGGAGTGATGCGGATATCCTCGAGCCGCATCCCCTTGGGGCGGGCATACAGATAACTGTCGCGGGCCACTCCGGAGAGGCGCCAGAAGTCCTGATCCTCGAAATATGAGCCATCGCTCCACCTGAACACCTGAAACGCAATCACATTATCCTTACCCGGAGTCACAAAGCGGGTTATGTCAAACTCAGGCTCAAGCTTCGAGTCCTCGCTGTAGCCCACGAACTTGCCGTTGACCCACAGATAAATGTTTGACGTCACCGAACCGAAATGCGCGATAATCTCCTCGCCCTTCCAGTCGGCCGGAATCTCTATCGCCTTGCGATACGAGCCCACATGATTCTTGGCCGAAGGCACCTCGGGCGGATTGTTCTTGAAATCGTTGCGCCAGCAATAGCCAATGTTGACGTATTGAGGGTCGCCATAGCCGTTGAGTTCCCACATTCCCGGCACCGGAATCCGGTCCCAGGCCGAGTCGTCGAACCCCACGGCAAAAAAACCGGTGGGGCGCTGGTCGGCATTTTCAACCCAATTAAACTTCCACTGACCGTTGAGCGACACCCGCTTCTGCCCGTCGGGCACGAAAGGCGTGCGCATCGGCAGGCGGTTCACCTCGTTGACGTTCTGGTCTTGCCACTCCTTGAATGACTGAGCCGGAGCGGTCAGACTCACGGCTGTCAGCGCAAAGGCAATTAACTTTTTCATGGTTTTGTTTGCAGAAATATAATGTGATGATTACGATATGCAAATATACGAAAAAAAATCCGCATCAACGACAAGAAGGAGCAGATTAGTCATCTCGACCGTTCCGCTCCCTCCATTAACAGGATGTTCTTCTGTTTATGACTTAAATTATTCTCTCTCTAAAACACTATACCGTAAAAGTCAGCTTTTTCTGATGTGAAGATTGGATGTGTGATTGGTGATTGGTTTATTATTCGGCGAGGAAGACACGGGCTTCGCCGGACTGCTTGTTGACGAAGATTACCGAGGCGGGCATGATGATGGCCATGTGGCTGCCAAGGTCTTCGGCGCCGGCAATGCGCTCGATTTCGATTTTCTTCAGCGGACCGGCGCCCTGGGTCAGAGTGAGGCAGTCGCCGTCGAAATCCATGTGGTCGCTGTCGAGGGCAAACATCATCAGCGCGTTCAGATTGCGCTCGGTGCAGAGGTCGGCATCGGCAGCTGCGAGGGTGTTGTACTTGTTGTGGAGCTTGTTGATATTATCGATTGTAATCATGATGTCGTATTGTTTTTGAGTTATTGTTCAGTTGACTTGTTTGCTTGTTTGACAGGAAAACAAGAAAAGTTGCAAGATAGTTGACCCCGTAACCGCATTGTAACACTCTTTTAACCTCCATGTAATACAATTTAACAAATCCCCCTGACTCCCAATCCTTTATGTTTTGCAACAAAAAAATTTAGATAATATCAACCCCTCGGCTGAGATTGTGCCGAGGGGTTGAGATAGGGTTGGCTCTATTCTATAGTGAGGAATCAGGACAGGAAGCCGAGGAGGACGCCGGCGGCGACGGCCGAGCCGATTACGCCGGCTACGTTCGGACCCATGGCGTGCATGAGCAGGTAGTTGCTCGGGTCGTATTCGAGGCCGAGGTTGTTGGAGATGCGGGCCGACATGGGCACGGCGCTGACTCCGGCATTGCCGATGAGGGGGTTGATTTTCTTGTCTTTCGAGAGGAAGAGGTTGAAAATCTTGACGAAGATTACGCCCGATGCGCTGGCTATGATGAAGGCCATGAAGCCAAGGGCAAAGATGCCGATGGTTTGGGGCGTGAGGAATTGCGAGGCCTGGGTGGAGGCGCCGACGGTCATGCCGAGCAGGATGGTGACGATGTCGGTGAGGGCGTTGCTGGCAGTTTTGGCCAGACGGT
>CAYUFQ010000138.1:0-4663 GCA_964444045.1 uncultured Bacteroides sp.
CGTTCACCCCGGCCAACCAGACGATGCGCAACCTCGTGGCCAAGATGAAACTCGTGCCCAACAGCGCCATGATGAAAGGCAAGCGGGTGCTCTTCTGCGACGACTCCATAGTGCGCGGCACCCAGCTCAACGACAACGTTCATGAGTTCTACGAGGCCGGAGCCAAGGAAGTGCACATGCGCATAGCCTGCCCGCCGCTGATCTACGGCTGCAAATACGTGGGCTTCACCTCGTCAAAGAGCGACATGGAGCTGATTACCCGCCGCATAATCGAAGAGCTCGAAGGCGACCCCAACGCCCACCTCGACGAATATGCCACCACCGGCACCGAACGCTACAACACCCTCGTTGAGAAAATCCGCGAGCGCTTCAACCTCACCTCCCTGAAGTTCAACCCGCTCGAAACGCTGATTGAGAGCATCGGCCTGCCCAAGTGCAAAGTCTGCACCCACTGCTTCGACGGCACCTCTCACTTCTAATCCCCGCCCCGACACTCATACCCCCCGATAAAAAAAAGGGCCGCGAATTGCGGCTCTTTTTTTTATCTGAAGCAGTTTGCGTGTGTGTATCTCTCTTACTGTTCGGCCAGTTGCTGGTCGTCGGGGTGGATAATCGAGCGGCCGGGCACGTCGGTTGAGTTATCGCCCTGAGGAGCCTCGACCACCAGGTCATAGCTCAGCAGGCAAACCGCGGCTGATTTATCAACCTGGTAAACCGACGTCTTAATCTGGAAGGCATATTCGCCCGGTTCAAGGTCGGCAGTGTCGAATTCAGCACCGAAAGGCACCGTAACCGTCTGGAACTGCGGAATTCCGTTAAGGTAGTAGGTGGTAAGGCCGAGAGTGGTCTTATGGCCGTTGCGCGACACTGCGGTTATCCCCTCGATAACCAGCGGTGTGCCCTGCTCCACATAAATCTTATTGTTATCGGGATTTTGCACGCCACCCGACATGGCCACTTCAATATCGACTTCAGGAAGGTCGTCGCTATCGTTATCGCACGCAGTGAACACACCGAGCATCGGCAGCAACATCAGAGACAGAATAAATTTTTTCATAGCGGTTAATGTAGTGTTTTAGAGAATTAGTATATTTATTAATTTTTATACTTTCTCAACACTTCAACCGCCCGGAAAGTTCAATCGTCGAGAAACCGCGAGGTCAGTGCGCCGTAGGCGTCGATGCGCCGGTCGCGCAGGAACGGCCACCAACGGCGCACGTTCTCGCTGCGCTTCATATCTATCTCCACCAGCGCCACGTCGTCGGCATCGACCGGCGACTGGTGCAGCATCTCGCCCTGCGGGCCGCAAACGAAGCTCGACCCCCAGAAGCTGATTCCGCCCGTCGCACCCGAGGGGTCGGGCTCGAAGCCGGTGCGGTTCACTGAAATCACGGGCAGGCCGTTGGCCACTCCATGGGCGCGCTGAATGGTAATCCATGCCTGGCGCTGACGTTCCTGCTCCTGAGGCGAGTCGGTGCTTTCGGTGCCGATGGCCGTCGGATAAATCAGCAGCTCGGCTCCACGCAGGGCCATGAGGCGAGCGGCCTCGGGATACCACTGGTCCCAGCACACGAGCACGCCGAGGCGCCCCACCGAGGTTTGAATCGGCTCAAAGCCGAGGTCGCCCGGAGTGAAGTAGAATTTTTCGTAATATGCCGGGTCGTCGGGAATATGCATCTTCCGATATTTGCCGGCCACCGTTCCGTCCGACTCGAAAACCACGGCCGTGTTGTGATACAGCCCTGCCGCGCGCCGCTCGAAGAGCGACGTGACGATGACGCAGCGCGTCTGACGCGCCAGGTCGGAATAAAACTCGGTGGCCGGTCCGGGAATCGGCTCCGCGAGGTCGCATAGCTCCACGTTTTCGGTTTGACAGAAGTAAAGACTGTCGTGCAGCTCGCGGTTCACGATAAGTTGGGCGCCCTGCGAGGCGAGAAGCATTGCCGCCCGGGCTATGCGGGCGCGGTTTTCGGCCTTGTCGGCCGTATTGCTTTGTTGAATATATCCGATTTTCATGAGTTAAATTGCATTGTGGCGCAGTGAAGCGAGCCATGTTGTCTGATCAGGGCGCGGCAATCTACGGCAATGACCTCGCGGCCGGGAAACGCCGCCTGAATCGCGCGGCAGGCCTCGCCGTCGTTGTCAGGCTGGCCGTAGGTGGGCATCAGCACCGCATTGCCGGCCAGCAGATAGTTGGCATAAGTGGCCGGGAGCGCCGAACCGTCGTCGGGGTCGGCAATCGGGTCGGGCTGCGGCAGCTTCACCAGGCGGAAAGGCTTCCCGTCGGCATCGGTGAATGCTTCGAGCAGGGCGCGATGCGCGGCAACGGTGTAGACTATGGTATTGTCAGGCGCCATGCGGGCAATCGTGTCGATATGGCCGTCGGTATCATCGCCCTCAAGGGCGCCACACTCGAGCCATAGCACCTTGCGGCAGTTAAGGCGCTGAAGCATCCGGGCCTCGATTTCGTCGCGGGTCAGCGGCTCGTTGCGGTTAGGAGCCATCAGGCAGCAGGCGGTAGTGAGCAGCGTGCCCTTTCCGTCGGTTTCTACCGAACCGCCTTCAAGCACGAAGTCCTTGTTGGAAACAAGCCGGCCGCTCCGGGCGAAAATCGCCCGATTCACCTGATTGTCGAAGTTTGATGCAAACTTCTGCCCCCAGGCGTTGAAGCGGAAATCGAGCAGCGAGCCGTCCGAGAGCGACAGCGGACCGTAATCGCGCACCCAGGTGTCGTTAGTGTCGGCATAGACAGTCTGAACGCCGTCGATACGGGGGTCGTAAGCCTCGGGCACCACCACAACCACCTTCACTCCGGCCCGGAGCAAGGCGCCGACAATGTGCAGATAGCACTCCGTCACCTCCCCGAGCATATAGCTCCAGTCGGTATCGGGATGCGGCCAGGCAATCATCACCGAGTCGTGAGGCTCCCACTCCGCCATGAACCGCCCCGGGGTGCGGTCAGTTGTCATCATAATCATCTCTCAAAGTATCCCATACCGAATTCTGTTCGGCAATGTACTCTTCGGCAAAATCAAGGAATCCGCGGCGCTCCGTGTGGCCGTTTTCCTCACACCAGTCATGATATCGGCTGTGCAGCCCGTCATCATCGGCAATCATGCGCTTGAACTCCGACTCGGCCAAATCCACGCTGCCGAGGCTTTCAAGCAATTGCACAAATAAATCTGTCAGATTTTCCATAGGTATTATGCTATATTCAAAAGGCATTTGCCGCTCAAAGATACGAAAAAATCCATTAACCGCCAAATACCGCATCTGCACCCATATATACCTGACCTAAGTTTTCTTACTTTGCTTCACGTTTTTTTTAACCAACATCTTTTCAATAATCATGAGCTCAATCAAAGTAAAATTCCGCAAATCTACGTCAGACGGGCGCGAGGGCACCCTCTACTATCAGATTATCCACAACCGCACCGTGCGTCAGTTTAATTCGGGCTATAAGCTGCTTGCCGAGGAATGGGACGCCGCCACCTCCTCGCTGATAATAGCGCCGGGGAGCGTCCGGCGGCAACATCTGATAGCTCTGCGCGAACAGATAAGACGAGACATCGAACGCTTCAGGCGCATAATCGCCGAGCTCTCAGCCGGCCCCGCCGGGTTCACCCCCGACAGGATAATCGAAGAGTTCATCAGCCGGAACCAACATATGTCGTTTTTCAGATTCATGGAAACGGTGATAGCCCGCCTGCGCAAACTCGGCAAACGGCGCACGGCCGAGACCTACACCACCGCGCTGAATTCATTCCGGCGCTTCTACGACGGCGACGATATCAGGTTTGACGAGATAGACTCCGAGCTGATGGAGGAATATGAGGCGCACCTGACCGGCAAGGGGCTGATTCCGAACTCTACTTCGTTTCATATGCGAATACTCCGCGCCGTATATAACCGCGCCACCGACAAGGGGCTGACCGACGACCGCCGCCCCTTCCGCCACGTATATACCGGAGTGGATAAAACCACCAAGAGGGCCATAAACCTCAATGCCCTGAAGAAGATAAAGTCAGTAAATCTCGGCAAATTCCCAAAAGCCGACTATGCGCGCGATATCTTCATGCTGTCGTTCTTTCTCAGAGGAATGAGTTTCATCGACATGGCGTATCTGAAGAAATCAGACCTGTGCAACGGTCAACTCACCTACCGGCGCCGCAAAACCGGCCAGCTGCTCACTGTGAAGTGGAGACCCGAAATGCAGGCTATTCTCAACAAATATCAGCCCGACAACAGCCCCTATCTGCTGCCGATAATCACTTCGGCCACAACCTCCACCTACAATCAATACCGCACGAAGCAATATCTGGTCAACACCGGGCTGAAAACGGTGGCTCTCCATATCGGGCTGAACATGCCGCTCACGCTCTATTGCAGCCGCCACTCATGGGCCTCGATTGCCAAAGCGAAGGGAATCCCCGTCGGAGTGATCAGCGACGGCCTGGGCCACGACAGCGAGCAAACCACCCAGATTTACCTGTCGACGCTCGACACCAGCGCGGTCGATAACGCCAACGCCCTGATTATCGCCTCGCTCTGAAGTGAGTGGAGGGTGGAGAGTGGAGAAGTGGAGGGTGGAGAGTGGAGAAGTGGAGAGTGGAGAGTGGAGAAGTGGAGAGTGGAGAGTGGAGAAGTGGAGAGTGGAGAGTGG
>CAYUFQ010000139.1:0-4638 GCA_964444045.1 uncultured Bacteroides sp.
TCGAGCAGTTCGATGCCCACGGCGTTGGTCATGCTCCACTGCTTGGTTTCGTCGTAGGTCTGATTATCGGTAAAATAGGTATTGTCGAAGAAGTCGTTGTCGCCCGCATACCTGTCGACAAACCGGTGTTGCTCAGTGCGGAAGTCGAATGTCCAGAACACCTGGCTGACCGGAACGAAGGTCATCGTGGAGTCTTCCTCGTTGAACTCCCTGAAGCCCATGCGGCAGCGGTTGGTCATCCACAGTTCGTGGCCGATCAGATGGCTGTGGGCATCCTGCAGATTAACGGGAATCTGCTTGGTGTCTACCGCCGTGCTTCCGCCCTGCACTGCGGCGGGGTCGGTTATGTAGCGGTCGTCCTCGATACCGCCGTTCTCCTTGTTGAGCGGCGACCAGTTGTTAAACATCGCCATCATCTGATAGCGTTCGCCCAGATATGAGCCGCTGAAGCCCCAGTTGAAGTGTTTTCCGGCCTGGGCCTCATACATGCCCCTGCTATATAGATAGCTCAGAAAGCCGCCTATCTGTGCCCGGGCGTTGATGTTGCCGCTGAAGCGCACCTTCAGCCAGTCTTGCGTGGTCTGGCTGCTGCCGCCGGTATTGAACGATGCCAGGGTCATCGGCACCCGGGTGTTGTAGAAATTTGTGGTTTCAACCGACGGGATGAATGGGGTGAGGGCGTCGTTGAAAAAGAATCCCGAGGGGAGCGGACGATCGAAGTAGTTCATATACCGGCCTTCTGAGCCGAGATTGCCGGTGATGGCCGACGCATAGCCCCATTGCAGCGAGGGGATGGCCACGCTCTGGGCGTAATTATCCATCAGGGTGTCTACCTCTATCGCCGTGCGGGTGCCGAACACGTCGCTTACCCGCCATGCGCTCTGAGCCGAGATGGCTTCGTTCCATATCCGCTTTTCGCTCGGAGAGGTGGAAGTGCTGCTTTGCTGCGTTCCGGCCGAATTCTGAGGCGACGAGGCTATGCGTTGCTGCGCCCCGGCTGTCGGAGCCAGCAGCAACATCATCATGGTGCCGAGAAAAAAAGTTCGCCGTCTCATATTCGCTCGCAAAGTTACGATTTTTTTTCGAAATCAACGGCCGGACAGAGCAGGAATGGCGTGGACGGGTGGCGCCGCTGAAGGTAGCGGCTGATGAATCCCACGGTGTCGGCCGCTATCCGCCGGTCTTTGCTGTCGAAATACTGATTGTAGATTACGCTGTGGAGCGGAATGGCCCGGCGCTCTATGGCCTCGAACGAAAGCAGGGTGTGGTTTATCGAGCCGAGGGTGCCGTTGGTCACCAGGCATACGGGCAGGCAACGCGAGGCCACATAATCTATGGTCCAGAAGTCATCGCTGAGCGGCACCATCAAGCCTCCCGCACCCTCCACGAGCACGTGGTCATAGCGCCCGGCCAGAGTGGCTATGGCCTCGTCGATGGCATTGAAATCAATTTCGCGGCCGTCAATCTCGGCGGCGAGCTGCGGCGAGCACGGGTAGGAGAAAATCTGCGGTGCGGTGATGCCTTCGGCATCTTCGGGTAGGGTGATGCCCATGATGCGGCGATGCACTTCAATATCTTCCGACGAGCCGGTATTGCCGGTTTGAATAAACTTCAGGGTGGCCACCGACTTGCCTTGCTCCATCAGGCGGCGCGCCAGCCAGCCGGTTGCGTAACTTTTGCCGGCATCGGTGTGGATGCCGCTTATAAACACTACGTTGTTCATTTCCTTTTTCTGAGAATAAGATATATGGGCTGAAAGGTGAGGCCGAAGCGGCCATCGTCGCGCCGGGGATAGCGGGCAATCAGCTCCCGGGGCGTGCAGCCTGCCTTGCGGGCGTTCACCCCGGTGGCCTGCATATGGCGCAGGGCATCTATAGGGGTTTCAAACGTTTTGGTTATCAATCCCTGGTGCAGTTCGAGAATTTCAAGACTGTCGGGGATGATGCGGCGCAGCGACTCCATAGGCAGGTAGGGCAGGGGAATCGCTCCGGCCTCGGTTAGTTCGGCGAAAGTGCGCGGGCCGAACGTGGAAATAACGGCCAGACCGCCCGGATTGAGCACCCGGCCGCACTGCCCGAGAAAGGCTGCCTGAGAGTTGAACCATTGCATCGTCGAGGCCGATGCGATAACGTCGTAGCCGCGTGTCAGCCTCGGCAGTTCCACCTCGGCATCTGCCGCCATTACAGTGTCGTCGGCCGGAGCGAGATCCCACAGGGTAATCTCCGCATGCTTCAACTTTTTGCGGTAGCATCCGGTAAAATAGCCGCTTCCAACTCCTATTTCAAGCACGCTGCCGGCGGGGTTCAATCCATGCTTCAGCCATAGTTCAAACAGGTGTTCGGCAATGCGATGCTGCACGTCGGCCTCGCCGTCATAACTGGCATGATGCGCGCCGAACCGCTTGCCAACCAGCGGCTTGTTGATTACGTATGCATCGATTATCTTCTGAAAGTCAACCATGTGCGGCCCTTCAATCTCGCATATCTCGGTCCGTCCCTGCCATGCCATGCGCTGGTTTCGGGGCGGAAATATCATGTCGGAACCGGAAATTATGGCCCTATCCCAGCGAAAATCGGCCGGCTCGGTAGGAAAGTTCAGCAATTCGGCCTGAAGCGAGGCAATGGAGCGCTCGCCGCGTGCAAGATGGCCTCCGCCCATTCGCCGGCGGAATTTATGCAGCGACTGCTCCGAGAGGTTACGGGCAGTGGCGTCATAGATATGCACGGGAATCCCTTCGCTGTCGCTCACGGGCGACGTAGTGCCGTTCACGGCCACCGTGAGCGTCAGCGGCAGGTGTCGGGCCGTCAGTTCGGCGGCATGGACCCCGAGCGACCATGCTATCAGCACCACTTCGTCATACTCCACCGGCAGCTCCGCTTCGGTCAGCTCGCTGTAATCCCACGCAACGGCAATGTCATATCCCTGACAGGTCAGGTTGGCGAATGCCGAAGCATCGACCGACCATCCGGAATAAATCAGCAGCAGGCGCGGCGAATTATTTTTCTGAATATATGATAGCTTCATGCAAATCGTCGAGTTGAGAGGCCTCAATGGCGGCCGAAAGGCTGAATCGCAATCGCTCGGTTCCGGGGGGCACTGTCGGAGTGCGTATGGGCAGCACCTTATAGCCGCCGGCGAGCAACCGGGCCGAGAGCGCCAGGGCGCGGGCGCTTGACCCTACGATATATGGCTGGATATGCGTAGGGCTTTCAATGCCCAGGGTGCGGCCGAGCTTTTGCGCGAGCTCGCGCAGATGCCGGCGCCGCGAGTCCATGCCGGTTATGCGCTCAATGACAAAGCGGCTCCACGCGCAGTTAACCGGCGGCAGGGCGGTGGAGAATATGAACGAACGGGCGGTGTTGAGCAGATATTCGCGCAAACCCTCCGGCCTGCAAACTATGAACGCCCCAACCGATGCGGCCGCCTTGCCCAGGGTGCCCACCGTGATGTCTACTCCGGGCATATCGCAAGTCAGTCCGAGGCCACACTTACCCATCACTCCGAAGGCATGCGCCTCGTCGACATAGAGCAGCGAATTGGGGGTCTTTGCCTCGGCTATGGCCTCGAGCGGAGCAATGTCTCCGTCCATCGAATAAACCGATTCGCACACTATCAGCACGCGGTCGAAATCTTTTGCCTTGCGGTCGAGAATCTTGCGCAGATGCTCCACGTCATTATGGCGAAAACGCTCGAACGGCGCCCCCGATAGCCTCATGCCGTCGATTATGCTTGCGTGAACGAGCTTATCGGCCACAATGAGCGTGCGCTCGCGAGCCAGCGCGGCAATGGCTCCCGAATTGGCATGATAGCCTGAGTTAAACAGCAGCACCGGAGCGCCATATAGCTCCGCGAGCAGCGCCTCGAGGGCATCAAACTCCTTTTGGCCGGCGGCGAGCAGCCGTGAGGCCGATGCGCCGAACGATGGCAGCCGCCCCTGCATGGAGTTGACGAAGTCGGCCTGCAGCTGACTGTCGGCGGCTATGCCGAGATAATCGTTGCCCGACAGGTCAACGACCTGCCAGCCGGTTGAATCCGCCGGGATGGCACGCAGATTGTGGCTCTGCCCGAGCTGCTGCAGTTTGTCGGTGTAGTAACTCATCGGCATATGTCGATTGTTGACTCTATGAGCGTCTGCAGCTCTGAATCGGAAATTATATATGGGGGCATCACGTACACGTTGCGGCCGAATGGACGCACCCAGATGCCGCGCCTGACGCATTGCTGCTGAAATTCGCCCACATTCACCGGCTCTTTCATCTCTATCACCCCGATATTGCCCAGCACTCTCACCTCGGCCACCGAAGCGAGTTTCCGTGCCGGCTCGAGCAGTTGCGTCAGCATCCGTTCGATGTGGGCTATCCTTGCCGGCATATCCTGCTCGGCAAGCAGCTTCAGGCTCTCTATGGCCACTGCGCATGCCAGCGGATTGGCCATGAACGTCGGCCCGTGCATCATCACTCCGGCCTCGCCGTTTGAAATAGTGTCGGCCACCTCTTTCGTGGTGATTGCCGCGCTCAAGGTCATGTAGCCCCCGGTAAGCCCCTTGCCCACGAGCATTATGTCGGGGGTCACGCCCGCTATTTCGGCGGCGAAGCAGCGGCCTGTGTGCCAGAATCCGGTGGCTATTTCGTCGAAAAT
>CAYUFQ010000140.1:0-4613 GCA_964444045.1 uncultured Bacteroides sp.
GACCGGCCGGCGTCAGGTTGGCTCCACCATCAAGCCGCTGCTCTACACCTACGCCATGGAAGAGGGCTTTACCCCCTGCAGCGAATTCCTCAACGAGCAGCCCACGATCTACGATGCCAACGGCCGCGCATGGCAGCCGCGCAACAGTGGCTCGGCCCGCGTAGGCGAGATGGTAGACCTGCGCTGGGCGCTCACCAACTCCAACAACTGGATTTCGGCCCGCCTGATGGACCAGCTCAGCCCGGCCACCTTTGCCCGGAATCTCCACTCCTTCGGCATCAACAACAAGATTGACCCGGTGGTGTCGCTCTGCCTGGGCATCTGCGACGTGTCGGTCAAGGAGATGGTCACCGCCTATTCGGCGTTTGCCAACCGTGGCATGCGTTCCGACCCTATGTTTGTCACCACCATCACCGACTCCAACGATAACGTGCTGGCCGAGTTCACTCCGCAGCAAACCGAGGTGATTTCCGAGCGCGCCTACTGGAAAATCCTCTCGATTCTGCTCAATGTGGTCGATAGCGGCACGGGCGCCCGCCTGCGTCGCGCTCCCTATAACTTCACTGCGCAGATGGGCGGCAAGACCGGCACCACCAACTCCAACTCCGACGCCTGGTTCATGGGCTTCACGCCCGAACTCGTGGCTGCCACGTGGGTTGGCGGCGAGGAGAAGCCGATTCACTTCAACAGTATGTCGGTCGGTCAGGGCGCGGCCGCCGCACTGCCTATTTTCGGCAAATTCATGAAGAAGGTCTACGATGATCCGACGCTCTCCTACAGCCAGTCGTCGAAATTCGAGTTCCCCGACCGGATTGACCTCTGCGAGGAGCAAGACGTGGGCATCCTCACCGAAACTTCGGCCGACGACCCCACCGTCGACAACATCTTCGACTGACCGTTGCGCGTCTGAACGGCAACCCGGAGGGTTGCTTCCACCTATTAGCCGGGGGTTGTGCGTCAGCACTACCCCCGGAATCGAATCCGGGTAAAAGGAATCTGCAAAGATTCTCCCGTAGTGCTGAAGAAGAATCTTTCAGATTCCTGTCTGATGCCCCCTGCCCGGGGGTAGTGCTGACGCACAACCCCTGGCTAATAAGCGGATTAACCCTTCGGGTAACTTCCTGGATAGTCAGCCATTTTTTTTGACTATCGCATTTCTTGAAGCAGATGCTTTATTTGGCGGGTATTGTTGGATATGTTTATGAAAAGCATAAGGATTGCCCAACTAATCAGTGGTGGAATTATTCCTGCTATCATGACTATCCATCCGATTATATTGAGTAAATCGTCGTCAGTTATTATAAGCAATACTCCAATTATTACTGGCGTGATTATACCGATAAACAGGAGAAAGTAGGCAATGAATGCCAGAATGGCTTCTGCGGCATTATCTCCAAGACTTGAGTATTTCTTTACGCTTGGCTCATCCGAAGGGGTATCAGTAGTCATTTCCTCTTTCATTTGTCTGATTTTGTCCATAAAGCACATTCCGTAAGGTTGCCGAAGATGTCGGGAGAAACTCTTTCCCCTTTCTTTGTTATTCCTAATTCCGCTGAATTATTGCGGAGAAAATTGGCAATCTCGGCGTGAGCGGTTTGTACGCGATTGTGAGCAACAAGAAGTTCGCCATATGAGCGCGGGTAAAGATTGAGGAAACACAGAATGAACTCGTGAGAGTCAAATTCGGCAGGCATTTTGTCGATTGCGTTAAGTGCGTCTTGAACTGCTATCATAATGTAATTGGTCAGTAGCCTCGGTCCTCCCCTCGTCGGCATTAGTTGTGAAATGATAAAAGCGTGAGAGTCTGTATCTTATGCCCGTCTCACACACAGAGGCTCTGGAATGCCTTTCAAGATGAAACGAGCAGTTAGAGCCTCACGCAAGTTATGTGGACATCAAATGATATACACAAACGAAAGGCATCCATCACTGCATCATTTGACCTTGAATGAAATTTTCCAGATTTCTGTGTGCCAAATGAGCGCCTGATAAACGCTTTTAATATATTATTATGTCTGCCTCACGCCCGCTTAATCCATAGCGGACTTCAGCAGGTGATATGCGCTGCAAAATTACGCATTTTTCCAATGCATGTCAATAGGCCTTTAGATTTTTATTGGGGGCTGGGAGGTGAGGGGGAGGTCGGGGGGCAGGGCGAAGTATTTGGGGGTGCGCAGCAGCGGGTAGGCCGAGAAGAAGGGGTGGCGGCTGCTGAACCACTCGATGCGCCTCACTCTCGGCGAGCGGCGGAAGGCGGCGTGGAGCCGTGCCGCGCTCCCCTTGCCGCAAATGGCCATGCCGCGCGTGCCGTCGCTCAGCGTGAGCAGCGCAATCAGGTTGAGGCGTGGGCGCGCCCCGGTTTGGCGCGTTTCGGCCGAGAGCCGGGTGCGGATGCTGACCGACCGGCCATGCGTGGCGTTGATGCGCTCCATCATGGCGCGGAAGTTGGGGCCGTGGGGCGTCGGGTCGGCCATTCCTTTCAGGTGGAGATAATAGTGAATCATCTCGTGAATCAACACGTCGTCAAGCTCACTCCCGGTCATGTCGAACCGGTCGGAGATGCTTATCCGGCGGCTTTCGGCGGGATGCCGGCGGTCGAAGCTGAAGGAGCCCAGACGGCTCGCGCCATGGCTGATGCGCAATGCAACCGGCGGCAGTTCGCCGCCGAAGCATTGCGCATTGTAAACTAAGAATTTAGCTGAGATATAGAGCTGCGTGGCTCTCATTCGGGCTGGTGGGCGGGGCGGAGCAGGTCGTTGACGGTCTTGACGGGGTTGAACGTCGATGCCGGCACTTCGATAAACACGGTGTTCCAGTCGCTCATGGCGCCGTTCCACAGGCCGGGCAGCTCAAGGGCGCGCAGCTCGCGGCCATGGGCCGACTTCGACGAGATGAATCCGGTGGCATGGTCAACATAGCGCCTCAGGTCGTAGGGCTTGCCGTCGGGGTCCTGAATGTAGCACACCAGGTCGACGGGATTAAAGTGAGTGGCCTTGGCCATCAGCTCCTTGTATTGCGGGGCAATCTGATGGCTCTCGAGAATCTGGGGCGACGAGGTGCCGTCGGGATTCACTGCCAGATACGGGCCTCCGCCCGGTTCGCCTTCGTTGACCACCATGCCGCACACGCGCAGCGGGCGGTTGAGCTTTTCGAGCAGGAAGCCTTCGAGGTCGGCATCGGAGAGGGTCTTCATCCGCGGGTCGCGCACCTGCAGGGTGTCGTGCATAAAGGCGATGATTTCCCTTTGGCGTTCAATCGGGCAGTTGCCGCCGCGCAGTTCGTTGATATACTGCGCTATCGAGTCGTGAATCTCAATCAGTTTGCCGGCGAGAATCTTTTTCCACTCAATAGTTGAGGCGCGGTGGGCGTCGGGCACCACGTTGTCGATGTTCTTGATGAATACAACCGCCGACCTGATGTCGTTGAGGTTCTCGATCAGAGCGCCGTGGCCCCCGGGGCGAAACAGCAGCGAGCCGTCTGCCTGACGGAAAGGCGTGCCGTCGGGATTGGCGGCTATGGTGTCGGTGCTCTTTTTCTGTTCGGAGAGCTCAACCTGAATCTTTATGCCATATTTCGCCTCGGCGGCAGGCACTGTTTCAGCCAGTTTCCGCTCAAAGAGCTTGCGGTGGTCGGGGCTGACGGTGAAGTGGAGATGCAGGGTGCCGCGCGGGCGCACTGCTGTGGCCGCCCCCTCGGCAATCTGCTCCTCGAGCGGGGTGCGTGCCCCTGACCCGTAGGAGTGAAAGAGCAGCAACCCCTTGGGCAGCTGGCCGTAGTTGAGTCCGGTGCCGAGAATTATGGCCGAGATGATTTCCTTGCACTTGCCCTCGGCCTTGAGCTCGGCCACCGACTTGCCATAGGCGGCGAGGCATACGGCATTTAGCTCGGGAAAGAAAGCAAAGTCGGCTATGCGGTCGATAACCTGCGCCACGTCCGAGCCCGGAGCCGGCTCTGCATCGGGGCCGTCGACGAAGCTAAACAGCGCCTTAAACATGCGCGATGCCGCCCCCGATGCCGGCACGAACTTGCAGGCTTCGCCGCCCTGCGCGAGATACTGCTCCCAGCGGGCCGCAGCCGCCTTCTGCTCTTCGGCCGACAGGCGCATGATGCCGTGGCCCACTGTGGCCGAGTCTACTATCTGAAGTTCCGGAAATCCGGTTTTGAAGCGGTTGAGCTGAGCCTCAACCTGTTCGGCCGATATGCCTTTGGCCGCCAACGTTTGCTTATCCTGGCTGTTCATGGTGTTTGAGGGGTTAAGATAGTTGAAAGTAATGCCCTACAAAGCTACAAATAATTTCTCACCCACGCAAATCATGTTCGCTCGGCAAGCTCATTGGAATTTTTTTTGCAAAAACATGGGCTATGTGAAATAAAATCAGTATATTTGCAAATCAGTTCCAACCCATATTTTACTGATACGAAATTGCAACACACTGACAGACTGCTAATTACCCCCCCCTATGCGCGCGTGAGCAGCGTGCGCAGATAGTCTGTACCCCTGAATTCCGACCTGATTATGGCCGTCCGGGCATCCGTCCGGGCGCCTTCCGTCATGTCCATACACAAGCAACTACATAATAAATCAATCAAAAATATCAATCAAATCAATCAAA
>CAYUFQ010000141.1:0-4554 GCA_964444045.1 uncultured Bacteroides sp.
CGTGGCCGGCAAGCACGGCGGCAAGATAAACGGCGCCGGGGCGTTCGGTGCCGTTGAAGCCCCACACGGCCTTGGGCCAATGCGGGTTCATATCCATGGTTTCAGAGCCGTAGCACCAGCAGGAGGTCACGGTGATGGTGGCGCCCACCCCCTCGCGCTCGAACTTCTCGGCGCAGGCAGCCGTTTCGGCCACACGGCCTATCGTGCCGTCGGCAATCACGCACTCAACGGGCGTGCCGTCGGGATAACGCAGATTCGAGCTGATAAGGTCGGCCACTGCCTTGGCCAGACTCATTGTTTTTTCTTCAAGGCTTTCACGCACGCCGCCCTGGCGGCCGTCGATGGTCGGACGAATGCCGATTTTCGGATAGTTTTTCATCGGATGAATTTGCTGAAATCAATAATTTTGGTTCTTTGACGCAAAGATAGCTCAATTTTTTGAATTGAAGAAATTACGGGAGGCGAAAAACGCACTCCATCGGCTTCCACTTGCCGGCCGAGGTGTCGTCGGGCAGGCACTGCTGGAATTTCGCCACGTATCGCTCCCACTCCTCCTGGCGCGGCAACCCGGCCAGACGGCTCATGGCCGCGTCGGCATCAATGCCGTCGGCTACCTCCATTATCATCACGGCGAGATTGCCGAGCAGGTAAATATCCATAGTCGATATGCCTACCGAGCGGATGCCCTCGACTATCTCAGGCCATATCCCGTCGTGCACTCTCTTATAGTCGGCTATGGCCTCGGGATCATCAACGAGGCGCAGCGTTTTCACGAATCTTTGCATAATGTGTCAGGTATCTGTTGGTTTTACTGTTGATTCTCAACGGGTGGACTTGCGCCTGCCGCACTTGGGGCAGAGCCCCTTGACCATATAGTTAACCGAATGGGCGGCAAAACCGGCCGGAAGGCTCACCCCGGGCACGGGCAGCGACTCGAAGCAGAAGGTGGTGCGGCACTCCTCGCAGTGAAAATGCACGTGCATGTCGGCTATGGAGCAATGCTCGCCGGCATGACACACCTCATACTTCAGCGAGCCGCTGCCGTCTTCGATGCCATGCACTATGTCGGCGCCGAGAAACACGCCGAGCGCGCGGAATATGCTCGACCGGTCCATCGTCTGTATTATCGCGTCGAGTTCCGACAGGCTCACGGGGTGCGCGGCCTGAAGCAGAGCGTTGAGCACGAGAATGCGGTTCGACGTCGGCTTCACGCCCTTCCGCTCCATTATTTCGGCAGCGTCCTTCATTCCATCTTGTTCATGTCGGTTTCTGATTCAAAAACGCATGGCCCGCAACATTTATTGTCAAATTTTGCCCGTTAGGGTTATTATGCGTATCTTTGTAGCCTGAAAAAATCAACATCAAACACTATTCACCCCTATGAAAAAAGCCCTGCTCCCGCTCTGCGGCGTATTACTGTTCGGCGGCATCGCACAAGCCGACAACGGCGCCGGCCTCATCACCCTCGACCTGACAAAAGCAACCACCCCGCTGACTTTCGACCCCGACAACGGCTCATGGACCGGCACATTCGACGAAAACCTGACCAGCATCGACAGCCAGGTGTTTTCGTTCGTCCACAGCGCCATGGGCGAATGGCAGACATGGTGGGGCTTCACGGCATCGAATTCCGCCGACAACACCCGGCCGCAGAACACCATGACCCAGCAGTGGAGCAACATGGCCAAGGGTGGCATAGTGCTCAACGCCGACGGCAGCATAAAGCTCGATGAATACGGCGCGCCGGTGGTGAGCAAAGACGTGCCCTACATGGTGGCCTACTACAACTTCTTCATGGCCGAACGCGCCATCGACATGACGTTCACCGACGGCAAGACCTATGAGCCGCAGGGCGTTTACGTCAACCTGACCAGCTACCCCTACTACTGCATTGAATATGGCGACGCCTTTGCGCGCGCGTTCAACAACGGCGACGACTTCACCCTGACCTTCCACGGCGTCGCCCCCTCGTCGAGAGCCGACGGCGAAACGGAGAAAACGCTGACGGTGAGCCTCGCATCGTATGCCAACGGCGACCTGACCATCAACCGCGGCTGGAAATACGTGGACCTGACCCCCCTGGGCGCCGTCAACGAGATTTACTTCACCATGCAGAGCACCGACAGCGGCTCGTGGGGCATGAACACCCCCGGCTACTTCTGCATGGATAAGCTCACCGTGAAGCCCGCCGACGGCTCGGCCATCACGTCGGTCAGCGCCAACCGCCCCGAAATCAGCTACGACCGCACGAACAAATCGCTGAAAGTGAGCGGCGCGGAGTTCACCATGATTCGCAACTCGGCCGGACGGACGGTGATGAGCGGCGACAGCGGCGAATTCGACCTCAGCGACCTCCCGGCCGGAGTCTACATTGTCAGCGCCGGCAACCACACGCTGAAAATCGCCAGATAATGACATTCAGGATATTTCCGCCCGAGGAGCTCACGCAAGCGCCCGTTGACCTGCCGCTGAGCAAGAGCGAGAGCAACCGCCAGCTGCTCATATCGGCCCTCACCCCAGGCGCCGCCCGCCCGGAGCGCCTTGCCGAATGCGACGACACCGACGCCATGCTCGCCGCCCTGACATCGCAGTCGGCCCACATCAACATAGGCGCGGCCGGCACGGCCATGCGCTTCCTCACCGCCTACTTTGCCTGCAGCCCCGGACGCGAAGTGACGCTCGACGGCTCCGAGCGCATGCGCTGCCGCCCAATAGCGCCGCTGGTCGACGCCCTGCGCTCGCTTGGCGCCGACATTGAATATGCCGGAGCCGAAGGCTACCCGCCGCTGCACATCAAAGGGCGCATGCTCGAAGGCGGCGAAGCGAGCCTCGACGCATCGGTCAGCTCGCAATTCGCATCGGCGCTGCTCATGGCAGGCCCCGCCATGCAGCGCGGCCTCACCCTCCACCTGCGCGGCAACATAGCCTCGCTCCCCTACATCACCATGACCCTCAGCCTGATGGAGTCGGCCGGAGTGAAGTGCGACTTCAACGAAGACACGGCCACCATTCGCGTGCCCCACGCAACCTACTCCCCCACCCTGCCCCCCATCGAGGCCGACTGGAGCGCCGCAAGCTACTGGTTTGAGATAGCGGCCGTGAGCTGCGAACCAATCACCCTGCGCGGGCTGCGCCCACGGTCGCTCCAGGGCGACTCGGCAGTGGGCCGCCTCTTTGAAGTGACCGGACTTGAAAGCCACTTCGACGCCAACGGCGACCTGCACCTGCAGCTCACCCCCGACGCCGGATCGCAGCTGAGAGTCGACCTCGGCAACAACCCCGACCTGGCGCAGACCCTGGCAGTGACCTGCTGCCTGCTCGCAATCCCATTCCGCCTGTCGGGGCTCGAATCGCTGCGCATCAAGGAAACCGACCGCATAGCCGCCCTGCAGATGGAACTGAGCAAACTCGGATTCATAACCGACACCCCTTCCGAAGGCGAACTCCGCTGGCTCGGCGCCCGATTCGACACCGCCGACGAAATCGAACCCATCAACACCTACGCCGACCACCGCATGGCCATGGCCTTCGCCCCGGCGGCCCTCTTCTTCCCCGGCCTGCAGATCAACGACGCGGAAGTGGTGAGCAAATCCTACCCGATGTTCTGGCGCCACCTGCGCAATGCCGGATTCACCCTGCAGGAGGTTCCGACGCCCGACTCCGAGGCCATAGACAGCTGCCCCTGCGATGCTTGACCTGCTCGGCTACACCTTTTTTCGCAACGCGCTGCTCGGAGTGCTGATTCTCAGCATCGGCGGAGGCCTGCTCGGCAGCTACATAGTGACGCGCCGCCTCGTCAGCATCAGCGGCGGCATAACCCACTCCTGCTTCGGCGGCCTCGGGCTCGGCTACTTCCTCGGATGGTCGCCCATAGGCATGGCCACCATATTCGCCATAGCCTCAGCCCTCGGAGTGCAATGGCTCGGCTCGCGCGGACGCATGCGCGAAGACTCCGCCATAGCCGTAGTGTGGGCCGCAGGCATGGCCGTAGGCGTCACATTCGTGTTCCTCACCCCGGGAGCGGTGCCCGAGCTCAACTCATTCCTGTTCGGCAACATACTCACCATTACCCTGGCCGACATCCGCATCTTCGCCGCCTACACCCTGCTGCTCGGCATATACTACGCCCTGTTTTTCCGCCGCATCACCGCCTGCGCCTTCGACCCCGACTTCATGCGCGTGGCCGGCGTGCGCACGTGGCTCTACAACGGGCTCATGACCCTCTTCATCGCCATAGGCATCGTGCTGATGATTCGCTGCGTAGGCATCATGCTCCTGCTATCGATGCTCACCCTGCCCACGCTCACCGCCGAACTCTTCTGCAAGCGGCTGCGCACCATCATAATCGCCGCCATAGCGGTGTCGGTGGCCGGATGCGTCGGCGGCCTCTTCGCCGCCACGCGCATCGACGTGCCCGCATCGGCCCTCATCGTGGCCCTCCAGGTAGGCCTCTACACCCTGCTGCGCCTCCTCACCCTCCTCCCCCTCCGCAAATTCATTCAGTAAGGCACCGCAAATTTGTTCAGCAAAACACCGCAAATTTGTTCAGTAAAA
>CAYUFQ010000142.1:0-4500 GCA_964444045.1 uncultured Bacteroides sp.
GGAGTGCATGTGGCTCATACTTCAGCAAGACAAGCCGCAGGACTATGTGATTGCCACCGGCCAGCAGCACTCCGTGCGCGAGTTCTGCCTGCTGGCCTTCAGGCGTGCGGGCATCGAACTCCGCTTCGAGGGCGAGGGCGAGCATGAAAAGGGGATAGACGTGAAGACGGGCAGGGTGCTCGTAGAGGTGTCGCCCGACTTCTACCGGCCCACCGACGTGGTCAACCTCTGGGGCGACCCTACCAAGGCCCGCAACGAGCTCGGCTGGGATCCGTCGGAAAAAACGTCGTTCGAGCAGCTTGTAAATCTGATGGTCGACTCCGACATGGCCAAGGTTGCCGCCGAACGCGCCGGCGAGACGGTGAAGATGAATCTTGAAGAGTATCTTGAGAAGGGAATAGTGAAATGATGGAGAAGGATGCCCGAATCTACGTAGCCGGCCATCGGGGTATGGTCGGCTCGGCCATAGTGCGTGAGCTGAAGCGTCAGGGATACTGTAATATAATCACCCGCTCCCACAGCGAGCTTGACCTGACCGACCAGCGGGCCGTCAACGACTTTTTCGCCGCCGAGCGACCCGACTACGTGTTTCTTGCCGCGGCAAAGGTGGGCGGAATAATCGCCAACCGGTCGGCGCCGGCCGATTTCATGTATGACAACATGATGCTCGAGATGAACGTCATCAACGCCGCATGGCGCAACGGCTGCCGCAAGCTGGAGTTTCTCGGCTCCTCGTGCATATATCCGCGCCTGGCTCCGCAGCCTATGACCGAGTCATGCCTGCTCACTTCGGCGCTCGAGCCGACCAACGAGGCCTATGCGCTTGCCAAAATCAGCGGACTGAAATATTGCGAGTATCTCAACCGCCAGTATGGCGCCGATTTCATCTCGGTGATGCCCACCAACCTTTACGGGCCTAACGATAACTATCATCCCGAGCACTCCCATGTGCTCCCTGCCCTGATTAGGCGCTTCCACGAGGCCAAGGTGCAGGGGCTGCCCGAAGTTACCTGCTGGGGCGACGGCTCTCCGCTGCGCGAGTTCCTGTATGTCGACGATCTGGCCAACCTCTGCGTGTTCCTGATGAATAACTATAGCGGCAACGAAACCGTCAATGCCGGCACCGGCAAGGAGCTGACCATAAAGGAGCTGACCGAGCTGGTGGCTTCTGTCGTGGGCTACGGGGGGCGGATTCTCTGGGACACATCGCGCCCCAACGGCACCCCCCGCAAGCTCCTCGACGTGTCGAAGGCCACGCGGCTCGGCTGGACCTACAAAACCGAACTCACCGACGGAATCCGGCTTGCTTATGAGGATTTCCTGAACAATCCCGTCAGGGCTGAGCGGTGAGCAGTGTGGCCCGGCCCTTGACGGTAAGCCGTGCGGCCGCCGCCGGAATCAGTATGGTCTGACCCTGCGACAGGGTGGCGCCGCCGTCGGCACACTCCACTGTGGCGTTGCCCTCAATGCACATCACCACGGTGAATGCCCCGGGGTCGCACTCCGCCGTCATCTCGCCGTCAACTATCAGGCGGTTCACGGTGAAGTGGCTGCAGCTCACTATTTCGGCATTGGCCGTCGTGGCGGCCGGTGCCGCTGATTTATAGTCGTCGTGCACGGTATAGTCAATCGCGTCTTTGGCCTGCGAGGTGTGCAGCTCGCGGGTGTTTCCGGCGGCATCCTTGCGGTTATAGTCGAATATGCGGTAGGTGATGTCGCTCGACTCCTGAATCTCGGCGAGCAGATTGCCGGCGCCGATTGCATGCACCCGGCCGGCCGGCAGGAAGAACACGTCGCCCGGTGCGGAGCTGTGGGTGGCGAGCACGTCGGTGAAACTGCCGTCGGCCACTTTGCGCTCATATTCGTCGGGAGTGATTTCCCGGCTCAGGCCGGCATAAATCCGGGCATCGGGTTCAGTGGCAATGATATACCACATCTCGGTTTTGCCCAGGCTGTTATGGCGCGCCATGGCCAGGGCGTCGTCGGGATGAACCTGCACCGACAGATTGTCGTTGGCATCGATCAGCTTGACCAGCAGCGGAAAGCTGCCGTGATACTTCTCGAATATCCGCTCGCCGAGCAGCTGCGCGCCAAAGCGGTCAATCAGTCCGGTGAGCGTAGCTCCGGCATATTCGCCTGATTCGACCACCGACACGTGGCCGTCAACGGCCGATATCTCCCAGCTTTCGCCGATATTGGGCTCGGGCTGTGCTATGCCCTTGTATTCACATATCTTGTTGCCGCCCCATATCACGCTTTTCAGATAGGGGGTGAAGCGCAGGGGGGTTTTTGCTATTTTATCCATAGGTTTCAGTATTCTTTGTTTTCATCGAGTTTTGATAGGGCGAACGCGTAGGCGCCGGCCGAGATTGCGCGGCTCGCGCCGAGCTTCGAGAAGGTCACGCCTATGCGTTTCATCTCGTCGTATTCAACTGTGAGGTTCGTGCCGCGCACGGTCAGGGTCTTTTTGCTCCCCTTGGCAAAGGCGGCAAACTCCTGAGGGTCGTCGAGGTTAAACACCTCCATCTGCACCCGGCGCACTTCGTCGCCGCCTATGGTGGCGAGCGTGCTGCGCAGCTCCTTCAGCAGCGAGGGCAGAATCAGGTGGCGGGCGGCAGTGATGCCTCCGCCTATAACTATGATGCCGTCAACGAGCTGCGCGGCTATGGCCATTGAGTCGCCGGCAATCTCGCCGAACTCGGCGAAGGCCTTCCTGGCGGCCTCTACGTTGCCGGGGCGTTTGCCGTCGGCTATCTCGCATATTTCTTTGGGCTCGAAGTTATGGGCATAATCGCCCGATGCCTCGGCATACACCCGCTTGATGGCGCGTACGGCCACTCCCTCTTCGGCAATGATGCCGGCTTTGGTCTTGTGGGGCAGGCAAAAGGTCTCCACGCACGAATTGTCGCCCCGGTTGAGCTCGCCGTTCACCACCACACCCACTCCGAAGCCGGTGCCGAACGTGTAGCCGAGCAGATTGCGGTAGCGCTTGGCGCTGCCGGCCTCGGCAAGGCGGCGGTTAATCTCGGGCAGGGCGCCGCACAGGGCCTCGCCATAGGCAAAGAGGTCGCCGTCGTTGTTGATGAACACGGGCAGGCCGAGTTCGTTCTGCAGGAACGGTCCGAGCGCCACTCCGTCGCGAAACGAAGGGAAGTTGGGCAGGTAGCCGCCTATGATGCCGTTGGGATAGTCGGCCGGGCCGGGAAACGCAAAGCTGATGGCCACCGGCTTTTCTTCGAGTGAGTCCATTACCTGACGGAAGCCCTTCACCATGGTGTCGAGGCATAGGTCGAGGTCGTGGGCATTGGCCGGATAGGTAATCGGCTCGGTTATATACTCGCAGCCTCGCATGGCGCCAAACACCAGGTTCGTGCCGCCGGCGTCGAGGGTAATGACGATTCGGTTGTCGGTTGTGTACATTGTTTTTCGGTTATTTAAGGTTTGAAATTTTTATTGTCAGTTGGCAATGGCTATGTGGCGCTGGATTGCGCCGAGCGGGGTGGGGAGCCCGGGCAATATGCCGCGCAGCGAGGCCAGTGCGGGCGGAATCGAGCGCAGAAAGTGCTCTTTGCGCTCCATACGCCCCCTGAATCCGTAGGCTCCGAGCGCCTGCAGCAGCCGCATCACTATGAAATAGGGCAGCCGCTCGCTGAAGCGCCCTTCGTCGAGTCCGCGCAGGGCGCAGTAGGCGCTCACCATCTCCTGGCGCAGCTGCTCGGGATAGTTGGCGCGTGCCTGCCATAGAAAGGAGGCTACGTCGTAGTGGGCCGGGCCGAGCCGTCCCCCCTGAAAGTCTATCAGGGTCAGCTCGTCGGCGTCGTCAACCATCACGTTGCGGCTCTGAAAGTCGCGCACCATGAATCCGCGGGGTTCCGACGACAGGATGATGCCGGCAAGGCGTTCAAAGTCATCTTCAAGCGCATTCTCGTCAATCTCCATGCCCGGGCAGGTCTTCAGAAAGCAGTATTTGAAGTAATTGAGGTCCCACATGATGGCCCGCCGGTTCATTTCGGCCACGGGGAAGCAGCGGCCGAAGTCAATGCCCCCCACGGAGTGCACCTTGGCAAGCAGCTGCATGGCTTTGCCTACCAGGTCGGCGCGCCCGGGGCAGTCGAATACCGACTTTGTGCCGCCCGACGTTTGAATATATGCCATCCGGTCGGGGCTGACGGCCAGCACCTCGGGCACTCTCACTCCGCCCTGCCGCAGCTTCGCGGCAAGGTAGAAAAACGCCTCGTTTTCATCGCGGTCGGTGCCTATGGTGCCGATGAGCTCAGGGGCGCCGGCAAAGCGCAGCCGCCAATACGCGCGGTTGCTCCCCGAGCCGCATATCGGCTCGGCCGACGTCAGTTCACTGCCGGCAGGCAGCAGTGCGCTCAGTTCAGCCGGCAGCATACAGGCGTTCGCGGGCGGCCAGAACTCGCTCGTCGGTTATATAGTCGTCATATTCCGTCATCTTGTCGATGATGCCGTTGGGCGTCAGTTCGATGATGCGGTTGC